>JAFGPQ010000058.1 GCA_016936115.1 Spirochaetales bacterium | reverse complement strand
GAAGGGGACCCGGTCCACATCCGTATCTTTCCATGTCGTATCCAGTCCCGTCAGAGCCTTGCGCAGAACCACCGAAATATTCCGGGTCCAGTCCAGGCCGAACCGGGGATCCCGGTAATCGAAGTTTTTCGTCCAGGAGCTCTCTCCCCGGGCCTCGTCCTCCGGCGTCTGGGCCAGCTCGGCGATGCTCAGGAAATCCTCCCGGCCGTAGGGGGCTCCCGTAAAGAAGCCGTCGGCGGCCCATTTGACGAAACCGGAGCAGTTCACTCCGGGGGGAGTTTCTCTCTGGGGCTCTCCCGACTCGATATAGACCCACTCCCCTTCCCGGTTCATGGCCCCGTCATCCACATACTCCAGAGAGGCGGTGCCCTTTTCCAGGGCGAAGGAGAGATCTTTCAACAGGGCCCACTCTTCGTAGGTGCGGTCGGTCAGGAGCCGGTTCCAGTCGATGGTATTCTGTGTCAGGGAGAGGATGCGGGCGAAGGGGCTCAGCACCAGTTCATCAAAGGCAACCGATACGGGTATGTTTTGATAAATCTGATGCCCGTACAGGTAGATATCCAGATAGGACCGGTTCTCCCCGGGAAAGATGCGTACAAAGGTGTCCGCGTCATTCTGCAGGAATATCTTCGCCTGCTCAAAATCCCCCGTGCGGATATCCCTTTTGATAATCCAGTTGCCACGGCCCAGGGTGGGAAATTTCCCTTTCTGCTCGTTCAGGAAAAGAAGATAGAATGAGGTCTCCGCCCGCCTGAGTTCAAATCGTACGGCTTCTTCCGTAATGATCTGGGAAGATTCGGCGGCGGGGACGTGCATGACCGTGTAAAAGGGAGCCATGACAGAAGTTCTGTATTTTTCCCGGATTTCCCAGTTCTCCGCGAATCCCGCCCGGCTCAGCATATCCTCGTATACGTCAAGGGATGACTGCGCCGCCAGGGGGAAGGCGGTCAGGAACAGTGAAATCAGAAATATCCGGGAAAAGAACTTCAAGTCCTAAAACTCCTTTTTCGTACTCTGCTTAAGCTCCAGTTCTATAGGTACCGAGTGAAAATGGAACTCCTTTCTCAGCTGATTGACAATGTACCTGGTATAAAATTCGGGAAATTCCTCCTTTCTATTAACAAAAAGAAGAAAATGGGGGGGCGCCGTATCGACCTGGGTCAGATATTTCACCTTAAGGGACTTTCCCGAAGCATAGGGAAGGGGATTGTAATCCACCCACTCACGCAGGGCTTCGTTCAGCTGGGCCGTGCCGATGCGCTTGTTCATCTGATCCTTCACGGTGACCACAGCGGAGAGCAGCTTATCCAGGTTGGTGCCCTTTATGGCAGATATATGCACAAGGGGGGCAAAGGAGAGCACGGGAAAGAGAAAACGCACCCGGTCTTCCAGCTCCTCGATGGCCTTGGCGTCATTCTTGAGCTCGTCGATCTTGTTCAGAGCCATAACCACGGCGGTACCCTTCTTCACGATCTGGGCGGTTATCTTCTTGTCCTGCTCGGTCAGCCCCTCCAGGGAGTCCATGAGCAGGATGACCACATCCGCTTCTTCGATCGTCTTGAGGGCCCGGTTCACCGAGTAGTACTCCACGTTCTCCTTGACCATCTTCTTGCGCCGGATTCCCGCCGTGTCGATCAGGCGGACGCTCTTGCCCTTGTAGCGGAAGAATCCGTCTATGATGTCCCGGGTCGTTCCCGCAATGGGAGAAACCAGGGCCCGCTCGTCCTTGAGAAGCCGGTTCAGCAGGGTGGATTTGCCCGCGTTGGGCTTACCCAGAATGGCGATGGTCAGATCGGGGATAATCTCGGTCCTCTCCTTCCCTTCCTTTGCCAGTTCGTTGAGCCGCTTGACCATTGTCTCCTTAAGCTCGGAGACATTCCGGTTATGGGCGGCGGAGACGCCGATCACATGCTCGAATCCCAGGGAGTAGTGCTCCCAGACCAGGGACTCCTTCTCCGGGGTGTCCACCTTGTTCACCACCACGATGAGCCGTTCCGAATGGGAGCGCACCATCTTCACCATGGCCTCGTCCTCGGGGGTCATCTCCCCCGCTTCGAGCACCAGAAGTATCAGCGCGGCCCGTTCCAGCTGCATCACGCTCCGTTCCGCCACGAGTCCGTCGAAACGGTCGTCGTGCTCCAGCTTGTATCCCCCCGTATCCACGAGAAGGATGTCCTTGCCCGCCACGGTACACGCCTCTTCGATGGCATCCCGGGTAACGCCGGGGGTGGGGTCCGTAATGGACCGCCTTTTGCCGTAGAGGCGGTTGAATAGGGTGGATTTCCCGACATTCGGGCGGCCTACGACGGCCACGACGGGAAGGGTTCTATTGTCCTGAATTTCCAAATCTTTTCTCCATCCAAAGCCGGGTATAGTCGTTGATCTCCCTATAGGAGCGCATTTCCAGAATGGCACCCAGCAGTTCCTCCGTCTCCGCAATGGAAACGGAACGGATTATCTTTTTAATCTCCGGCAAACTATAAGCGCTCATACTGATTTCGTCCAGTCCCAGACCCAGCAGAATCGGAGTATAAAGGGGCTCTCCCCCCATTTCCCCGCAAAGACTTACGGGAATTCCGTGGCGGTGGGCATTCTGCACTATCATATGGACCATGCGTATCAAGCCGGGATGGAGAGGCTGATACATGTGGGCGACCTTTTCGTTGCCCCTGTCGATGGCGATGGAGTATTGAATCAGGTCGTTCGTTCCTATGGAAAGGAAGTCCGCCTTCTCCGAAAGAATATCGGAAGTCATGGCGGCGGAGGGTACTTCGATCATCAGGCCGATGGGAATGTCGCCCTTAACGGGAACCCCTTCGCCAAGCAGCTCCTCCCTGACCTCGTCGACCAGGGCGAGGGCTTCCTCGAACTCCTCGATACCGGAGATCATGGGGAACATGATCTGCAGCCGGCCGTGCTGGGAAGCTCTCAGAAGGGCCCGTATCTGAGTCCGGAAGATCTGGGTTTTCTCCAGGCAGAAGCGGATGGCCCGCCAGCCCAGAAGGGGATTTGCCTCATGCTGGGACTCTATTTCCGAAATGAGTTTGTCCCCGCCCACGTCCAGGGTCCTTATCGTGACGGGCCGGTCCCCCATTGTCTCCAGGACCTCCCGGTAACTACTGTACTGTGACTCCTCATCGGCGGTCTCGTTATGGTTCATGAAGAGGAATTCACTGCGGAAAAGGCCGACGCCTTCGGCGTTGATATTCAGAACCTGATCGGTCTCGGCGGGGAATTCGATATTGGCCTTGAGCCGTATGAGCTTGCCGTCGGTGGTCTCCGCGGGAAGATCGGTGATATTGTAGAGCTGGGACTCTTTCTTCTCAAAGAGGGTTCTTTTATGGCGGTAGTTCTCGAGAGTATCATCGTCCGGATCGACGATGACGATTCCCTCGCCCCCGTCCACGGCAATCGTCTTACCGGTGACCACCTGCTCAGTAACATTTTTAAGCCCCACGATAGCGGGAATGCCGAAAGAACGGGCCAGAATGGCCGTATGGGACGTTTTGCCCCCCACATCCATGATCACCGCTCTGATTTTGCGCCGATCCAGCTGGAGCATCTCCGTGGCCAGAATATTGTGGGTCACCAGAACCACTTCCTCCTCCACCTTGCCCAGGGAGATGCGTTTTCGGTTAAGAAGATGATCGATAATGCGGCGGGATGAGTCGAGAATATCCGAAGACCTTTCCTTGAGATAGGAATCCTGGGTCGCCTCAAGCTGTTCCACAAGGGAGTTCACCGTTTCCTGAAGAACCCATTCCACGTTCTTCAGCTCCTTGCCGATTCTCTCGTGGGCCATCTCATTAAAACAGGGATCGTACAGCATGAGTGTATGGGCTTCGAGAAGGGCATGCTGATCCTTCGCATCCTTATCGAGGGATTCCTTGATGAGCTGAATATCCCCGGCCGCCCGTTCGACAGCCTGCTTGAGCCGTTCGACTTCGCTTTTCACATCCTCTTCGGATAGATGGAAACGGGGAATAGCGGTCGGTGATTCATTGTATAAGAGGACTTTGCCAATAGCAATTCCCGGGGATGCGGGTATTCCCTTTAATGTCTTCACCACCTTTATAATAGACCAAGGACATACCATTGTCAAATAAGAAAAAAGGAGCTATCATTCTCTCAATGGCGAAGAAAACGTTCGATCCGTCCCTCAAGAAGAAATACCCTCCCCGGGATGATAAGTGTACGGGCAAAGAGAAGAAACCGGGCAGAAACCTGGGTCTCCTTTCCCTCTTTTTCATTCTTCTATCCCTGGTTCTGATCGTGGGAAAATTGACCCTGGAAGGACGTCTCTCCCCGGGACCGGCGGGACACTCCTCCCAGACCCCCGTGATCTCCCGCATCGAGTCAGAGGAAACCCTTCAGGCCCAGAAAGCGGCGGTTCCCGTGACGCAGGAGCAGCCTTCGCCCCTTCTGAACGAAGAGTCCCTTCCCCGGGAAGAACCGGCCCCGGCTGAACCGGAACCCCCGCCGCAGAAGGAGTATCAGGCCCGGCTCTTTTTCCTGAAAATCAACGACGAGGGGCAGATCCTGCTCAAGAGTATTATGCGCACCATTACCTATGAGGAAGGGCTCCTGGCCGCTACCCTGGATTCACTTCTCACGGGTCCCTCCCAGGAGGACCTGATGAAGGGCTACTTTACCCTGATTCCGGAGGGCACCCTCATTAACAGGGTCACCCTTAAGGAGGGCATTGCCCATATTGATGTGAACGACGCTTTCCGCTACAACCATCTGGGTTTTGAAGGTTACCAGGCCCAGCTGAAGCAGCTCGTCTATTCGGCCACGGAATTCTCATCCGTCAAGGGAGTGCAGCTGACCATAAACGGGGTATCGGAGGATTTTCTTTCGGCGGAAGGGGTCAGCATCGGAGAGGTTCTGACCAGGGAGAGCTTTTAGAACCGGGCTTCTGCCATGGCCTGTTCAATCAATTCATCTACGGGGGGCGCCTCTTCGGTCAGGGAGCCTTCCCGGGGCATTATGAGAGCCAGGAATTCCTGATTCCCCCCCTTCTTCCCCTTAATCGAAGAGGGAATCAGCTTGAAGATCTTCAGGCTTTCCCCCTCCAGGGTGCGGGCCACATCGGCCAGAACCGAACGGACTTGCTCCGGATCATCCACCACCCCGTTGAAATCATCGGTTCCGCTTATCTCGAACTGAGGCTTTATCAGGGCGATGAGCCTTCTCATGGTGGTCAGGTCGATTATCCGAGAGGCGGCCCCGGCTATGGAGCGAAAGGAGAGATCGGCCACACCCATATGGGGGGCCGGCTCAAGCTCCTCCAGCTCCATGATATTGCACCGCTCCCTCACCACGACCCGGCTGTCTTGTCTCAGGGAGTAATCCAGCTGATTAAAGCCCACGTCCACCGCATAGACAAGGCTGGCCCCGTTCTGCAGCAGACAGTCGGTGAATCCCCCCGTGGACGCTCCCGCATCGAGGAAGATCTTCTTCCCGCAATCGATGCCCCATCTCTCAAGGGCGCCCTCGAGCTTGTATCCCCCCCGGGAGACGTACTTCTTCGTTCTGATCTGCAGGTCCGCCCGGGAATCCACCTTTCTTCTATTATCCCGGACCTTCTCCTCATTGCAGTATACATCCCCGCAGAGAATATGGGCATAGAGTTCCTTTTCGCTTTTGTGGGGAAACCGCTCTATCAGAAGACGCAGAAGGGGCTTTTTCAAAGGCTCAGATCCTTATCCGCTCGATTCCGGTGGTACGGCCCGATTCGCCGTCAAGAACCAAAAGAACCCCGTGCAGAACCGTATCCCCTTCGATAATCTCGCTCTTCAAGGGCATCTGCGTCTGGGCCCGGCGCACGGACAAGTCCGGATCGGTACCAATGACGCTGTTCTTCACGCCGATGTACCCGATATCGGTAATATAGCCGGTCCCCTTCTCCCAGATACGCTCATCGGCGGTCTGCACATGGGTATGGGTTCCCACAACGGCGGAAACCTCCCCGTCCAGATAGGCTGCCAAGGCTTCTTTCTCCGCCGGGTCCTCCGCGTGGAAATCCACAATTATCCGGTTGGTATCCTTCTTAATAGCCGGGAGTATCTTCTTCATCACCTTGAAGGGAGAATCCAGCGAACTTCCCATGCGGGTGCGGCCCTGAATGTTCACCATGGCGATGCGTTTATCCCCCTCTCCGGCCAGGCACCAGCCGTGTCCCGGTGTTTCGGAGGGGTAATTTACCGGCCTCAGAAGCCGGTCCTGGCTGTCCAGGTAAGGCAGGATCTCCCGCTTCTGCCAGATATGATTCCCCGATGAAATGATATCGATCCCCCGGGAAAAAAACTGATCCACCTGCTCTGGCAAAATCCCGAAGCCGTCGGCGGCATTCTCCCCGTTGACGATAACATGATCGGGGCGGTACTCTTTCTTCAGCCGGTCAAGACTGAAAAAAAGAGCCCTGCATCCCGGCTGTCCCACGACATCTCCGAGAATCAGAACTCTTATTTCATTCATAGGAAAATCCTATTTACCGGGCGTATTCCACTACCCGGGTTTCTCTAATGATGGTAACCCGAATCTTTCCGGGGTACTTCAGCTCATCTTCGATTTTCTTGGCAATATCCTTAGCCAGCTCTTTCGCCTTACCGTCGTTGACTCTTTCGTGATCCACCATGATGCGCAGTTCACGTCCGGCCTGTACGGCAAACACCTTCTCAACTCCGTTAAAGCTCATGGCGATCTTCTCCAGATTCTCCAGGCGCTTGATGTAGTTGTCCATTGTCTCACGGCGGGCACCGGGGCGGGCGGCGGAAATAGCATCGGCGATCTGAACGATAACCGCTTCCACGCTTTCGGGACGGATATCGTTATGATGGGAACCGACACCGTTGACAACAGCGGGAGACTCTCCCATCCGTCGGCACAGTTCCGCACCCACTTCGGCGTGATTGCCTTCCCCATCCGTTTCCAGACCCTTTCCGATATCATGGAGCAGGGCCGCTCTTTTAGCCGTCACCACGTCCGCACCGATTTCGGCGGCGATCATTCCGGCCATAACAGCTACTTCCTTGGAGTGGGTAAGCACATTCTGTCCGTAGCTGGTTCTGAAATGAAGCCGTCCGAGAGCCTGTACGCCGTCGGGCTTCACATCGTGTATCCCCAGATCGAAAAGGACCTTCTCCCCCTCCTCGAAAATCGTCTGACCGATCTCTTTGGCCACGCGCTGAACCACTTCTTCGATACGGGCCGGGTGAATCCGTCCGTCTGAAACAAGCCTTTCCAGGGCGATCTTGGCAATAACCTTTCTGATCGGATCAAAACAGGAGATAACCACCGCTTCCGGCGTATCATCGATAATGATATCCACACCGGTCAAAGTTTCCAGAGTTCTGATATTCCGGCCTTCCCGGCCGATAATTCTTCCCTTCATCTCATCATTCGGCAGACTAACCGAAGTCACGGTAATCTCCGAACTGATGTCCGTTGCCAGTCTCTGAATCGTCGTAATAAGAACATCACGGGCTTTTTTGTCCGCTGTCAGCTGGGCTTCCGCTTCGATCTTATTGATCAGAGCCTGGGCGTCATGCTTGGCATCGTTCTCAAGATTGGCAATGATAAGCTTCTTTGCCTCTTCCTGAGTCAAACCGGAAATTCTTTCCAGTTCGGTTCTGAGCTTTAGTTCCTGATCCTTCAGGTCCTGATGATTCTGTTCTAACTCTTTTTCGCTTTCAGAAATACGTTTCTGGGCTTTTTCGAGGTCCTGAGACTTCTGCTCAAGATTGTCCTCTTTCTGCTGTACCCTTTTCTCAAACCGCTGAAGATCGGTGCGTCTGTCCCTCAGTTCCTTGTCAAACTGGCGACGCTCTCTCATTATCTGGTCTTGAGCTTCCAGAAGAAGGCTTTTCTTCTCCCTTTCCGCTTCCGTCACCGCGTCCTGTCTTAATCTGGCAGCTCTCTGCTCCGAAGAAGACAATTGATAACGGGAATATATCCATCTAATTAGCCAACCTAATGCAACACCGGTGAGGGAAAGGATCGTAGTCACTAATGCAGGCGACATAAATTCCCCCTAATAAACGATATTACAACTATTATATAGGTAAATCTACCTTTGTCAAGAAAGGTTTTTTTTACTATGAAGGGAATTGCACAGGAGGCGCCTAGAGTTTCTGAAGGGAGAAAAAGTCTACCGGATTAGAGCTTTTTTCTTTGAACCCCAGCATGAGGTAGGCATCTTTTCCCCGGTAAATGAGGGGCATGAACAGCAGGGAATTGACATATTTGAAGGCAATCCAGTCCCATTTTTCACCAAGGAGGGGACTCTTTTTCGCCCCGTCGATACCAATGATCCTTCTCTTCATAAGGTACTCACTGCTAATCTCTGAATCCAGATCAAAGAGAGAATCATCTGGATTGCGGTTCATTCCAATAGACAGGAGAGATCGGTATCCCTTATCATCGGGAGCGATTATAACGGCACACTGGGCATCCACATGACGGGAATAGTCCAGGAGGGCGCGGTAGGCCCCTTTCTCATTTTCCACATAGCCCTTTCTTATGGCATCAAAGTCAAAACCATTGGCCGTAGGAGGCAGTTGGGAGATTCCCGTATCGGTGAACAGAAATCCATCCTCTTCGAAGCTGACATCGGGAAAAAGACCTTCCGATTTGACCGTAATGAGGGAATCCATACCGAATTCCCGGGTGACATTTTCCCTGGCCCCCGGCTCCCCCGAAATATCTGAAGAGTGTGATTTCTCACCTTCCCGCATAAGCTCTTCCATACTTAGAAGGAATTGAACCGCTTCCTCTTCATCAACCAGTTCTTCCAATTCCTCCAGCTCATCCATCTCATCCAATTCATCTTCAAGGGGTACAAGATCACCGTCTAATTCTTTATGAGCCATACCATCACTTCCTTCCCACGCTACCTTTTTACCTCTGGACAAATCAGTACCGCTCTCCAGTATCTCAACTTCCTCCGCCGCTTCAGCAAGGGGCAACTCATCCATTATATCAGATTTCAGAGGAATATCCTCGGGAGTCAGCTCCCCGTATACCTCTAACTCTTCCACTTCGTCGAGCTCCTCCACTTCGTCGAGCTCTTCCACTTCGTCGAGCTCTTCCACTTCGTCGAGTTCTTCCACTTCGTCGAGTTCTTCCACTTCGTCGAGTTCTTCCACTTCGTCGAGTTCTTCCATTTCGTCGAGCTCTTCCACTTCGTCGAGCTCTTCCACTTCGTCGAGCTCTTCCACTTCGTCCATACTGTCTTCAGTCTTCACCTCAACAGGTTTCATACCGGCGAAGGGATTGTCCGAAGCAGGGGGGGGGGGCGTCGCTTTTGCTTTTGCCCGGGGAGCAGGGGCTACCGGTGCCTGAGTAAACTGAATGGATTCAAGAGCTTTTTTAATGAGTTTTTCCAACTCCTCCGGATTTATTCCGGAATTCCTTCTATCCTCATTTTGTTTATTATGGTAAATGGCCAGGATTTCAATAATCTCATTCCAGTTCTTTTCCAACAGGGAATCTATCTCGCTGTTTTCTCCCCGTAATTTCAGGGAATTCTTGAATTCCCTGTAATACTCACTCTTACGGGATTGAAGCTCCCTGTCCCAAGCTTCCCATTCGATTTTTTCTCTGTTCTCAAGCCAGCTCTTAAGAAAATTCAACTGAAATTTCTTAAGCCGCTCGTTAAGTGCGACAATCCGGTCCTGCCGGAAACTCAGAACCAGAAGGAAGAGAAGGAAGAGTGTTATGAAGAAGACAACATAGAAAAGCAGCTGCAGGATATCGGGCAAGGTAAAATCAGAATCCCTGACGACCAGGCCCCACTGTTCCATCCCCGAGTAGGAGAGCAAACTGAACCGGCTCTGAGCTTCATCCTCCATGAGAGGGATGATCAGATCCTTAATATCCTTATTCCAGTTTTCCAGGATAGCGCCTCTAGTCCCGTCGAATAACTCCTCCGGAAGCCCCAGCACCAATCCGTTTCTTCCGACAATCCTGATCATGCTGGGATCGGAGATAATACCGGAAGATATGAAATCCTGCTTTATCCCCTCCAGGGTGAATGTAAACAGGGCAGTTCCCCGAAAGAGTCCGTAATTATCATAGGCAGGCAGAGAAAAGATAAAAACATTTCTTTCTTCATCCCAATACAGATAAAAAGGTATTTTGGCGGATTCCTCCGTATCATATAGGACAATATCGGGAAGATAGGAGTCCAGTATGCCCCAGTTCTTATAGACCAGTTTCTGATTATTTCGTAACTGCACATCCCTGTCATAGGAACTGTAATGGAGCCTTTGCTTATCGCTGTCGATAATCTGAAGCAACTGAAAACCGGGAAGTTCCCGGCGCAGTTTTTGAATCAGTTTATCCCGCTCTACTATGTCCGAATCGGACTGGTCCACACCGTAGACGTTACCGAAGGAGCCCGATTGTATGAAAAGGGAAGACTTCTCAATCAGGTTTCGCTGATATTCCTGTAAAAGGTCATCGGAGTATTGTAACAGTCCAATTTTTCTGTTGATAACCGACTGCCGGTAGAGCCGGAGCTCCACCCCTTTAAAAATACCCGCTCCGGAAAGAAAGAATACGGCCGAAGAGATCAGTAAAGTGAGAAAAAAACTGACTGAGATCTTTACTGAAATTCGCATGCCTCTCCTGTGGAAACAAAAAAAATAGGAAGAACTAAAGTCCTTCCTATTCAGTATCGACATATTGTCCACCGGATTTTAGAATTAGTTATTTCAACTTAACTATTAATCCGGTATCGCAGTAAAGGGTGTTCCCCTACTCTTCAGTTTTCTCTTCTGCAGGAGCTTCTGCGGTTGAGGCGGCTTCTTCAGCAGCGGGAGCTTCAGCGACAGGGGCTTCTTCTGCAGCCTTCTCTTCTACCTTTTCCTCTGCTTTAGGAGCAGCCTTTTTGGGGGCGGCTTTCTTCTTAGCCTTTTTAGGAGCAGCCTTCAGTTCTTCTTCGACTAACTCGAGAATAACCATATCGGCTGCGTCACCCTTTCTGGCGCCGATTTTAAGGATTCTGGTGTATCCGCCGGGTCTCTCCTTGAATTTAGGAGCGATCTCTACGAACAGTTTGTTCAGAACATCCTTTTCCTGTACCGTTTTGGCAACAATTCTTCTGTTGTGAACAGAGTCAACTTTTGCCCGGGTAATCATCTTCTCGGCGGTTCTGCGGATTTCACGAGCCTTTGCCTTAGTGGTTTTTACTCTCTCATACTTAAGAAGAGAAGTAACCATGTTCCTTTCAAGAGCTTTTCTATGACTTGATTTCCGGCCCAAACGGTTAAATCCAATTCTATTATGCATCTTACTCTTCCTTCTTCTTTTCCAATTTTATAGAGTTCTTCAGAACGCTATAATCGACCATTCCTAAACTCAGGTTCCATTCCTTTAACCGTTCTTTGATTTCGGTCAGTGATTTCTTTCCGAAATTTCTGGTCTTGGCAATTTCATCTTCCGTTTTTCTGGTCAGGTCACCAATTGTCCTTATGTTGGCATTTTTAAGACAATTGCTTGATCTTACGGAAAGTTCAAGTTCTTCTACGGGAGTGTCCAGAAGCTGTCGTATCTTTTCCTCTTCCTCGTCGACTTCCTCGTCACCGATAACACTGTCCTCATCAAAGTTGATGAAAACGGTGAAGTGATCCTTGGCAATCTTTGAAGCTTCAGCCAGAGCATTCTCCGGGGAGATAGATCCGTCGGTCCAGACTTCCAGAATCAGCTTGTCGTAATCGGATCTCTGCCCCACCCTTGTATTCTCAACGGTGTACTTCACTTTCGTGATGGGAGAATATATGGAATCCACGGGAATAGTCCCGATAGTTTCTATATACTTCTCATGAAGCTCTGCGGGAACATAACCCCGGCCGAGATCGATCTGAACTTCCATATCAATATTTGCCCCCTCCATGAGGGTACAAATATGATGGTCTCCATTGACAACCTCTACGCCATTTTTCTCAAAATCCGCACCGGTTACCTCTTTCTGTCCCTTGCACTCGATATTGATAGTCATCTCTTCCACGTCCTCGGGAAGATTCAACTTCAGAGCCTTGAGATTAGCGATAATCTCGGGAGTATCCTCGACACAGTGAGGAATGGGTTCAAACTCATTGGAAACCACATGGGATGATCCGTCTTCCGCATAGGCGGTTACACGAATCGCAGAAATAGCATATCCCTGAATAGAAGAAAGGAGAACACGCCTTAAGGTATTACCTACTGTATTACCATACCCTCTCTCAAAAGGATAAGCTGTGAACTTACCGTATGAAGTATCTTCTTCCTTATGTTCGAAGGTAATTCCCTTGGGTCTTTTGAAACCCTTGAGGAGATTTTTTCGTGCCATTGTAACTCCTTTAACCTGGATTAAACTCTTCTACTCTTCTTAGGACGACAACCATTGTGGGGAATGGGAGTAATATCCTTAATGCTCTTTACCTGCAGGCCCATGGCTCCCAGGGAGCGAATAGCAGACTCGCGGCCCATTCCGGGGCCTTTTACGAATACGTTAACCTCTTTAAGACCGTAATCTCTTGCTCTGCTTGTTGCGGTCTCGGCTGTTGTCTGAGCAGCATAGGGAGTAGATTTCTTAGCACCCTTGAAACCGAGAGAACCGGCACTGCTCCAGGAAATGGTATTTCCCTTGAGATCGGTAACGGTTACGATAGTATTGTTGAAGGTAGCCTGAATATAGACATTACCTTCAAATACTGTCTTTTTCTCTTTTCTTTTCTTTGTTTTAGCCAATTCTATTTCCTCCGCTCACTACTTCTTCTTTTTAGCTACGGTCTTGGCCTTACCCTTGCGAGTACGGGCATTCGTTTTGGTTCTCTGACCGTTAACGGGCAAGCCTCTTCTATGTCTCAGACCGCGATAACAGCCGATATCCATCAACCGTTTGATATTCAGGGCAGTTTCGGATCTCAGACGACCTTCTACCTTGTACTCATTTTCAATGACCTTTCTTAATTCATTAACTTCTTCAGCGCTGAGGTCATTCATCCTCTTTTCGGGATCAACACCGGTCTTTACACATATCTCTTTTGCGGAAGTTCTACCAATTCCGAAAATATATGTCAACGCGATTTCTGCATGTTTATTAGGCAGGTCAATACCAGCAATACGAGCCACTTATCCCCTCCTACTTCTGTCTTTGTTTATGTTTGGGATTTGTACAGACGATTCTAAGAACGCCGTTCCTTCTGATAACTTTACATTTGTCACAAATGGGTTTTACACTTGCTCTAACCTTCATAGTATACCTCTTTTACTCCTTATCACAGATTCCTGGATTTGAGTTTTCCACCCTTGACCAGCCCATCATGATGATGCATTTTCAAATGTCCTTCTATCTGAGACATAGTGTCCAGATCCACTCCCACCAAGATCAGCAGTGACGTACCGCCCATCAGGTAGGAAATCGATGTGGGAAAATTGAAAATCAACACCACAAGCGAAGGAATAAGCGCGATGAGTGCAAGGAAGAGCGAACCGGGTAATACAATCCGGTTCAGAACTTTGGTCAAATACGCTTCCATATTCTCGGAACGGATTCCGGGAATAGAACCACCATTCTCTCTGATCTGTCTGGCAATCTCTATAGGGTTCAGGGAAACCTGGGTATAGAAATAGGCAAAGAAAATAATCAGCAGAGTATATATAATAAGATACGCCGGACCGCGAGGTCGGAGAAAACTTGCAAAACTAGCCCAACCGGAGTGGGAGGGACCAAGCATGGATGCCACGGTAAGAGGCAGCGTCAGGATAGAAGAAGCAAAGATTACCGGAATAACGCCGGAGGGATTGATCTTCAAAGGGATGTAGGCATTCTGAGCGCCGTAAACCTTTCTTCCCACTATGCGTTTGGCATAGTGTACGGGAATCTTCCGCTGACCCTGCTGTTCATAGATAACCATGATAACCACACCGACAAACATCATAAAAGCAAAAATAACAAATACGGGGTTGATGTTTCCCAGTCCGATCTCATTGGCCAACTGTGTTACAGCGCCGGGCATTCTGGCTACAATACCGGTAAAGATAAGCAGGGAAATACCATTTCCCACACCCTTCTCGTTAATCTGCTCTCCGATCCACATAAGGAAAAGGGTTCCCACAGTTACCGTTAGAATAGCAATGGCATTAAACTTCCAGCCCAGCAGGCCCGGATTGATAATGTCAGGGATAGTTCTGGCATACTGGGTTACCGTAAAAGACTGAATCAGACAGACTAAAACCGTACCGTATCTAATATATTTCTGAATCTTTTTCCTTCCTCCATCTCCTTCTGAAACTCTTTTCAAAGCAGGAAAGACGAGGAGGAGAAGCTGCATGATAATAGACATAGAAATATATGGCATGATACCAAGCATAAATACAGAAAAATTCTTAAAAGCACCACCGGCAAAGAAATCTAGATAATCGGTTAACCCGAGTCCACCGCTCTGTCCGGTCTGAGAAAGAAAATAAGAATTAAGAGCCTGAACATCAATACCGGGAATGGGCAGAATCGCACCGATTCTAAACACCAGGAGCATCCCCAGGGTGAACAGTATCCGTTTTCTCAGTTCCTTAACTCTAAAAATCCTAGCAAGAGCATTATCAGCCATACAAAAACCTATCCCGATTATTTATTTTCTGCAACAGATCCGCCGGCTTTGACGATTTTCTCTTTCGCCGCAACGGATACATTAGTTAATTCTACTTCAAGCTTCTTTTTAATGTCTCCATTACCAAGAATCTTTACATTAGTTTCGCTTTTCTTGATCAAACCCTTGGCTACGAGAGTCTCGAGGTTGACCTTTTCTCCGTCTTCGAAGAACTTATCCAATAAATTAAGATTTACAGGAACAGCGACGCTCTTAAAGGGATAGTTGGAAAATCCCCTGGCGGCAACACGTCTGAACAAAGGCATCTGTCCACCCTCGAAGCCCAGAGATACGCCACCTCCGGAACGGGCTTTCTGACCCTTGTGACCCTTACCGGAGGTTTTACCCGAACCGGAAGAGTGACCGCGTCCAACCTTTTTCTTATTTCTATTGGCTCCTGCGGGAGCTTTCAGATTGTTATCACTCATTACTTGATCTCCTCAACCTCAACAAGATGGGAAATGGTATTGACCATACCCAGTATTTCGGGAGTAGCATCTTTCTCTACAACAGAGTTGGTCTTACCCAGCCCCAGAGCCTTAGCGGTCGCTCTCTGGTTAGGTTTATGGCCGATTACACTCCGAACCAGCTTTACGCGAATCCTTTCAATCTTCTTCTTTGCCATAATTAACCCCAGAATTCCTCGAGATTCTTACCTCTACCCTCGGCGACCTTCTTAGCGCTAAAAAGGTTGTCCAGTCCATTAAAAACACCCTTTACGATGTTCATTGAATTCTTGGACCCCAGGGATTTGGAAAGAACGTCATGGATGCCTACGGCTTCCATAACGGCACGCACGGGACCACCGGCGATAATACCGGTACCGGGTGCGGCAGGCTTGAGAAGAACGGAAGCACTCTTATAGTTACCCAGGATTTCATGGGGAATAGTGGTGTTCTTCAAGGGAACGGTAATCATGTTGCTCTTAGCCTTTTCCACACTCTTGCGAATTGCCTCGGTAACATCATTAGCCTTTCCGAAACCGTAACCGACACGACCCTTACCGTCGCCAACGACCATAAGTGCGGAGAATGACATTTTCCGACCACCCTTAATAGCTTTGGAAACTCTATTTAGGCGGATCAGCTTTTCTACAAACTCTTTTTCTTCGTTTCTTTCTTTATATGCCATTTCCTGTCCTCTTAAAACTCAATTCCGGCTTTTCTGGCACCATCGGCGATGGCCTTTACGACACCGTGGTAAAGGTAACCGTTACGGTCGAAAACAACCGTATTGATCTTAGCTTCCTTTAACCGCTCACCGATAATCTGACCGATCTTTTCACCGCCGGCGATATTCGGCTTTACGTCGGTAATATCTTTTTCGAGGGAAGAAACGGAAACGAGGGTTCTGCCGGCAACATCATCGATGATCTGTACGCTGAGATTCTTGTTGCTCTTGAAAACACTCATCCGGGGTCTCTCGGCAGTACCGGAGATCCTTTTCCGAACATGTCTCTTTCTCTGAAGCCGCTTTATGTTTTTTTCTTTAATCTTATCCATAATACAACTACCTACTTCTTACCGGATTTACCGACTTTCCGTCTGATGTTCTCGTCTTCATACTTGATTCCCTTGCCCTTGTAAGGTTCGGGGGGTCTGAGACTCCGGATTTCAGAAGCAACCTGTCCCACAATAGCCTTATCGATACTGGAAACAACCACTTTATTGTTTCCCTCGATAGCCACAGCGGCACCTTCCGGTATAACATACTCTATTTGAGTAGAATAACCAAGGCTGAGAAGGAGGTTTTTACCTACCATCTCTGCTCTGTAACCGACGCCGTTGATGACGAGGGACTTCTGAAAACCGGCAGATACACCGGTAACCATGTTATCAAGAAGCTTCCTGTACAGCCCGTGCATGGATTTTGCCTTTTTGGAATCATCCACACGGGAAACTACAACTTCTTTCTCCTGGATATCAAAGGATACTTCAGAATGAAACTGCTGCTGCAGCTCGCCCTTGGCACCCTTAACAGTCAGAATATTATCCTTAACCGAAATACTTACACCGGAGGGGATACCTACCGGTTTATTGCCTATACGTGACATTCCATTCTCCCCCTTACCAAACAGTACAGAGAATTTCGCCGCCGACTTTGTTCTGAACAGCCTTCTTACCGGTTGTTACGCCGATAGAAGTCGATACGATAACCGTACCGTAACCGTTAAAAACCCGGGGGATTTTCTTGTATCCGGTATAAACCCGCCGACCGGGGGTTGATACAGATTTGATGCCATGAATAATGGGGTTGGACGCCTCATCGTACTTCATGATGACACGGATAAAGCTCTTACCCGAATCCTTATCTGTAATCTTCTTAAAATTCTTGATGTACCCTTCGTTCTTCAGGATCTTGATTACTTCCAGCTTGAGTTTGGAAGGCATGATATCTGCCTTTTCCAATTTGGCTCTACTGGCATTCCTGATTTTTGTAAGCATGTCTGCTACGGGATCGGAAACACTCATTTCACACTCCTACCAGCTGGATTTAGTTACACCGGGAATCATCCCGTCATTAGCCAATTTTCTAAAACAGATCCTGCACATATCGAACTTTCTCATATATCCGCGAGGTCTGCCGCATAATTTACAGCGTCTAACTACTCTGGTGCTATATTTAGGCTTTCTCTGCGCCTTAATTATCATGGATTTCTTTGCCATCTACAAACTCCCTATTTGCTGAAAGGCATGCCGAACTTCTTGAGAAGTGTGCGCGCCTCATCGTCACTTTTTGCCGAAGTTACAATGGCTACATTAAGACCGGAAATTCTTTCGATCTTGTCGTAGTCAATCTCAGGAAAAATGATCTGTTCCTCAATTCCCAGAGAGTAATTTCCACGACCGTCGAAAGCCTTGGGGTTAACTCCTCTGAAGTCCTTTACACGGGGAAGAGAAATGTTAACCAGACGATCAAGGAATTCGTACATCATGTCTCCTCTCAGAGTCACTTTGGTTCCGATTTCCTGGCCTTCGCGAATCTTAAAGGTTGCGATGGACTTCCTGGCTTTCGTCTTAATGGGTCTCTGACCCGTTATGATTCCCAGCTCTTCCACTGCCGCATCAAGAAGTTTCTTGTTAGCTACAGCTTCGCCGACGCCCATGCTGACAACGATTTTTTCCAGTTTGGGAATCTGCATGGTAGACTTATATTTGAATTCGCTGTTCATCTCGCCAGCGAGTTGATCTTTATAAAGCTTCTTAAGCCTGGGTATATAATTCTTAGCCATTACAGTTTTTCCCCGCACTTCTTACAAACCCGGATTTTGCTGTCCTTGGACATATCAAAACCGATACGGGTAGGTCCGCATTTCTTGCAAAGAATCATTACGTTGGAAATCTGCAGGGGGGCTTCGATCTCGGCAATGCTGCCCTTCTCACCTTCCCGCTGGGCTTTCATGGTCTTCTTAACCATGTTCAGACCCTCAACGATGACTCTTCCCTCTTTTCTGTTGATCTTTAATATACGTCCTTCCTTGCCCTTGTCTTTTCCGGCAATGATACGTACATTGTCACCTTTTTTCAGTTTAACCTTCACATCAGTCATGGCAATCTCCTAAAGCACTTCCGGTGCCAGGGATACAATTTTCATGTAACCCGAATCACGAAGCTCTCTGGCGACGGGCCCGAAGATACGCTTACCAACGGGAGACTGATTAGCATCAATAATGACGCAAGCATTATCGTCGAACCGAATATAGGTACCGTCGGGACGTCTGTACTCCTTATGGGTACGAACGATAACGGCCTTCTTCACATCACCCTTTTTGATGGGGGCGTTGGGAAGAGCGTCTTTTACGGTGACCACGATGATATCGCCCACATAGGCGAATCTTCTGTGGCTTCCGCCGAGAACCTTGATACACTGAACTTTTTTAGCACCGGAGTTATCGGCAACGTTCAAGTATGTATTATCCTGAATCATATCTTCCTCCAGTCCCTATTTTGCTCTTTCGACGATTTCCTGGAGCATCCAGGTCTTCTCTTTACTGACGGGCCGACACTCAATAATGTTGACCGTGTCACCCTCATTTGCCTCGTTCTTCTCATCGTGAGCCTTGTATTTCACTGACTTGGTCACGTACTTTTTGTACAGGGGATCAAGTTTTTTAGTGGAAATCTGAACCACGATGGTCTTATCCATTTTATTGCTGACGACAAGGCCGGTAAAACTTTTCTTATTTGCTTTCTTATCACTCATATATTCTACCTCAACCCTTATGCCTTTCTCTTACCCGAGTTAACTTCATTAATCAGAGTATTCAAACGGGCGATATTCTTGCGGACGATTCTTTTCTCCATCGGATTTTCCAGATGTCCCAGAACCATCTCAAAACGGATATCGTGCATTCTTTTCGTCAGTTCCGCTTTCTTACTGATCAATTCATCCAGGGTAAGGTCATTAAAAGTTTCTTTCATGTCCTACGCCTCGCTATGCTTCGTAACAAACTTGGTCTTGATAGGAAGCTTGCTTCCTGCCAGTTCCATGGCCCTGCGTGCAATCGCGGGATCAACACCGGCCAGTTCGAACATTACAGTTCCCGGTTTTACAACGGCAACCCACTTTTCAGGAGCACCCTTACCCTTACCCATTCTGGTTTCAGCGGGCTTCTTGGTATAAGGCACATCGGGGAAAATCCGAATCCAGACCTTACCGGCCCTCTTGCAATGACGGGTCATGGCAATACGGGCAGCTTCTATCTGACGAGCGGTAATCCACTCTCTATCCATCGCTACCAGAGCAAACTCACCAAAAGCAATGGAATTGCCCCGGGTGGCGTTACCCTTCATAACCCCTCTCATACGCTTTCTGAATTTAGTCTTTTTGGGACTCAGCATAGCCTAACTCCTTGCCTGAGATTTCTCTCTCTGTTTCTTTGCCAAGAGGCCAGCGTCGTCATTCTTTTCCTGACCGTAAACCTCTCCCTGAAAAATCCAGACCTTTACACCGATAACACCGAACGTGGTATGGGATTCAGCAAAACCATAATCAATGTCAGCCCTAAGAGTATGAAGGGGGATACGTCCCTCTTTCATCTCCATGTTACGGGCCATTTCGGCACCGCCGAGTCTTCCGGAAATCTTTATCTTGATTCCCTGAACACCGGTCTTCATGGCATTCTGGACAGCCATCTTAAGGACGCGCCTGAAAGCGGCTCTTCCCTTCAGCTGTTTGGCAATATTCAGAGCGATAACCTGAGCATCGGCTTCAGGCTTCTTGATCTCTCTAATCTTAATCTGAACTTTCTTATCGGTCAGCTTCTGCAGTCTTCCGCTGATCTTTTCAATTGTCGCACCCTTGGAACCGATGATAACGCCCGGTCTGGCCGTATGAACAATCAGGGTTACCATCTGGGGCTGACGGATGATCTCTACATCACCGATATCGGCACCTTTTGTTTCAGGATAGTCAAGGAACTGCTTCCGGAGCATAAGATCCTCATGAAGGGTCTTTGCATAATCCCGGGGATCCACGTACCATCTGGATTTCCAGGTCTTGTTTACACCTAATCTGAAACCGTACGGATTAACTTTCTGTCCCATTAACTACTCTCCTGCCTTTCCAATTTCGTCGAGCACGACGGAAATATGGCTGGTTCTTTTTAAGAGACGGTCTGCCCGTCCTCTGGAACGGGGCCACATTCTCTTGGCGACCGGACCGCCATCTACCATCAACTCGCTGATGAAGAGCATCTCTTCATCAAGCATGTCATTCTGATAAAGTGCGTTAGCGGCAGCAGATTCCACAACCTTCTTAAGAAACCTGGCACCCTTGTTTGGAAGAGCATCCAAAATGGCTACTGCTTCCACGTAGGGTTTTCTGCGGATGTTATCCGCAATAGGTCTGATCTTAAAAGGAGACATGGGTAAATTCTTTACCTTTGCACTATAACCTTTCTTTGCTTCCATATACCTACCCTATCTCCTGGCTTTCTTATCAGAACCGGCGTGACCGCGATAAGTTCTGGTAGGGGAAAATTCTCCCAGTTTGTGACCGACCAGGTTTTCCGTTACGTACACGGGAACCCAGGTTTTTCCGTTGTATACGGAAATAGTCATACCAACCATCTCAGGGATAATGGTGGAAGAGCGGGAGTAAGTCTTAATCATCCCCTTCTTCGCATTTTCACCCTGATCGAGAACTTTCTTATATAAACTCTTTGCCACAAAGGGGCCCTTCTTTACTGATCTGGACATGGCAAACTCCTATTACTTTCTTCTCTTGACGATGAACTTGTCAGAATTCTTATGCTTCTTTCTGGTCTTGTAACCTCTGGTCGGCTTACCCCAGGGAGAAACGGGATGACGTCCTCCGGAGGTCTTACCTTCACCACCACCATGGGGGTGATCTACGGGGTTCATAACAACACCACGAACCTTGGGTCTCTTACCCATCCAGCGGGACCGTCCGGCCTTACCGATCTTAACGTTCATGTGATCTTCGTTACCAACCTCGCCGATGGTAGCGATACATCTTTTATGAACCATTCTCATTTCACCGGAAGAAAGCTTAAGGGTAACGTAGTTGCCCTCTTTAGCAGCAATAAGTGCGCTTCCGCCTGCCGCACGGACAAGCTGTGCACCTTTTCCGATCTGAAGCTCAATTGCATGAACAAGACGACCGACAGGAATATTTTCCAGGGGAAGGGAGTTCCCCACTTCAATGGGGGCATCCTTACCGCTTACGATCTGATCACCAACTTTAATGCCCTTGGGGCAAATTATGTATCTCTTCTCGCCGTCTACATAGTTAACGAGTGCGATGTTAGCGCTTCTGTTGGGATCGTACTCAACAGCAGCAATCTTGCCGGGCACACCGTATTTATCGCGCTTGTAGTCAATTTCCCGAAACTTTCTCTTATGTCCACCACCGCGCCGACGAACACTGATTCTTCCGCCTGCACCGCGACCGGCATTTTTCGTAGCCCCCCGGGAGAGACTCTTTTCCGGGGAAGTCTTGGTTATTTCAGAAAAATCCAGGCCCTGTCTGTATCTCTGGGACGGGGTTCTGGGATTGTATGTCTTCATACCCATTTTATCAATCTCCCTTTAACCTTACACGCCTTCCAGGATATCAATTTTATCCCCGGGAGCCATGGTTACTACGGCCTTCTTCCAAGAAGCGGTCAGACCGTAACCTCTTTTATATGTCGTGGCGGAAACGGGCATATTAGCTCTTTTCTTACCACGTACATTTACGATATTGCAGGAAAGGGGCTTAACAGAGTAGAGCTGAGAAATCGCTTTCATGATCTCTACCTTATTGGCCTTCTTTGCAACTTTGAATACGTACTTTTTCTTGTCGCCCTCTTTCAGGATGTTTGTCTTTTCCGTCAATACGGGTGCAATTATTATCTGGCTAGCTTCCATACTCAACCTCAATTAGTGTAAAACTCATTCAGTTTGAGAGCCGCCCCCTCCAGAACAAGTACATTCTTGCCGTAGAAAAGGTCATGGGCATTCAGTCTGTTGTAAGACAGAATGTTAACATTGGCGATATTGGCGCCGGCTCTTTTAATCATACTGTCATCATCCTTGAGGATAAGCACAGTTCTCTCATCGGAGACCAGGTTTTTCAGAACCTTAACCAGATCCTTAGTCTTTCCCGATTCAACGGTAAAGTCTTCGACAACCTTGAACTTTTCATCGTTCGCAGCCTTCAGACTCAGAATAGACTTAATTGCCAGTCTCTTTATCTTTTTGGGAAGCTGGTAGCTGTAGTCACGGGGCTTGGGACCGAAAACGATACCGCCGCCAACCCAAACGGGAGATCTCTTGTGACCGGATCTGGCGCGGCCAGTTCCTTTCTGTCTCCAGGGCTTAGCCCCGCTTCCCTTAACTTCGCTTCTGCCTTTCGTACAGGCAGTTCCCACTCTTCTGTTCGCCAGTTCGTTTCTGATCGCGTTATAAATGGATCCTTCGCTAACTTCTCTGGCAAATACGGAATCGCTAAGCTCAATGCTCTTAACTTCTTTTCCGTCTACGGAGTAAACTTTCTTTTCCATAGCCTACCTCTTCTTCTTTGCCATGCGGACAAGAACCATGCTGTCCTTCGTTCCGGGAACGGCGCCTCTGATAAGCAGAACGCCTCTTTCCTGGTCCACTTTTACAACGGCGAGATTCTGAACGGTCTTTCTTTCACCACCCATTCTTCCGGCCATCTTCGTTCCCTTGAGAACGCGGGACGGATAAGCGGCCATACCGGTAGAACCGTTTTCCCTGTGAAACTTGGAACCGTGAGTCTTGCGACCACCTTTGAAGTTGTGACGCTTCATAACACCCTGAGTACCCTTACCCTTGGTGGTTCCGATGACATCCACATATCTCATGTCGCCGAAAACTTCCACACCAAAGGAGTCTCCGACATTACATTCCTTGTCAAAATCCCGTATTTCTACGAGATGCCTTCTAGGGGCCATATCGCCCTTAAACTGACCAGCATAGGGTTTGGTTACCCGACTTGCTTTCTTTTCCACGGAACCCAGTACAACAGCTGCATAGCCGTCCGTTTCTTCCGTCTTACTGGCCACTACCACGTTAGGCTCTATTTCTATGACTGTTACAGGAGTTAACTGGCCATCTTCGCCAAACACCTGAGTCATTCCGATCTTTTTACCAATCAATCCGACCATATTATTCCTACTAACTTACTGTTTGATATCGACATCAACTCCGGCGGGAAGTTCAAGTCCCATCAGAGCGTCCATTACAGCAGAGGTTGGTTCAAGTATATCAATCAATCTCTTATGCGTTCTCATCTCGAACTGTTCCCGAGACTTTTTATTAACAAAGGTTGATTTTAAAACCGTAAATTTATTGATTTTTGTAGGGAGAGGAACAGGACCAGAAACTCTGGCTCCTTTCTTCTGTGCCGCATCTACGATAGAACGGGCACTCTGATCAACCAATTCTGCATCAAATCCTCTTAACCTTACTCTAATCTTTTCGTTAGCCATTATTCCTCCGGGAGAAAAAGCGCTCCCCTGCTTAAGGAGGAGCGCCTCTCCAATTTACTATTCCGTAATATCAGTTACCTGACCGGAAGCAACAGTTCTACCACCTTCGCGGATAGCGAACCGAAGTCCCTTATCCATGGCGATGGGGTGAATCAGCTCTGCGTTGATCACAGTGTTGTCACCGGGCATAACCATCTGCTTATCTTCGGGCAGAGTAACGGTACCGGTAATATCGGTAGTTCTGAAGTAGAACTGGGGTCTATATCCGGAGAAGAAGGGATTGTGACGACCACCCTCGTCCTTGGTAAGACAGTAAATAGAAGCAACAAACTTCTTGTGGGGAGCAATGGAACCGGGCTTACAAAGAACCTGTCCTCTCTCTACTTCCTTCTTGTCAACACCACGGAGAAGTGCACCGATGTTATCACCGGCCTGACCTTCGTCCAGAAGCTTGTTAAACATTTCTACACCGGTACAGGTTGTCTTCTGAGTTTCCCGCACGCCGACGATCTCGATTTCATCACCCACGTGTACAACACCGGACTCGATTCTACCGGTAACTACGGTACCACGACCGGAGATGGAAAATACATCTTCGATGGGCATCAGGAAAGGCTTATCAACCGCTCTTTCGGGAACGGGGAAATAAGTATCCATTGCATTCAGAAGCTCTTCGATACAGGCGGTTTTTTCTGCATCCTCGGGAGCAGACATAGCCTCGAAAGCGGAACCTTTGATAATGGGGGTTTCATCGCCGTCAAAACCGTACTCGGTAAGAAGTTCCTGAACTTCCATTTCTACCAGGTCAACCAGTTCGGGGTCAGCCAGGTCAAGCTTATTCATGAAAACGATCAGCTTGGGAACACCTACCTGCTTGGCAAGAAGGATATGTTCTCTGGTCTGGGGTTCGGGACCGGAATCCGCAGCAACGAGAAGGATACCACCGTCCATCTGGGCAGCACCGGTAATCATGTTCTTGATATAGTCGGCGTGACCGGGACAGTCAACATGCGCGTAGTGACGTGCATCGGTCTGGTACTCAACGTGCCGGGTATTGATAGTAATACCACGTTCTCTTTCTTCGGGAGCGTTGTCAATCTGATCGTAAGACATGATCTTATCGCCAGACTTAGCTGCACAATACATAGAGATAGCCGCAGTAAGAGTCGTCTTACCGTGGTCTACGTGCCCAATGGTTCCGACGTTAACGTGCGGTTTCGTCCTATTGAATTTTTCTTTAGCCATCGTAAATCCTCCTCGGCTCTTTCAAAAAAAACACATAATATTAATTGATTCAATCAATTACGGCCAACCTAAAATTGGCACAATGATATTAACAAAAGTCAAGATCATATACAACAGCGCAATGACCCGTTTTATGTTTTTATACAGAAAAAGTCTTACGAACAGGACGTAACAATTGGCTAACAACCATGAAGAGACAAAATATTACTGACTCACCCACTACCGAAGCGCTACCTACCGATCAACCGGCGGTTTAGCTGATGCCTCATAAAGGGCGGCCCCATCGAAAGAGGTCTGCATGCAGACATATCGCAGGTCAAAACAAATCACAGGAACAACCGCTCAACGAGCGGCCTATTCCCTATCCTAAAAGGATTTTACCACTTATAGTGACTAAAAGCCTTGTTAGCCTCAGCCATTCTGTGGGTATCCTCTTTTTTCTTAAAAGCGGTTCCAGTGGAATTAAAAGCATCCAGGAGTTCGGCACTGAGCTTTTCCCCCATACTTCTTCCACTGCGGGAACGGGCGGCGGCAATGAGCCACCTCATGGCCAGTGCCTCCCGGCGAACCTCACGGATTTCAATGGGAACCTGATAAGTGGAACCACCGACACGGCGGGACTTCACCTCAAAGGAGGGCTTTACATTATCAAGGGCTCCGAGGAAAACCTCGAGGGCATCTTTTTCGGACTTGTCAGCCATAATGGCCATCGCCTTATACATAACAGAGGCACTTACAGATCTTTTACCATCCACCATCATGCGGCTGATAAACTTCGTTACAACCGTACTGCCGTATTTTGCATCGGGACTAATGGGCCTTACGGGTGCTTCTCTTCTTCTGGACATAACTACCCCTACGCCTTAGGCTTTTTGGTTCCGTACTTGGAACGAGCCTGCATTCTCTTATCTACACCCAGAGCGTCCTTGGTTCCACGAATAATGTGGTACCGCACACCGGGAAGATCTTTTACTCTACCACCGCGAAGGAGAACTACAGAGTGCTCCTGCAGGTTGTGACCGATTCCGGGAATATAGGCCGTAGCTTCCATGCCGTTACTCAGCCGGACTCTCGCTACCTTTCTCAGAGCGGAATTAGGCTTTTTGGGAGTCATAGTCATAACTCTTGTACATACGCCTCTTCTCTGAGGACAGGACTGAAGAGCAGGTGACTTCGTCTTATCAACGGTTACCTTTCTCCCTTTCCTTACTAATTGATTAATCGTCGGCATTGACAATTTTCTCCTTATATAAAATCAACATGAACCCGGAAGCATAGAGACTATAACAAAGCGCCATTTATAAGTCAATAGCACCGGGACCCTTTTTTCAGTCATCCGATAAATTAGCATCCAGGCTGGCGAGTTTTTCATCTTCCGCCATGGCTGCCGCTTCGGCTTCCTTCTCCTTGCGTCTCTGTTCGAGAACTTCCTGAACATGGGCATCAAGGTCACTCTGCTCATCGGTGAAGAGCTTCATCTCCTTATACTGCTTCATACCGGTACCGGCAGGAATCATATGCCCTATGATAACATTCTCCTTCAGACCCCGCAGGTAATCGTACTGACCGGCGATCGCCGCGTTGGTCAGAACCCTGGTGGTCTCCTGAAAGGAGGCCGCAGAAATCCAGGAGTCGATATTCAGCGACGCCCGGGTGATACCCAGCAGCAGGGGCTTGGCAATGGCGGGAAGACCGCCTTCGCGTACTACCTTTTCGTTCTCCTTGCGGAAAACATACTTGTCCACATGCTGGCCGAAAATAAAGTTCGTATCACCCACATCAACGATCTCCACCTTCTTCATCATCTGTCTGATGATGACGCCGATGTGCTTGTCGTTTATGGTAACGCCCTGCATCCGGTATACTTCCTGAACCTCGTCAACGAGAAAGGACTGAAGGGCGTTCTCACCTTTAATCTCCAGGATATCATGGGGATCGATGGCACCGTCGCAAAGAGGCTCAGCCGCTTCAACCGGGTCTCCGTCTCTGACGAGCAAGTGCTTCCCCATGGGAATCTGATGCTTGTACTCCCGGTCATAGGGGTCAACGATATCCACGAGGCGCTTGCCCTTGGAAATACCGCTGAACTTAACCGTACCGCTGACACTGGCAAGAACCGCCGCTTCACGGGGCCGTCTTGCTTCGAAAAGCTCACCGACCCGGGGAAGACCACCGGTAATATCCTGGGTTTTGGCACTCTCCTTGAGCATCTTAGCCAGAATCGTACCGGCTTTGACATTCTGACCGTTTTCCACGTTCAGATAGGCATTTCCGGGAAGGTGGTAAGAACCGACCTCCTCGTCATCCTCATTAATAAGAAGAATACGGGGCTGCATGGACTCCAGGGAGAATTCGGTGATTTTGAGCTCTATGTTGCCCGTGTCATCGTTGACTTCTTTTCTCAGGGTGGAACCTTCGTGGATATCTTCGAATCTGACCTTACCGCTCTGCTCGGCAATGATAGGATCACTGAAGGGATCGAAGATCGCGATGGATTCATCTCCCGGTACGATCTGGCCGTCCTCAACCATCAGGGTAGAACCGTTTCTTATCTCAAGCTTCTGGGTCTGGGCGATAAGCAGCAGTTTTTTACCGTGAAAGGCGACGAATGCGATATCGTCGGCAAGGACTTCCTCCTTGCCCCGTTTGATAATCGGCTCACCTTTGATTACTTTCTGGCCGTCCTCGACGAGAACCTTATCGGATCCCTCAAGGGCGACCTCTTCGAGTACTTTAGCTACGGAAATAAAACCCTTTCTTGTGAAAAGAGTCTTGTTATCATTCAGGGAAACGCGGTTACCGATCACTTCCTGTACGAGAACGGGATAGCGAAGGGCTATTCTGTTGTCCTCGGATACGGTGCTGGCCGTACCACCTACGTGGAAGGTTCTCATGGTGAGCTGCGTACCGGGCTGTCCGATCGACTGGGCGGCAATGATACCTACGGCTTCACCGATATGAACGGTTTTCTTGGAAGCCAGGTCCCGGCCGTAACACTTGCGGCAAACGCCGTGCTTGGCCTCACAGGTAAGTACAGTTCTGACCTTTACCGATTCCACACCGATCTCTTCGAGCTGACGGGCAACGGAATCGGTGATTTCTTCGTTAACGTCGATCAGAACTTCCCCGGTAATGGGGTGCTTAACGCGCTCCAGAGTAAATCTACCGGAGATTCTGTCGGCCAGGGATTCAACGATTTCTTCACCGTCTTTCAGGGCGAACTGCTCAATACCGTTGATGGTACCGCAGTCATCCTCGTTGACAACCACATCCTGGGCGATATCCACAAGACGCCTGGTCAGGTAACCCGCGTCGGCGGTCTTAAGCGCCGTATCGGCCAGCCCCTTACGGGCACCGTTGGTGGAGATAAAGAACTCTATTACCGAAAGACCTTCCTTGAAGTTCGAACGGATGGGCAGCTCGATGATATCGCCGGAGGGCTTGGCCATCAGACCGCGCATACCGGCGAGCTGACGGATCTGGTTACGGGAACCTCTCGCCCCGGAGTCGGCCATCATATAGACGTTGTTAAATCCGCCTCGGTCGACTTTGAGGTGAGCCATCATCACATTGGTGAGCTCTTCGTTGGTCTTACTCCAGACCTCGACAACCTTGTTGTATCTTTCATCGGAGGTAATATGTCCGGAACGGTACTGATTCTGGATCGTCTCTACTTCCGCATTGGCATCGGCAATCAGCTTCTTCTTTTCATCGGGAACAACGATATCATCCATGCCGATGGTGGCGCCCAGCTTGAAAGCGTAGCGGTAACCGGTATCTTTGATAAGGTCCAGCATGGTCACGGTGGTGGCGGCGCCGTACTTTTCATGGGTCTGGACGATCAGTTTTCTAATCTCCTTGTCACCCAGGGTCTCATTCACATAGTCGATACAGTCGGGCATGAGATCGTTGAAGATGACCCGTCCCGCCGTGGTTTCGACAAAAGCTCCGTCGATTTTCACTTTCACCAGAGAACCATAGCCGATACTTCCCGCTTCAAGAGCCATGAGACACTCTTCGGCGTTGGTAAAGGTCTTTCCCTCACCCTTGGCTCCGGGCTTGTTCTTCGTCAGCATGTAGATACCGAGTACCATATCCTGAGAGGGGAATACCACGGGCTGGCCGTTGGCGGGGTTCATGAGGTTTGTATTGGAGAGCATCAGGGTCCAGCACTCGATCTGGGCACCCTGGGTCAGGGGCACATGAACGGCCATCTGGTCACCGTCAAAGTCGGCATTGAATGCGGTACAGACAAGGGGATGCAGGCGGATAGCCTTTCCTTCCACCAGAACCGGCTCAAAAGCCTGGATACCCAGACGGTGCAGGGTGGGAGCACGGTTCAGCATGACCGGATGTTCCTTGACCACTTCGTCAAGAACAGCCCATACTTCGCTGGTTTCCTGTTCCACCAGGTTTTTAGCTTTCTTGATATTGTAAACCACGTCTTTATCGACGAGTTTTTTCATGATAAAGGGCTTGTAGAGTTCCAGAGCCATCTTGGCGGGAAGACCGCACTGGTGCAACTTCAGAGAAGGACCTACGATAATAACGGAACGGCCGGAGTAGTCAACGCGCTTACCCAGGAGGTTCTGGCGGAAACGGCCCTGCTTACCCTTGAGAAGATCAGAGAGAGACTTGAGGGGTCTGTTTGAAGCACCCTTGACCACTTTCTTCTTCTTCGTATTGTCAAAGAGGGCGTCAACCGCGTCCTGAAGCATCCGTTTTTCATTCCGGATGATGATATCGGGGGCGTTTACAGCCATGAGTCTCTTGAGACGGTTGTTTCTGTTGATTACCCTTCTGTACAGATCATTCAGGTCGGAAGTGGCGAACCGTCCTCCGTCAAGCTGAACCATGGGTCTCAGTTCGGGGGGAATCACAGGAATAACATCCAGAATCATCCATTCGGGCTTATTCACGGAATCCCGGAAATTCTCAACGATTTCTATTCTCTTGAGAAGTCTCTTATCGGCCTTGGCACCCTTTTCGATCATCTTGGCGCGCAGTTCCTGACTAAGACCTTCCAGGTCCAGGTTCTCCAGGAGGGTGCGGATACCTTCGGCACCCATACCGGCGGAGAAGGACATACCGTAGCGCTCGCGGGCTTCGACATACTCCTCCTCTGTGAGAAGCTGCATTTTGTGCAGATCCGTATCACCCACTTCGGTTACGATGTACTTCTCATAGTAAAGCACGGACCGGAGAGCGGCGATGGAAAGATCAAGCAGCAGTCCCATGCGGGAGGGCACGGAGCGGTAGTACCAGATATGGGAAACGGGAGAAGCCAGTTCGATATGGCCCATTCTCTCCCTTCTGACCTTAAAGTGGGTTACTTCGACGCCACAGCGGTCACAGATCACACCCTTGTAACGGATGGATTTGAACTTACCGCAGTAACATTCCCACTCCTTGGTGGTACCGAAAATCCTCTCGCAGAAAAGACCGTCCTTTTCCGGTCGGAGGGTCCGGTAATTTATGGTTTCCGGCTTTTTTACTTCGCCGTAAGACCAGGCCCTAATCTGATCGGGCGAGGCCAGTTTAATTTTCAGGCTGTCAAAGTCCTGTATATCTTTCATCAAATCCCTCCTCTTAGAAGCGGTTATCCTGTCTATTCAGCAGTTCCTCATCCCGTTCGGTAAAGGGAACCTGCTTACCCTTGGAGTCGAATATTTCCACATCCAGAGCCAATCCTCTCAGCTCCTGCACCAGTACGTTGAACGATTCGGGGATACCGGCACTAGTGGTGGCGTCCCCCTTGACGATCGCTTCGTAAATCTTGGTTCGTCCGGTCATATCGTCGGACTTGATCGTCATAAGCTCCTGCAGCGTATTGGCAGCACCGTAAGCCTCGAGGGCCCATACTTCCATCTCTCCCAGACGCTGACCGCCGAACTGGGCCTTTCCGCCCAGGGGCTGCTGGGTTACCAGCGAGTAGGGTCCGGTTGAACGGGCGTGCATCTTGTCATCAACCAGGTGATGCAGCTTCAGGTAGTACATGTACCCTACGAATACAGGATTGTCCAGCAGATCGCCGGTCCGTCCGTCGCGCAGCTGAATCTTTGAAGCTTCGGGTATACCCGCTTCGGCCAGCTGATTATTTATTTCCTCGGTGGAAACGGACTGGAATACGGGGGTCTCATACATTCTGCCCAGCTGAGCACCGGCCATACCGAGCATGGTTTCCATGATCTGGCCGATATTCATACGGGAAGGTACACCAAGCGGGTTCAAACAGACTTCCAGGGGAGTTCCGTCCTCCATGAAGGGCATATCCTCTTCGGGCAGAACCAGGGCGACAACACCCTTGTTTCCATGTCGGCCGGCCATCTTATCGCCCTCTTTCAGCTTCCTCTTGGTAGCCAGAAGGACCTTGACAACTTCGTCAACACCGGGGCTCAAGTCGTCCCCTTCGGATCTTTTGAGTCTTTGTATATCGATAATCGTTCCCTCGGCGCCGTGGGGGAGCCTCAGAGACGAATCGCGTACCTCCTTCGCCTTCTCACCGAAGATGGAGTTAAGCAGCTTGAACTCAGGGGTCGTTTCCGTTTCGGATTTGGGAGTTACCTTACCCACCAGGACATCGCCGGAGTGAACCTTGGCGCCCACCCGGATAATACCTTCGGCGTCCAGATTCTCCAGAGCCTTGTCGGAAACATTGGGGATATCCCGGGTCAGCTTTTCGGGGCCGAGCTTGGTTTCCCGAATCTCCGTGCTGAACTCTTTAATATGAATAGAGGTGTAATAATCCTCTTTCACTACTTTCTCAGAGATAAGAACGGCATCCTCGTAGTTGTAACCGTTCCAGGGAACGAATCCCACCAGAAGGTTCCGTCCGAGGGAAAGCTCGCCGTTTGCCGTTGAAGGTCCGTCGGCCATAACGCCGCCCTTGGGAACATATTCGCCCAGTTTGACGATAGGTCTCTGGTTGAAACAGGTATCCTGATTCGTTCTTCTGAACTTTTGCAGGCTATACACGTCCTTGTCCTCGGGACCGGTTTTTTCTTCCGGATCGATAACAATTTCCGTGGCGCTTACATAGGCAACCGTACCGGCTCTCTTAGCCTTGGCAACGACACCGGAGTCGTAGGCCGCTTTTCCTTCCATGCCGGTTCCGACGAGGGGTGCCTCGGGGAACATGAGAGGTACAGCCTGACGCTGCATGTTACAGCCCATGAGGGCACGGTTGGCATCGTCATGCTCCAGGAAGGGGATCAGGGACGCCGCCGTAGAGATAATCTGACGGGGGGATACGTCCATGTAGCTGATGTCCTTGGGATCCTGGACCGTATAGTCACCGGACCGTCTTACGGCAACGGCTTTTTCACGGTAGTTCCCGTCCTTATCAATGACGGCACTGGCCTGGGCGATGAAATTCCTCTCTTCGTCCATGGCAGAGAGGTATTCCACCTCTTTCGTGGCCACCCCGTTCACAACCTTGCGGTAGGGGGTTTCCAGAAAACCGTAGTCATTGACTCTGGTATAGTTGGCCAGCGAAACGATCAGACCGATATTCGGACCTTCAGGCGTTTCGATGGGACACATTCTTCCATAGTGGGTATAGTGTACGTCACGTACCTCAAAACCGGCTCTGTCCCGGGAAAGACCGCCCGGTCCCAAGGCGTTCAGACGACGCTTATGGGTCAGTTCCGCCAGAGGGTTGACCTGGTCCATAAACTGGGAGAGCTGACTGGAACCGAAAAATTCCTTAATCGCCGCCACAACAGGCTTTATGGAGATCAGATCCTGAGGCTTGAGAGTTTCCACATCCTTGAGGGACATTCTCTCCTTGGAGATTCTTTCCATTCTGGTGAAGGCGGTCTTGAGAGCATTCTCGAGAAGCTCGCCCACGGAACGGACGCGCCGGTTGCCCAGATGGTCGATATCGTCCACATTCTCATCGCCTTCGTAAACGCGGATGAGCCAATCCATGGTACGGGTGATATCTTCCCGGGTCAGAACATGTTCTTCCATGGAGACGCCGTGATCGAATTTCTTGTTAAGCTTATACCGGCCCACAAGGCCCAGATCGTAACGGCGGGAGGAGAAGAACATGGAGTTCAGGTCCTTCTCGGCGTTTTCGATGGTAATGGGTTCTCCGGGCATGAGGATGGAGTAAATCGTGGAAATGGCATCGGCCCGGGAGGGTTCGTCGGAAATCTCGTCACCGTTAAAACGGGACTCTTCCCGATCAAAACAGTTGATAATGACCTGGGAGTTAAGGGACCCCTTGGCGGTGAAATCAATAACGGAAACACTCTCTACGGCGGAATGTACCAACTCATCTATGTCATTAGGGTAAATCTTTACACCGGCGGAGTAGAGTTTCTTCTCTTCCCCGTCTACCTCTACCGTTACGGCACGAGCCAGAACGCGGCCGTTGAGAGATTTCTCCCCTTCCTTGTTGGGAACAACCTTCATTTTCTTGGTTTTGTAGAAGAGATCGATGATCTTCTCCCGGGTATCGTAACCGAGGGCCCGGAGAAAAAGAGTACCTAGAATCTTCTTTTTACGGTCGATTTTTGTATAAATGAGATCTTTCTTCCCTTCCACTTCGAATTCCAGCCAGGAACCGCGGTAGGGAATAATCCGGGAAGAAACCAGGTCCTTATCTTTTGCAAAAATTACACCGGGAGACCGGTGGATCTGGGAAACCACGACACGCTCTGCGCCGTTAATGATAAAAGTTCCCCGCTCTGTCATGAGAGGAATATCTCCCATGTATATATCTTTCTGACGAATTTCTCCGGTGCTCTGGAAAACCAGATTGATCCGCGCCTTTACGGGTACGCCGAAGGTCAGCCCCTTCTTCTTGCACCCCTCTTCGTCAAATTTTATCCCGTCGAAATCGAGGGTGTAAAAGTCATAGTCCAATACCAACTCGCCGTTGGCGCTCTCTATGGGAAAAATAGATTCAAAGACACTCTGTAATCCGCGATCCTCAAGGGGCTCACCGCTCTTAACATGTTCCAGCTGCAGAAATTTCTCATACGATGACAACTGAATATCAATAAGATTGGGCATGGAGACAACTTCTTCTGCCGGTGTCCCTATAAATGTTCTTTTGTGTGCCTTATCTCGTTCAAACACAATATCCCCCTGAATATAATTATCCACTGGTAGTTTTTCTCACCTACCAGTGGATAAGGAGTTTCTTAACTAATGTAACCGATGGGGCTATTATTTAACCTCAACAGTTGCGCCGGCTTCCTCAAGCTTTTTCTTAACCTCTTCGGCCTCTTCCTTGGAAACGCCTTCCTTAACAGCCTTTTCACCGGCTTCTACCAGTTCTTTGGCTTCTTTAAGTCCGAGACCGGTAATTCCTCTTACCTCTTTGATAACGCCAATCTTCTTGGCAGCATCAAAACCCTTGAGGATTACGTCGAACTCGGTCTGCTCTTCAGCAGCGGCGCCGCCATCAGCAGCGGGAGCGGCAGCAGCTACAGCTACGGGAGCGGCAGCGGTTACACCAAATTTCTCTTCCATAGCTTTTACAAGCTCGGAAACTTCAAGTACAGTCATGCCGGCAATGGCATCCAGGATTTCTTCAGTTGTCATATTATCTTCTCCTTATAGTTTTATTTCAACAGCGAAAGCATGTCAACTACGAAGACTTACGCCGTTAATTACTAACCTTATCTCAGCCGTTTGCTTTCTGTTCGCGTACAGCGTCCAGAGTACGAACAAGCTTGGTGGTAACGTCATTAAGCGCACAGGCCAGATTCCGCGCGGGAGCCTGCATGGTTCCCATGAGCATCTGGATGAGCTCGAGCTTGGTGGGCAGCTTGGAGAACTGCTCTACCTGCTTAACATCAAATACGTTACCGTCAACAAATCCGCCCTTGACTTCCACGGGAGTGTCATCGGCAAACTTGAGAAGAGCCTTAGCTACGGGGCCGGCTTCTTCCTTAACTATAGCGATAGCAGTGGGGCCTACCAGAAAACCGTTTACCCCTTCCTTTTCAAGCTGCTTAAAAGCAATCTTGGCATAATTATTCTTTACAACATGGAACTCGGCTCCAAGCTTTCTCAGATTAACCCTGAGCTCGGTAATCTGCTCAACAGTCAATCCCCGGTAATCGGTGAAGAAAAAGTCGGTAACCTCTCCGAACTGCTCCTTAAGGGCAGCTACGGCTTCCAGTTTATTCGGTTGTATCTTATTTTCAGCCATGTCCTACTCCTTAATTCGCCCGGTACTCGATTTTAACACCGGGACCCATGGATGAAGAAATCGCAACGGACTTCACGAAATCACCCTTCACATCGGAGGGTCTTTTCTTAACCAGATCTCCGAGAAACTGCTCTACGTTCTCTTTGATTCCGGCGGGATCCATGGAAATCTTACCTACGGCGATATGAACAACACCGGTTTTATCGGCGCGATATTCGGTACGTCCCTTCTTAAGTTCTTCGAGAGCACCTTTAACATCCATGGTAACGGTTCTGGTCTTGGGGTTGGGCATCATGCCCCTTCTGCCGAGAACGGGACCGAGCTTACCAACATCCTTCATCATATCGGGAGTGGCAACACAGACATCGAAATCAAGCCATCCGCCGCGGATCTTTTCAACCAATTCCTCGGCACCCACATAGGTCGCTCCTGCTTCTTCGGCTTCCTTGGCCTTGTCACCCTTGGCGAACACAAGTACCCGCTTCTCACCTTTGAACTGATGGGGCAGAACGAGAGTGTCACGGATAGAGTGGCTCTTCTTGATATTCAGTTTAACAGAGATATCTACGGTTTCGTCGAATTTAGCAAAGGACATGTCCTTCACCAGGCCGATGGCCTCTTCAACGGCATACAGCTTACCCGCTTCTACCTTAGCAGAAGCTTCAATATACTTCTTTCCTCTTTTCACGGATTAAGCCTCCACCTTCACACCCATGCTGCGGGCGGTACCGGCAATAATACTGATTGCGGCGTCGATGTCATTAGCATTAAGGTCGGGCATTTTGGTTTCTGCAATCCCCTTAAGCTGCTCTTTAGTAATAGTGGCGACCTTGGTCTTGTGAGGTTCGGGAGAACCCTTATCCAGCCCGAGAACCTTCTTGATAAGGACGGCGGCGGGAGGGGTCTTCGTGATAAAGCTGAAGCTTCTGTCACTATAGACGGTGATGACAACGGGAACAAGCAGTCCCGCCTCAACGTTTTTCGTACGATCATTGAACTGCTGTACGAACTGAGGCGCAGGCACACCATGAGGACCCAGTGCGGGACCTACGGGAGGGGCCGGCGTAGCTTTCTGAGCAGGAACCTGCAGTTTAATCTGCGCAACTTCCTTCTTTTTAGCCATGATTTTCTCCTTAGTGGTTTTAACGCTCCCCGAAGAGAGCTCCCATCATATATGCGCCTTACAGGCGCAAAAACCTTCCTCACCCCTAAGGCTCGGAAGGCTTATCAGCTACTGATCAAATGTCAAAGAGCGACTAAAGCCGTTCTACCTGGTTAAAGGCCACTTCAACCGGAGTATTTCTACCGAAGATACCCACCATAACGCGAAGCTTGCCCTTTTCCGCATTTATTTCTTCCACCACTCCGGTGAAAGTCTCAAAAGGACCATCAACAATTCTGAGCTCTTCACCCAGAACAAATTCCTGACGAACCTGATAGCGCCGTTCAGACTTAAGCTCTCCCGCCTGCTGAAGAATAGCTTTCGCCTCTTCATTGGATATAGGCTGGGGCTTGCTGCCGGCGAGCGTGCCGACAAAACCGGTAACCCCGCCAATCCGGCGGATTTCATTACAGGGCAGCTTCCAGCCTCGATCGGGAAGATCCATCTCCAAAAGGATATAACCGGGCAGGATCTTGCGTGACGTGGTTTTCTTCTTCCCGTCCTTGACCTCTACGACATCTTCGGCAGGTACCTTAATATCGAAAACATATTCGGAAACAGCTCCGTCCTCCATCTTGAGTCGGATAAACTTTTCCACCTTGTTTTCATACCCCGTGTAAACCTGGAGCACATACCAGCCTTTCGCCATAAAACCCGCCTATCAATTACATATAACTATACATCTTAAAAAAGAGTAATAAGACCCTTTGTCAAGACAAAATCCACTATTCCGAAAAACGCGGAAAAAAGAACCGTGGAAACAAGCACAACCTTCGTAGAATCAACAACCCGGTCCCAAGACGGCCAGATGACCTTTTTCAGCTCCGCATAGGATTCGCGAAAAAACGAAGAAACAACATTCGGCATAACCAAACACCCCCGACGAATAAAAAATCAGGTCAGGCAGGATTCGAACCTGCAACATCCGGTTTTGGAGACCGGCGCTCTAGCCATTAGAGCTACTGACCTGGGTTAAAGACAATTATTTAATCTTCGTCTCTTTATGGAGAGTCGAAGCTTTGCACCACTTGCAGTACTTTTTAAGCTCAATTTTTCCCTGGATATTTCTTCTATTCTTACTAGTGGTATAATTACGACGCTTGCATTCGGGACATTGCAAAGCAATTTTTTCGACGGCGCCCTTTGCTTTCTTGGCCATGACCTAATCTCCTCAAAATTCTTAGAAACAAAAAAAAGAGCCTCCGACCGGACTTGAACCGGTGACCCCATCCTTACCATGGATGTGCTCTACCGACTGAGCTACAGAGGCAAAATTGATGCTCGACTAAAGTAGCAGAAACAACGCTAGAGTGTCAATAGATTCTTTCATTTTTTATCACAATCTTTTCTCAGAGCTTTTCCATCAGCGGACGGCAGCTTGCGTAAAACCCCTTAATTCCCTGTGCCAACTCGGCATAGTTCTCAAACTTCCTTTTGTAATAATCGTTATTTTCCGGCTCGATGGTTTCCCTGGTCCGGTAGAGATCCAGGGAGGCTTGCTTCAGCTCCGTATATTTACCCTCACCGGTCAGAAAGATGACGAGTCCCCCCAGGAGCTCCGCGTCGGCTACGGCGGGCACTTCAATTTTACGGTTCAGCATATCCGCCTTCATCCGGTTCCAGAGGGGGCTCTTCGCCTGCCCTCCCACGGTCACGATGCGCGAGGCGGGGCCCCCCTCCCCTTCCAGCAGGGTAAGCCCCCTTTTCAAGGCAAAACCGATAGCTTCGAGCACGGCACGGCCCAGGCAGAAACGGTCCATATCCGGCTCCAGCCCCAGAAAAGTCCCTCCGGAGAATTCCCAGAGCCCCCCGTCGTTCAGGGAGGGGAAGAAATGGGGCAGACGCTCCTGGCCGGCAGCGGTAATCCCTTCCATGGTCCGGGCATAGGGCCAGTCGTCCTGACCGGTCAGCCGGCGGTACCACTCAAAAAGAGCCCCCGTAGAAGAGAGAATGACCGAGCCGTTGCACAGATTCCCCCGGGAGGAGGGATGGGGCAGGAAACGAATGTGATCGTGATTGCGGCTTTCGGGAACGATCATATTAAGCCCTTCCGACGTGCCCGCCCGGTCGCAGATAACTCCGGGTGTCACCGCGCCGGCTCCCAGCAATGAGGTGAAGAAATCGCTTCCCGCTCCGTAGACGGGAATACCCGGGGTAAGTCCGGTCAGGGCTGCGCCCTGCGGGGAGAGGCGGGCGGGGCTTTTGTCACCAAGATAGGAGGTTGGCGGAAAGAGGCTTTCATCCAGATCATTCAGGCGCAGTTCTTCCGGCGTCCAGATATAGGGATCGAAGAACGTACCCGAAGAGAGGGTCTGCCGGACACCGGTGAGCTGGTACAGCAGATATTCGGAACTGCCCAGAAAACAGGCTGTTTTTCCAAAGGCTTCGGGGCGAGTATCCCGATACCAGCGGGCCAGGGGCAGATAGAGGGAAGCCCCTTCGCCGCGGCCCCTGTGCATATCGTACCACATGAGAACCGGGGCAATGGGTTGTCCCTCACGATCCAGAGGGACCAGGGTGGGTCCGTGGCCGGAGATGACGACACCTTCGATGCGGGTAAGATCGATGTTGTTCTGAGTGAAATCGTTGAGAATCTCCCCGAATCCCCGAATCCACAGATCCGGATCCAGCCCCTCTTTGCCGGGGCGGGAAAAGACCTTGCGGCCCAGATGGAGCAGTGTGCCGTCAACGGAGAAGAGCCCTCCCTTGAGGGATGTGGTGCCGATATCGACGGCAAGTATCATCTCTTCAGAAGCCTCTGGATCATTTTGCTGTTGTCCAGCAGGGGGGATACGGAGCGGTTGTGGTGTATGCGTGAGATGGTCCGGGCGAAGAGATTGGCCACGTCCGCCGAAAGATACCACTCCCGGTCAAGGATCTCCTGGGGCAGGGCCACCGCATTGGTTCCCACCATATAGGAGAAGAGTCCCTCTTCGTAGGCCTTGTCGAAGTGCTCCACCGCGCTGCCCGAAAAGAGGGGCAGGGATATGGAACCGATGAACTCCCGGGCCCCGTTGTCCCGGAGCAGCTTCATGGCCTTGATAAAGGTGCCCCCCGTGCCGAGAAGGTCGTCGTTCATGAAGACCACCTTATCCTTCACGTCACCCAGAAGCCGGGAATTGGTGATATTCGATTCGTTAGCGCTGCGGGAGGTACGGGAGTAATCCCTTTCCTTATAAATAAGAGCCAGTGGTTTCTTGAGAGTATCCGCGTAGAATTTGTTTCTTTCGATAGCCCCGATGTCGGGAGACACGATGGAGAGATCGTCGCTGTCCAGGTCCATATAGGGACGAAGAGTCCGGAGGATCTGATAGGAGGCGTGAAGGTTCTCAAGGGAGAGCTTGGTAAAGGCGTGCTCGATCTCCTTGGAGTGGATATCCAGGGTGATGATGCGTTCGACCCCCATGTTTTCAAACATATGGCCCAGGGTGGAAGCGGTAAGCCCCTCCCGGCCTTTTCTCTTGTGCTGACGGCTGTAGGGATAGGTGGGCAGCACCAGGGAGACCCGACGGGCTCCGGCCTGTATGGCTGCGTCCACCGTGACGAAGAGGCTCATGAGATGCTCGTTCACGCTCATGCGAACCGGTTCGTCACAGCCGGAGAACTTCAGGGGATTCCGGTTCTCCACATCCTGCACAATGAAGATGTCCATCCCCTTGATGGAGTGAAGGATTTCCGTTTTGAGCTCCCCGTTGGCGAAGCGGGTGTTTTTAGAGGGAACCTTGAAGGAGGGCATTCGGTAATCCACCGCGTTGCCGATGGGGGAAACCCGGTGGCTGTTGATGTCGTCGGCCATATTCAGCTGGCGCACCATGTCCTCTTTGGGCATGTCGTACAGCTTGGAAATAAACAGGGCTTTCTTCTCGAATCGGCGCTTGTAAATCATCTTCAGATGGGAAATGATCTCGTTGGCAAATTTTTCACCGCCCGGACAGGCGATGACTCCCAAAGTGGTCGGCTTGGAAAACCCCATGGATATCCCTCGTTTTAAGATATGCCCCAGAATAGCATAGAAAAAAAAGAGGGGTCAAGCGTAATGGGATGTATCTCCCAGACTCTCCACTCCCCGAAAGGCCCCCTTTTCAAAGGAGAGGACGGTCAGGCTGGCGGGCTGCAGAAAGGGGCCCTCCCAGAAATCCTCGGTGCCCCTGCCCTCGTAATGATTGACGATGCTCTTAAGCAGGGCTCCGTGGCTGATGATGAGGATGCGGGACTCTTCGGGATGGAGGCGGATGAGCTCCTCCAGGCGGGTCACCGCCCTGTCCCGGATATCATCAAAATCCTCTCCCCCGGTAAGTTTTTTGTCGAATTCCGCGGGATGGTGCCAGAACAGATCCACCAGATGCTTAATCTCCGGGGCCAGATCGGCGAAGGTCTCCCCCTCCAGGCGTCCCAGATCTATCTCCATGAAAGCGTCGTCCGGAATGATCTCTCCGACCGGCTCAAGAAGGGCCGCCGTTTCCCTGGTTCTTCCCAGGGGGCTGCAGTAAATCCCGTCGAAGCTTGTGCCCCGCAGACGTTCCCCCAGAAGGCGCGCCTGTTCCCGGCCTTCGGCCAGGAGGGGGGAGTTCTTTTGTCCCTGGAACTTTTTATCCCGGTTCCATTCGGTTTTGCCGTGTCTTACCAGATATACTTTCATAGCTTTTCGTTCCGTTCTTATAGCAGAAAAACCGGGACCGGTCAATTCGGAACTGTACCGGACCAGAAAGCCAGAAGGGTGTCGTTCACCTGTTCCGGCATCTCCATGCTCACCGAATGGCCCGTCTCTTCGAGAAGCACAAAGGGGATGTCCGGACGATACTTGGCCGCGATCTCCCGGGCGTCCCCCGGATCGAAGTATATTTCTTCCTCCCCGGTGATAATCAGGGTTTGATCGGGAAGGCGGGTCCACTCCTCCCGGGAGAGTTCCCGGGGAAAGAGGGGCAGTTCGGGGAGGAATCCGGTGATGACCGCAAAGAGCAGGCGCTCGTAGGTTTTATCGGGGAAATTCTGGGCGGCGTACTGCTTGCCGATGAGCCGGCGGATGGCGGGCTTCTTCCCGGCGAGGATCACCGCCACCGCTTCCCGGAAGAGGGAGACGGGGATCATGCGGAAGAGGGGCACCGGCGAAAGCAGGGCCAGGGATCGGATCCGTTCCGGATGGGCCAGGGCGAAACGGGCGGCGTGCCATCCCCCCAGGGAGAATCCTCCCAGACGGACCGCATCCAGTTCCAGGGAGTTCAGCAGCTCTTCGAGCCAGTCGGTCCACTGTCCCGGATGAAACACCAGCTGATCGCTGCGCCCCAGCCCCGCATCGCCCAGAGTTTCGGGCATATAAAGGCAGTAATCCCGGGCCAGGGATTCCGCGGAGTAACGCCACATGAGGGGGGTGTTGGAAAAACCGTGAAGAAGAACCGCCGGGGGATTTTCCCGTTTCCCCGAGATGATGACATGGGTCTCCCCGAAGGAGGTTTTCACCCTCTTCTCCCGGTAGGGAACGGGCCAGAGATCCAGATTTTCCCGGTAACAGGCGGCGAACTCCCGGTTCCGGTCACGGGAGCGGAATTCGGCCAGGGGGATTTTCATATCAGCTTACGCGGCTCCACTCCAGAGTCCGGCCCGCATAGAGGGGAACCACCCCGGCGTACTCCT
>JAFGPQ010000057.1 GCA_016936115.1 Spirochaetales bacterium | reverse complement strand
TTAGTATTTTATCTCTGACTAAAAAATCAATAACCTAATATTTTAAGGGAGTGATAGATTAATGGCTAAACAGCTGAAATTCGACGAAGATGCAAGAAAGAGCTTGCTCGCCGGTGTAACAAAACTGTCCGACGCAGTTAAGGTTACCCTGGGACCTAAGGGAAGAAATGTCCTGCTGGATAAGAAATTCGGGGCACCCACGGTTACCAAAGACGGTGTTTCCGTCGCAAAAGAAGTAGAATTGGAAGATCCCTTCGAAAATATGGGCGCCCAGCTTGTCAAAGAAGTGGCAACGAAAACCAACGATGTAGCCGGAGACGGTACCACTACCGCAACGGTTCTTGCCTACGGTATCGTAAAGGAAGGTCTCAAGAGCGTTGCCGCCGGTGTGAACCCCATGGGTATCAAAAGAGGTATCGATAAGGCTGTTGAAGTAGCCGTGGAAGAGATCAAAAAGACGGCGAAAGTCATTAAGGACAAGGAAGAAATCGCTCAGGTAGCAGCTATCTCCGCCAATAATGACAGAGAGATCGGTGATGAAATCGCCGGTGCCATGGATAAGGTCGGCAAGGACGGCGTTATTACAGTGGAAGAGTCCAAAACCATTGATACCACTACCGACTTTGTTGAAGGTATGCAGTTTGATCGTGGATACCTCTCTCCCTACTTTGCTAATAACAGGGACAATATGACCACCACCCTGGAGGCCCCCTACATTCTTATTTACGATAAGAAAATCAGCAATATGAAGGACCTTCTCCCCATCCTCGAGAAGATTGCCCAGTCCGGCAAGCCCTGTCTTATCATAGCCGAAGATGTGGACGGCGAAGCTCTGGCTACTCTGGTTGTGAATACGATCAGAGGCGCCCTGAATATCTGCGCTGTGAAAGCACCCGGATTCGGTGACAGAAGAAAGGCCATGCTCGAAGACATCGCCATTCTTACCGGTGGTGAAGTTATTTCCGAGGAGATCGGCCTGAAGCTGGAAAACACCGAACTGGAACAGCTCGGTACTGCAAAGATGATCAAAGTGGAGAAAGAGAATACCACCATTATCAACGGCAGCGGAAAAGAGTCCGATATCAAGGAAAGAATCTCTCAGATCCGTGTACAGATTGAGGATACTTCCAGCGATTATGACCGGGAGAAGCTGCAGGAAAGACTTGCCAAGCTGGCAGGCGGTGTAGCCGTTATCAATGTGGGCGCCGCTACCGAAGTTGAGCTGAAAGAGAAAAAGCACAGGGTGGAAGATGCTCTGAGTGCTACCAGAGCCGCTATCGAAGAGGGTATCGTTCCCGGTGGTGGTTTGACTCTTGTTCAGTCCAGTCTGGCCCTGGATAAGTTTGACCAGAAGAGCCTGACCGAAGATGAAAAAATCGGTTTCAAGATCGTGAAAAGAGCTCTGGAAGAACCGATTAGACAAATCGCTCAGAACGCCGGCCTGGACGGAGCTATTGTTGCGGACAAGGCAAAGAGCGAAAAGAAGGGCATCGGTTTTGATGCTAACAAGATGGAGTGGGTGGACATGGTTGCCGCAGGAATCATTGATCCTGCCAAGGTAACCAGAAGCGCTCTGCAGAACGCTGCTTCCATCGCCGCTCTTCTTCTGACTACCGAGTGTGCCGTTACCGATATCCCCGAGCCTGAAGCTCCTATGCCTGCCGGCGGCGGTATGGGGGGAATGGGCGGCATGGGCGGTATGATGTAATCATGATGTCTGTGATGCTGTCATAGATTCAAGTAACAATAAAAAAGGCTGTCCCATAGGGATCAGCCTTTTTTTTATTCAGAGGATTTTCTCTGAACCCGAATATATCTCCTTAACCTTAAGGGCGGCAGCGGCATGTCCTGGATGCTGTACAGGATTCCATCTCTTCATATCTTCGAAAAGGGGGCCCTCTCTATGATATTCCAGAGTTCCCTTAAGTTGATAGGCCTTTTTCTCTTCGCTTATAAAGAGAATACTGCCGGTACAGCCATTCAGAATATTGGCTTTTGTCTTCTGAAAGTAATTATCCGCAACTACCACATATTCCTCTTCATAGATTTCTGTACAGGTGGCATAAATGGCATTGGGTTTTCCGTCCCCATCTGCTGTCGTGAAAATAACTGGACCACTTTTCGTAGCCCAGGCATCTCTGATCTCCTGAGGTATAGTTGACATATCCTACTCCTTATGTTTGCATATGCACATAATATACCTGCAAAAATTCCGTGTCAACAGATATTTATGGACCTCAGCCATTTTACATGCTATGTTTTTCCGGGAGGATATCATGGATTTGAATAGAGCGACTGAAATCATAAAAAATTCAGATAGGATCACTGTTTTCACAGGTGCCGGTATCAGTACGGCCAGCGGTATCCCCGACTTCAGAGGAGAAAATGGACTCTACAGGACCGTACAGAAAACCTATAATCTCCCCTCCGGGGAAACACTATTTGATATTGATTATTTTGACTGGGATCCCCGCCCTTTTTATCGTTTTACCGGTGATATGTACGGTCTGGATCCTCAACCGACGCGATGCCATCGTCTTCTCGCCCGTTGGGAAGAAGAGGGGCGTATTAATCTTGTCATAACCCAGAACATTGACGGGCTCCATCAGAAAGGGGGAACGAAACATCTTTTGGAGTGCCACGGAACCTATGACCGGGGACACTGCCGCGCCTGCGGTTGTGAATACGGCCTTGATGAGTATGAAGCGACGATGATCAGGGGAGAAGTTCCCCATTGTTCATGCGGCGGGGTGATCAAGCCGGATGTGGTCTTCTTTGGCGAGAATCTCCCCGACGAGTTTTATCGCCTCTGGGAAAATCCCCCCGAATCTGATCTCATTTTAATCCTGGGGACATCATTGAATGTGCATCCCGCTTCAGATCTGGCACTGAAACTTATAAATAGGGCGCCGTCCCTCATCGTGAACAGGGATGCCACCGATTTCGATCGCTTTATTGATACTGTTATACATGGGGAATTAGAGGAATTTGCCCGAACCATGGAGGAGTCTTTTCGTTTTACGCTTTGAGAAAGGAGCGCAGCCGGCCCCGGGGGGTTAGGGCAAGGGACTCTTCTATAAGTCTGTTATCACGTACTCCCTTGCTTCTCCTGTCACTGCCGCCCAGCTTTCTGTAATGCCTGATCATTCGGTTTATTCTTTTATTGATGTTTCTGTCGTTTTTAATGAATTCCGCCCCCAGAATCAGAATTTCCTCCTCTTCTTTCTTCCAGACGATTTCCGCCGGAAGGGCGATCAGGCTCTCGACAGGTCCTTCGGTGCTACCGGGAAAATCCAGATTAATCCCAGAATTGCCCGTTAACCGTTCCCCTTCTTCCAGGGCAAGACAGAATCCGGTGCGGGATATGTTCTCAAGCATGCCCCGAAGAGACTGGGTCCCTTCAATACCCTCACCCCCCAGATATACCACGAAGGGATTGGCATAGCGCCGGTGCTTTCTTTTCCCCCGTTCATCGTGAACTTCACCGTGGTAGAATTTCAGAAGATGAATCAGCTCCTTCATCCCCCTGGTTTCCATCATGCTCATGTCCTTGAAAAGAATGCCCCACCCCTTGACCGGTGTGTCCGAGCTGCGTACGACTTCTCCCTTCAGGGTGAGGTAGAGCCGGTTGATGGTTATCTCCAGGGTCAGGATGCGGGAGAGGGGAGCAGGCCTGTCTACCGCGAGAAAACATCCCCCCCGAGATAAGTCGTAAACGGGTACGGACATGCTCTCCTCTCCGAAGTGCATGCGGCAGCGGAAGGAGAGGTCGTACCTTTTTTCCGATTCCCACCATCTGAGCTTGGGATTGAAGTAGGGGGCGATTAATTCCTTGCGGAAGAGGAGACCGGCGGCAGTGGTTAAAAGAACGGTGAATATTATCAGGGATAGGGGGGAATAGAAAGGATTTCTAATAAAAGCAATCAGATTATAGGAAATAAGATAAAGAGAAAAACCGATAAAGCCCCACCATCCCCACTTTCTCATACTCAATAGGCAGATTCCTATAAGGATATAAGTCGCCAGTATGGAAATATCACTCGGCGTCAATCGGGAAAGGACTCCGTAGGGCCCAGTCAGGGGAACCAGGGATACATAGGAGGAGGAGATAAGAATGACGGGGGGAGATATGAAGTAGACGATACTGAGAAATATAATAATCCACGGTTTGTAGGGCATGAACAATTACCTCTTCGTTGCATTATTGTAATCCAAGAATTAAGCTTATGTATATGGTCAAAGGCTTTTTTTTCCTATTTGCTCTCTCCTCTCTGTTTTTTTCCTGTTCCATGCTTATACTGGATTCGACGGAACTAAACACACCGGTGGAATCGGTAACCGTTTTCGTGGAGGCATCCCGATACGATGCCCTGAATTCCGCATTGGAGATGTATAAAGCCGATCTGTTTGAAGAGGGAACGGAGGTGACCGTCTCATCCTGGAGCGGGGATGAAGAAGCCCTGAGGGAGAAACTCCTTGACCTGTCCGAAGGGAACCATACCGCCTGGTTCATTGGTGATATGCCTTACGTGAATTATTCCCTGGGAGGGGAGGTCTTTCCCACTGATCTCTATTTTTCCTCTCCCGCCACAAGCTGGAGTGATGCCGACGGGGATGGGGTCTACGATGGTCACAGCTCCCTTCTTATTACCATCCCCATTTCCCGGATAAGCGGCACAGATGAAGAGATAGGTCTCTATTTCGACAAAATTCATCGTTATCGGACGGGGGAGCTTACCTTTGATGACCGGGCACTTCTCTTCAAGGATGACGACTGGTCCGATTACCGCCGGGGGAGTACTTTCGGAGCGGATCAGGTGGCGGGCGATGTGGTTATCCTCGAGAGCCTTGATCAGTCCACCTTTCCCTCCTATGAGAACAACCTTCAGGGACGCTTCAAATATCTCTACCAATGGATACACGCCAATCCCTATGCCCTCTATGTCAGCGAGAACGGCAGTTATACGCTATTCCGGTATTATGCCATCAGCGATGATTCGGTGGATGTGGGGTTTCTGAACATGTTCAACTGTCAGGGCGCCCGTTATACTGTGGCTAACAACTTGGCCATGACCTATCTAGTTGATTCCGATACGGCTCTGGCGGTTACGGGATCCACGAAAAAGGGGGGCAATTTCGAACCCCTGGAATTCCACCGAGTCCTCTCTCTGGGAAGAAGCTGGTCCGAGGCCTACCGCCAATGGTATAATAAGGTTGGCGTCCATGATGATATGTGGTATCTTGGTATGGTTATTCTGGGTGATCCCGCTCTCATCCCCGGTGGGGCCGAATCGAAAGGGGAGAGGGCCGATTTCTCACGCCTCATAGGCCCGTCGGCGGAGGAGAAGGATTACTACTATAATCTGATGTCCGATTTTACGGAACCGGAATCATAGAGGGTGGGGAAATGGGTAAATTCATTAAAGGGCTCTTTCGTTTTTTTTCCCTGATCAGGAAATTCATTACGGGGCTGCTGTTCTGGGGAATCGCAGCTCTCATAGTCTTCAGCATATTTTATAAGGGTACTCCCAAGGTAAGGGAGGGAGAGGTTCTTGTCCTGGCTCCCACCGGTTATATTGTGGAAGAGTTCAGCCGTCCCTCCTTTGAACGGGAGCTGGACGCCTATCTGGGCAGGCCTCCGGGAGAAACCCGGCTGAGCGATCTGCAGCTGGCCCTGGGCATGGCTTCCCGGGACGGGAGGATCCTCTCCGCTTTCCTGGATCTCTCCGGTTTCGTTTCCGCTGGTCCGGAGGTTCTGGAGGAGCTTGCCCGAAGTCTCTCCCTGTTCCGGCAGTCCGGCAAACCTCTATACGCCTACGCCCCTTTTCTGGAGCAGGGAGGGCTTTATCTGGCGTCTGTTGCTGATGAAATCGTTCTGGATCCCATGGGGGAAGTGTTCCTTCGGGGCTACGGAACCTACCGCAGCTACATGAAAGAGGGACTGGACAAATGGGGCATCAACCCCCATATTTACCGGGCCGGGGAACATAAGGATTATGTAGCTCCCTATCTGGCGGATAGTATGAATCGAACAGAGAGGGAGTCCTCGGCACTGTATCTCGATGATCTCTGGGACAGCTGGAAAGGGACCGTTACGGAAAATCTGGGATTGGAACGGGGTGTTCTTCAGAAATACAGCGATACATACGGAACGATTCTCGCCGGCAACGGACTCACCGCAGCTGAAACGGCCGTTCATTACGGTCTGGCGGACAGTCTGATGACCTGGGACGATTTCAATCAGGTCATGATAAGCCGTGTGGGGCTGGACGAATCGGGAAGCGGTTTCAGCCAGACCTACTGGACCGATTATCTGGACAGAACCACCCCTTCCGATGTCTCTGTCATCCCCGGGAGAAAAGTCGCCCTGCTTGTACTGAGCGGGGAGATCATCTGGGGCGAAGGCTCCTATGATCAGATCGGCAGTTATCAGGTGGAGCAGACCCTGGATATGATTCTCAGCGATCCTTCAAATGCGGCCCTGGTAATCCGGCTCGACTCCCCCGGTGGTAGTGCCATGGGAGCCGAAGCAATCCGCAGGAAACTCGAGAAATTCCACAATTACGGGATTCCTCTTTATGTCTCCATGGGGAATACCGGGGCCAGCGGTGGGTACTGGATAGCCAGTGAAGCCGATGAGATCTGGGCCGGTGAGTCAACCCTGACCGGTTCCATAGGCGTTTTTTCCTACTTTTTCACGATGGAGGATTTCCTGAAAGAGAAGGCCGGTGTGAATGTGGACGGATACGGTACAACCGCCCTGTCCGATGTGTACCGGCTCGACAGAAACACCTCAAAAGAGGCGGACAGGATGATGCAGGCCGGTGTGGATCAGACGTACCGGCAGTTCCTGGATATCGTGTCCCGGCGACGGGGGATCCCTGTCGAGAGGTTGAAACCTCTGGCCGAAGGGCAGGTGTGGACCGGTCGTCAGGCTCTTGAAAGGGGACTGGTGGATAATATCGGCGGATTGGATGAGTTGCTGGCCTATGCCGCGGGACAATCCGGCCTGGATGGGGATTTCCGTGTTACCGATTATGACGATAACAGCCTGACAGGTTACAGGGGTATGGGGGGGCTGATCCCACTGCTGAACAGCTCTCTGATCTCCAGACTGTTTCCAGCTGCGGGAGCAGGTGCACCGACCCTGCCCGAGGACAATCCCTTCGGCGATCCCCGCCGTATCAATGCCTGGAGTGATTTATGAGATTATATACGAGAAGGGAAATGCTTGTTACTTCCCTTGTTTCCACCCTGACCATTGTTCTCGTTTTTTGTATCATTCTTTTCGTTTCCCAGAAGAACAGGACCGTAACAATAGGTTCAACCGGGTCTCCCGTTCTGTCGGGAGATGAGTTCAGCACTGTCTATAACCCTCCCGAGGGTGAGTATACCCAGGAGGAGTTGCTCAATATATCACTCTACGAGATGCTGAACGAGGGTGTTGTGAACATCAATACCACGGTCATGTCCTATAACTTCTTTCTCGAGCCGGTTCCCAAGGAAGGGGCGAGCGGTTCCGGATCCATCATCGATGGAAAGGGCTATGTGCTGACCAATTACCATGTCGTGAAAGGAGCCCAGCAGGTCTATATAAATCTGGCCGACGGAAGCCAGTTCGAAGGGGAAGTCATAGGGACGGACAGGGAGAATGACCTCTCCATCGTCAAGTTTGATCCCGAGGGAAAGGACTTGACCGTGATTCCCTTTGGAACTTCCTCTAACCTGAAAGTGGGGCAGAAGGTGCTGGCCATCGGGAATCCCTACGGTCTGGAACGCACCATGAGTACGGGCATTGTATCCGCTCCGGGACGGCCCATAAAGAATGAAGACAATCTTATTATACGCGATATGATTCAGACAGATGCCTCTATCAACCCGGGTAATTCCGGGGGACCTCTCCTTAATACGAAGGGAGAAATGATTGGTATCACCACTATGATCTACACCCCCTCCGGCGGTTCGGTGGGCATCGGCTTTTCCGTACCTGTTGATACGGCACGGCGTGTCGTGCCCGATCTCATCGATCACGGATATGTCAACCGGGGCTGGATCGATATCGATCCGATTCAGCTTTTCCCGAATCTGGTTCGCTATGCCGATCTGCCCGTGTCCGAAGGGATACTGGTATCATCCGTGACAAGGGACTCTTCGGCGGATCAGGCCGGCCTAAGGGGCGGCTCCCGGAACAAGGCTGTGAGGGTCGATGCTAATACGGTCATCTATCTGGGCGGAGACATCATCGTGGGGATTGACGGGAAAAAGATCACCAGTTACAGTGACTTCTACAGTGCCCTGGAAGACTCCCGTCCCGGCGACGTGGTGACGGTTATGATCGTACGGGGTAAAAAGACTGTGGAACTGGACGTCACCCTGACCGAGAGGCCGGAAGGAAGTTTGTAATAATGGGAACCTTTAAAGTTCATTCTCCCTATGCTCCCGGAGGGGATCAGGGGCAGGCCATAGAGAAACTGGTCCGAGGGATCGATGAGAAACTGGACCGCCAGGTTCTGCTGGGGGTCACCGGATCGGGTAAAACATTTACCATGGCCAAGGTTATTGAGCAGGCTAAACTGCCCACCCTCATCATCTCCCATAACAAGACCCTGGCGGCACAGCTCTACCGGGAGTTCTGTGATTTCTTCCCGGACAACGCGGTGGAGTACTTCGTCTCCTACTACGATTATTATCAGCCCGAAGCCTACGTGCCTTCCCGGGATCTCTATATCGAAAAGGACGCCTCCATCAACAAGGAAATCGAACGGCTCCGCCTATCCGCGACAACCTCTCTCCTGAGCCGGAAGGACGTTATCATCGTTTCCACCGTGTCCTGTATCTACGGTTTGGGGGATCCCGAATCCTACGGAACGATGACAATCGAGTTCAAGCAGGACGATCCCCTGAATTTCGACAAGACGATACGGCAGTTGATCTCCATGCAGTACGAAAGAAACGATATGACTCCCGGACCGGGATGCTTCCGGCGAAGGGGAGAGGCACTGGAAGTCTTTCCGCCCAACCTGAGGAACAACAGCATTCGCATCGAAACCGAGTGGGACGAAATTGTCCGTATCGGTTTGATGGATACGCTGAACGGATCAGTTATCGAGGAACTCAGCTCCTTTACCCTCTATCCTGCGAAGCATTTCGTCGTGCCGGAGACGAATATTCCCCGGGCTCTGGTGTGCATACGGGAAGAGCTGGAGGAACAGCTGAAGTACCTGGATGCCCGCAAGAAGATCGTGGAAGCGCAGAGACTCAAGACGAGAACCGAATACGATCTGGAGATGCTCGAAGAGATGGGATACTGCTCGGGGGTGGAGAATTATGCCCGCCATCTCACCGGGCGGGAAGCGGGGGAGCGTCCCTCGGTCCTGCTCGACTATTTCCCCAGCCGCTTTCTGACTTTTATCGATGAATCCCATGTGACCCTGCCCCAGGTGGGTGCCATGTACGAGGGGGACCGGTCCCGCAAAACGAATCTGGTGAACTTCGGGTTTCGATTGCCCTCCGCCCTGGACAACCGTCCCCTTACGGCGGAGGAATTCGACAAGGTGCTAAGCCAGCGTGTCTATGTCTCCGCCACACCCGGGGACAGGGAACGCCGGGAGTCCCAGAATACGGTGGAGCAGATAATCCGTCCTACCGGACTTCTTGATCCGGAAGTGGAAGTCAGACCCACCGAAGGTCAGATGGAGGATCTCTACGGGGAGATCAATGATCGGATCGATAAGGGAGAGCGCGTCCTTATTACCACCCTCACCAAGCGTATGGCCGAGGAATTGACCGATTACCTCCTGAGCCTGGGGATCAATGCCCGTTATCTTCATTCGGAGATAGAGACCATCGAACGGGTGGAGCTTCTCCGGGATCTGAGAAAGGGCGAGTACGATGTTCTGGTGGGTATAAATCTGCTTCGGGAGGGTATCGATCTGCCCGAAGTCTCCCTGACGGCAATCATGGATGCGGATAAGATAGGATTTCTCCGATCGGAGAGATCACTAATTCAGATAATCGGCAGAACAGCCCGGAATGAGAACGGTAAGGTCATCATGTACGCGGATAAGGAGTCTCCCGCCATGGAAGCCTCCATCAGGGAAACAAACCGCCGGCGGGCTCTTCAGATGGAGTATAACGAGGAACACGGCATCACTCCCCAGACCATAAAAAAGGAGATTCAGGATATCATCCTGCGTAAGGCCGATGAGAAACAGGCCGCCCAGAAGTTCAATATCGCCGCCATGAAGGAACAGACGAATCTGCTTGATCCGGCTCAGAAAAAGAAGCTAATAAAAGCCCTGGAGAAGGAGATGCTTGAGAAGGCAAAGAACCTCGAATTTGAGGAAGCAGCCCTGTTGCGCGATGAAATCGATGCTTTGAAAAGGTAAGTTGAAAGTGGATCATAATATTGTATTATATGGAATTATCAGCAAGAGACGTGGCGTCTCTTTATTGTTTCTCCTCCTTATCCTTCTTTTGGGGAGTTGTCAGAAGGAAACGGTTACAGAAGTGCCTATTAATCTGCCTCCCACTCCCATCATTTCCAATGATCAGAGCTGGGCTGTTGTCACAGAGGCTTATCTGAAGGTAACCGGAGAGATGGATCGGAACAGCCGGATACAGGCCACTCTGCGAAAGGGCACCATTCTGGAGATTCTGTCATCTCAGATTGACCGGGACACGGGAAACATCTGGTACCGGGTACGGGGAGATAATCTTACCGGTTGGGTCAGCAGTCTTTCGGTAAAGCAGTTTGAAAACAGGGAGCAGGCGGAAACGGCCAGCAGAGAAGCGGACAGGGAAAAGAGATAAGTGAAACCGATAAAATATCCTCAGAATCTTCCTATATCGGCGAAACGGGAAGAAGTCATCCGGCTTATCCGGGAGAATCAGGTTATCGTTCTCTCCGGAGAGACGGGAAGCGGAAAAACAACCCAGATCCCTAAGTTCTGCCTGGAAGCCGGACTGGGGGCAAAGGGCAAGCAGATCGCCTGTACCCAACCTCGGAGACTGGCCGCCGTGTCCGTGGCAGCCCGTATCGCAGAAGAACTGGGAACCGATCTGGGCGAAGAGGTGGGGTATAAGATCCGGTTTGAAGAGAAAACCTCATCCCGCACCCGGGTAAAATTAATGACCGACGGTGTTCTCCTGGCCGAAACACAGGGCGATCGTCTTCTGAGCCGTTACGACGCCATCATCGTTGATGAAGCCCATGAGAGAAGTCTGAATATCGATTTCCTTCTGGGTATACTGCGCATGCTGATCGAAAAACGGCCGGATTTGAAGATCATCATTACCTCAGCCACCATCGACACGCAGAAATTCTCACAGGCCTTCGGAAACGCCCCTATCGTAGAGGTTTCGGGACGGACCTATCCGGTGGAACTCCGCTATCGGCCGCCCGAAGAGGAGGAAGGTGAAAAATCCCTGGCGGAAGCCGGTGTGGATGCCCTGGAGGAGATCCTTCTTGAAACAGGAAGCGGGGATGTTCTCATATTCATGCCCACGGAGCAGGATATCGTGGAGTGCTGTGATCTGATATCCACCAGATACCAGCGCTGGTCCCTGACGGTACTTCCCCTCTATGCCCGGCTCACTTCCCAGGAGCAGCACCGCATCTTTGAGGAATCTTCCCGGCGGAAAGTTGTCGTATCCACCAATGTGGCGGAAACGTCCCTGACTATCCCGGGAATCGTATACGTTATCGATACGGGTGTGGCCCGTGTGGCCCGTTACACGCCCAGTACGGGCACCTTCGGCCTGCCCATTGAAAGTATCTCCCGTTCCAGTGCGGACCAGAGAAAGGGCCGCTGCGGGCGTATACAGGAGGGAATATGCATCCGCCTCTATTCCGAGGAGGACTATTACGGCCGCTCTCTCTATACGCCCCCGGAAGTGCTGCGGACCAATCTGGCGGAAGTCATTCTGCGTATGCTCAGCCTGAAAATCTATGATATCGATAACTTTCCCTTTGTGGATCCCCCCC
>JAFGPQ010000056.1 GCA_016936115.1 Spirochaetales bacterium | reverse complement strand
TCCGCCGGTGGCGAGGATCATGTTGATTTTGGGGTGGGTCATGAGCTGATTCGTCATCTCGATGGAGGGCTCGTCGATCCAGCCCACGATGTCATCGGGAGCTCCCGCTTTCACGGCCGCTTCCAGGACGACACGGGCGGCGTTGACCGTACAGGCCTTGGCCCGGGGATGGGGGCTGAAGATGATGGCGTTTCTCGTCTTGAGAGAGATAAGAGCCTTGAAAATAGCTGTGGAGGTAGGGTTGGTGGTGGGGATGATACCACAGAGTATTCCCACCGGTTCGGCCACCTTTATGGTTCCGAAAGTGGTATCCCTTTCGATAATACCACAGGTTTTCGTATCCTTGTACTGATGAAAAATGTACTCCGAAGCGAAATGGTTCTTGATAACCTTGTCTTCCACTATACCCATTCCGGTTTCGCCCGCCGCTTCTTTGGCCAGGGAGATCCGGGCATCATTAGCGGCAATGGCCGCCTGGCGAAAGATCTCATCTACCTGTTTCTGGGTAAAACGGGAGTAGGCCTTCTGAGCCTTTTCCACTCTTTCAATGAGAGTTTCCAGTTCCTTGGGGTTCGTCACTTTTTCCTTTGGTGCCATGATATCCTCCTGTGATATTTTCGGATCAAATTATATCGATATAAATATATCGATAAGTATAGATAACATTCTGCTTTAATAATGTCAATACGTTTCGATAAAAATATATCTTATTTTAGATAAATGGGAGGAAAGAGAAAAAAACCCCTCCGCTGGAGACCGGTAGGGGAATGATCACAGGTCTTTTCTGCTGTTAGCGCAGGGCGGAGTAGATCATCTGAAGGAACTTTTTGTGAAGGCCGTGGTAATTGAAGGGGAATTCCTGAATCATAAAAAGGGCGGTCACCTCCTCTTTGGGATCCACCATCATCCAGGTACTGGCAGCTCCGTCCCATCCGAACTCACCGATGGAACCGTTTATGCCCGCTTTGGCCGGATTCAGCATGGTGCGTACACCTAATCCGTAGCCGTATCCCTTCTTGTTCCCGTTGAAAAACCTTTCGAAACTCTTTCCTTCCAGATGATTGGAGGACATGAGCTCTATTGTTTTGCGGCTCAGTATTTCGGCCCCTTCGAAGGAGCCCCGGTTTCTGAGCATTTCGCAGAACCGGGTGTAATCGTTCATGGTGGATAAGAGCCCGCCGCCCCCCGATTCAAAGGCGGGCTTCGTGCCGGGAGGAATATCCCCGTCGGTGCGGACCCGTTCCTCTCCGGAGTAGTCGTAGAGGCCTGCTTGCCGTGTCAGCTGTTCCTTGTTGGCGAAGAACCCCGTATCGCTCATGCCCAGGGGAATGAACAGTTCGCTTTCCAGGTAATCACCCAGAGACCGTCCGGAGAGGACTTCGATCAGCCTTCCCAGCACATCGATGGACCAGCTGTAGCGGTAATCTGAACCGGGATGAAAGGCCAGGGGGAACTGGGCCAGCCGGTCTATGAAATCCTCAGTGGTAATCTCGTAGTAGGGCTTCTCCAGCTTTTCGAAATAGTCGCTGTAGATCCGGTCCAGCTTGTCATTGTCCGGATCGAAACCGTAGGAGAGACCCGAGGTCATTGTGAAAAGCTGACCTATGGTGATGTCCGACTCGGCGGCCACCATATCGGTGCTGTCCCCGTCCAGGCTTTTCAGCACCCGGGGGGATTCAAAGGAGGGTATGTACTTCTTGATAGGCTCGTCCAGGGTAAAGGCGCCCTGCTCATAAAGGGTCAGGGCCGCCGTGGAAACGATGGGCTTGGACATGGAGAAGATGCGCATCACCGTATCTTCGGTCATGGGGACCAGGTTTTCCTGATCGGCGAACCCGTAGCAGTTGTCAAAGGCGATGATTCCCCGGCGCATGATGCGAAGGCCCATGCCGGGTATCTCCTTACGGCTGCTGTCGCCTCCCACCAAGCCATGGAACAGCTTGTCCAGGCGGGAAAGCTTGGAACCGTCAAAACCTACTTTTTCTGGATTAGTTCGTACCATATCTCAAGTATAAGGGCTCTTTCTTCAGATGAAAAGGGTAGAGTCAGTTTTTTATAACCCTTCAGGACTCTTTTCGCTCAGAAAGTGGGCGGCCTCTCTTTTCACGTCCTCGATACTGTCCCTGTTCGTCACGGTCAGATCCGATATGGCTATCACCGCCCGATTGATCTCCTCCATACCGTAATTGATCTCTTTGAACGCCAGGGTACCTCCCGGGAGATACCGGACAGCTCCTCAATCGCTTCCAGAATGTTCCTGTTGCCCCCGTTCATCTCCCCGGAGCCAGTCTGCACTTCGGCGCTGACATCTCTGAGTTCCTTGAGGGAATCCATGACCTGGGCGCTACCGGTGATGAGATTGTTCGCCTCCTCCAGGTCATGGGACTGCTGGGAGATCGCCTCCGCCAGCCGGGACGCGTCGCATATCTTCTCCTGACCCTTGCCCGAAGAGCGTGAGAGGGTATTCATATGATCCTCCGAATCATCTGTTCCGCCGCGGCGGTGGTGCGGACGCTCTGTTCCTGTTTCTCGTTCTGACTCTGGGAATTTTCCACATTCACCCGTATCTGGTGTATGGCCGATACGGTCTCCTCCATATTGGCCGAAAGATCGCCGTCCACATTCTCCAGGGCCTCGAGATTCCCGTTAAGGCTGGAAAAGAAACGGCTCAGCGAATCGAGGAGGGTATTCAGGTAATCGGTCATTTCGCCTATTTTCTTTCGCAGGAGTAGCTCTTCCCCCAGCAGGGTCAGGTTCAGGGTGGCTCCCAGCAGGCCGGAAGTCCTGCCGTTCCGGGTGACTTCCGCCGCATGGGCGATAGTCACGTTGCCCGTGGCACGTGAGACCTGGGCTTTGGTCGTGGTGTAGGTATCTCTCCCTTTTTTTGCTACGGCCTGAAAATACTCCCTTGAGGAAATGCCGGTTCCAGGAAAATCCTTATCCGGGGAGTAAAGGATTTTGCCCGTCAAATCCGCGTAAAAAACGGTTTCGTAGCAGCGGTTGCTGTTCTGTACTTTATTGAGAAGTTTCTCATAATTCATCCCGGAAAGAATCATCCATTAGAGGACAGGGCCGTCGCAAATCCCTGAAGCTGGTTCTCATTCCCCTCAACCTCCAGCTCCAGCATGTCCGCAAAGGATTTGGCGATTATGGAAAAGTTCTCACCTTGGATGGCTCTCAGCTCTCTCCTGATCTGACCGACGATATAGACCGCCTGGAGGGTAAAGGATATCAGGAGAAAAGTCATGGACAGGATAATCAGGGGGACAGAAAAGGATCTTTTTTTTTGGAAGGGCCTGCTCCGGGAAAAAAAACAGGCCCTTTTAGACTGATGGATACCTTACGGGGCTGTATCGAAGGCGGTTTTGAGATTCTTCACCACGTCTTCCACCTGGTAACGGCCCACGAGAAAGTCTGCTTTCATGCCGTCCACACTGACGATATAGTACTGGTTGTCATAGGGGTAGAAATCCGCCCGGGTTGAGCCTCCGTGGGATTCTGTACCCACATAACTGAGAGTCGCTTCCGGGGCGATCTTAGGCAACTTGAATGCAGGATCCGCCTCTCCCTCATATATGATGTAGAGGCAGTCCTGGTAGACATCCTTGAAACTGTCCTCCTCCGTCGGTTCGCCGCCCAGGAAGTAGGAAATTTTCTGTTCCTCTCCTTCCCCCTCTCTCACTATGTTGCCGCCCCAGATCTGACCCTTGAAGCTGAAGGAGAAGGAGGCTATATCATCGATATTGACCAGCCGGACGAAGCCGTCTCTCAGGGAGAAGGGATCGGTCTCCACCAGTCCGGCCCAGGCTCCGGAGACGGTAAATACGTCCCGGCCGCCGGGAAGCATGGCGTAGTACTCCCGGCGGGGGCCCAGAATGCCGATGTACTGGCCGGGCTGCTCGGAACTGTTCACATACTCCTCATTGGTCACAGCCTTTCCGATGATCAGGGAAACGGAATTGTTATCCTGATCCCGGTAGGTGATCTTCCGGGCGGACCCTTCGTCCAGTCCCAGGTCGGCCAGGGAGGAGTACTCGTCAACAAAATTTTTCTTTCTCAGAGGGTCCGCGTTCATGGCTTCTACGAAGCGGCCCAGTTTATCCATGCTGATGCCGCTGGGCTGTTCGTAGGGCTGAATCATAAGCAGGGAGGAGAAGCTGCTGGCGAAGGCCTCGTATTCGTAGGTGGGGACCAGTTCCATGGTTCTATCCCCTTCCGCCTTGATGTAGGTCAGTTTCTGCAGATCTATCTGGGGCAGCGACCGGTCTCTGAGCCGGTCTGCCAGGGGAATCAGATTTTCCGCTGACCGGGTGTACATCATATAGGCGTTGGGATTCCCCTCCACACGGGCGTAGTAACCGCTCCCCGTGGGCGTCCTGTCTCCCACCACAACGGTTTCCTTCTTACCCGATGAGGAGGTTACCGTGGTATGTCCCGCTTCCGGTCCCAGACCGTATACGGACCAGTCCGATACGTTCTCCTCCACAATGGTGGAGGAGCCCACTCCCGACACGCCGGATACGGCCGCATCCACTGCGGCCTGCACCGTATCGAAACGGGGTCTCACCAGGTTCCAGGTTTCCCCGTCCTTTTCAAGGACCAGTTCCTGTCCGGGGAAAATCATCTCTATCCGGACCATCTCTTCGGAGGGTATGTCTATGAACGCGGTATAGTCGAAATCCTCCTGAGCAGCAGCCTGTTCCGCCTCTTTGGCTGCCGCCTCTGCGGCTGCCTTTTTCTTCTCCGATGCGCTGGAGATGAGAAATACTCCGGAAAGCAGAACCACCGCTGCAGCGGCGAGGATGAGCTGTTTCGTCCGTTTCTTCATTAGAGGTTTTTCCTTCTGATCAGTACGATGAAGCCGGCGGCCGCCACGAGAAGGGGTATGAGGATGATGGCGATTCCCGCATAGATCCAGGCATTCACCGCATTCATCTGCAGGGGCAGTTTATAGAGGCTCTTGCTCTTGATGTTTATGCTGTCCTCCTGATCGCTGAGCCAGCTGACCGCATCCACGAAAAAGTCCGAATTAGCCTTGATCTGGCCCAGGCCGGGCATGGCTGTGAGGGAGTTTCCGCTGGAGATGATCACCATTTTCATGCCCTCGGGGAATCCCGTGTCCCGGCTGGTCCGGTAGACCGCGGCGGCCACGGTGACCGGCCCGGGAATATCGGAGGCAATCATCTCTTCGGCCCCGTCGTTAAGGTCGGTACGCAGAAAAGACTTGGCCGAGGAAGTCATGAGAGGTTCCACCTTGATATTCCGTATCATGCTCTCCGTGGTCCCGATGCCCATGGCATAGGCGAAGAAGGGGTCCAGCTTGTTCTCCCTTATGGAAGCGGTGATGTCGTGCTCCTTCACAAAGGGGGCAAAGAAGATCGGGTTATTTCCGCTGCCCGGAAGCTGGCGGTTGGTGTCCTTCTCCAGGGTCACCCCGTACTGAACCACGATGTTGTACTCTTCGAGCAGGGCATAGAGATTGGTCAGAGGCTCCTGGGTAAGGTCCAGGGCGACGAAGAGGTGTCCCCCCTGTTCAAGATAGGTTCTCAGAGCGGCGATTTCCTGGGGATTAAAGTCGGACTTGGGAGAGTTGAGCAGAACCACATCAGCCTCGGCAGGTATGCCCCCGTCCCGGAGCAGGTTCACGTCGCTCACCTGAAAGTTGGATTTCTCGACCCCTTTCGTAAGGCCGATATCGGCCAGGGTCTTTTCGAAGTGGCCGGAAATCTCGTAGAGGCCGGGGCTGTAACCGGTGTTCACATAGGCCAGGGCCGATGTTATTCTCTGCTCGGCGGCGAATCCGAAGACCTGCATCTGGCCCTGCTGGTTCATACTGGTGTCGTACATATCCAGATAGGCGATGACCTTGAAATAGTTCTCCGTGAAGACCACCAGGGAGCCCTTGGTCAGTTCGGTGTTCTCCTCTTCCTGAAAACGCTTGAGCAGACCCGGGTTGCGGTCCGGATCCACCGTTTCCACGGTGATGTGCTTCGAGCTGTTTTCGTAGAGTTTCAGCACTTCCATGATATCGGGCACTTCCTGGCCCACGGGAAACAGGGCGTAAATGGTAATGTCCTGGTTCAGGCCGGAGAGGACGTCCTTCGTGTCGTCGGTCAGGGAGTAGAGCTTTTTGGGGGTCATGTCCCACTGGGCGGGGATCTTTCCCACAATGAGGTTCAGAATGATGATTCCCGCTATGATCAGGATAAGGGAGACCGTGGCCATGGCGGCCTGTTTTGCTTTGAAGTTAAAGGTAAATTTCATGGCTTAGCTCCATCTCTTCTTTTCGATCTTTCTGCTGGTCAGGTAGATGAAGAACCCGCAGAAGGAGAGGTAGTAGACAAGGTCGGACAGCTTGAGGATGCCCCGGGGAAAGTTATAGAACCGGGAGGTGAGGGAGAACCAGTTCAGGGACTTGGTGATCAGGCTGGTGAAGACCTCTTTATTTATCAGCAGGATCGCCCCGGTGACCAGAAGACCCGCCAGAAGAACCAGACCGGATACGGTGAGGTTCCGGGAGGAGTTGTACACCATCAGTCCCAGGAAGAGGGCCAGAACAAGGGCGAAGATAATGCCGGAAAGATTGCTCTGGGGCATATAGCCCGATATGAAGTCGATCATCCAGGTGATGAGCACCAGGAACAGGGTGATGATGGCCGCCGAGGCCTGGCTGTCGGTCAGGGAGGAGACGAACACCCCGATGGAGGTGAAGGCGCAGCCCAGCAGGAAGAAGCCGATGTAAGAGCCGATAATGACGGGCCACTCCATCCGTCCGTGAAAGGAGAGGAGTATGGGAAAGATGACCGTGACCAGCAGGGTCATGCCGAAGAGAAGGGAGGCGGCCAGGAATTTTCCCAGAACCACCTGCCAGGTGGGAATGGGCGCCGTCATGAGGAGCTGCTCCGTCTTCTGGCGCTGTTCTTCGGTGTAGATTCTCATGGTGAGCAGGGGAATAGCCAGGACGAAGACCAGGATCAGCCCGCTCAGGGTGCCGTTGGCGTAGTCCTCGCTCATGGAGAAAACGTTCCCCGTAACAAAGGTGATTCCCGCTATGAGCAGAAAAAGGCCCATGAAGATATATCCCACGGGGGTTATGAAGTAGGTCTTGAATTCTTTTTTCAGTACGGCCAGCATTATGCGTTCTCCTCCACGGTTGTCAGGTTCAGGAAGATATCCTCAAGACTCATTTCCATGGGCCGCATCTGGAGCAGGGGCAGTTTGCCGCCGGAAAGGGCGAAGAACACCTTTTCCCGGATATCCTCGTCCCCTTCCGCTTCCACGGTCACGTCCAGGGCTTCCTCTTCCTGGCAGGGGCTTACGCTGATATGCTCGGCACCCGCCACAGAGGACAGGGCATCGCGGACGGCGCTCTCCTCCCCCTTGATTCTCAGGTAGACCTTGTTTGATCCGGTAAGCCTCTTGGAAAGATTCTCCGGGGTGTCCGAGGCGACGATATTCCCCTTGTTGATGATGAGGACCCGGTCGCATACGGCGGAGATCTCCGGGAGGATATGGGAGCTGATGATGAGGGTATGGTCTTTCTTGAGTTCGTTGATGAGATTACGGATCTCGATGATCTGCTTGGGATCCAGGCCGACGGAGGGTTCGTCCAGAACGAGGATGGGGGGATTTCCCATCAGTGCCTGGGCTATGCCCACGCGCTGTTTGTACCCCTTGGAAAGGTTGCGGATAAGCCGGTCCTTCACATCGGCGATTTTCACAAGGTTGACAATCCTGTCTATATCCTCTTTGATCTGCTTTTTGGGAACCCTTTTCAGTTCCCCCACGAACTTGAGGTATTCGGTCACGGTCATTTCAAAATACAGGGGAGGCTGTTCGGGCAGATAGCCTACGTATTTGCGGGTTTCCTCCGGTTCGTCCATGATGTCGATGCCGTTGATGGTGATTCTGCCCTCCGAGGGGGCGAGACAGCCGCACATCATGTTCATGGTCGTACTTTTACCGGCGCCGTTGGGCCCCAGAAAACCTATGACTTCTCCCTTTTCGATGGAAAAGCTTATATTGTCGACAGCAAGATGCCGGCCATAGCTCTTGGTAAGATTCTCAGCCTTGATCAAAGGAGCCTCCTGTTAACTGTAAGTGAAATTGCAACGGGGAAAATGATAACAGACTATAGGAGATTGCACAAGTTTCAGTTTTGTAATCTGGAAAAACTGTCCACTCAGGGCAGGGGGCCCCGGCCTTCTCTGAGGATTTCCTCTTCCTCTCCGGTCAGGCGTATCACGGTGGTCAGGAATTTTTCCTGCGCTTCCCCCGTGTCTATGACCATATCCACATCCTTGATGTCCTCGATTTCCCAGCCGTATTCGAAGAGATGCTCCTCGGCGAATTTGTAGTCCCACCACTCCTTGTTGGTCATTTCCCGGCAGGCGGTCACCGAAAAGAGGGGGGAGCCGTGCTTTTCCACCAGGGCCAGGGGAATCGGGCTGGCGGGAATACGCAGGCCTATCTCCATACGTTTCATATTCACCGTTTTTTCTATATGGTTGCGGGCGGGCAGGATAAAGACATATGTCCCCGGGGTCAGCCTTTTTATCAGCTTGAACTGGGGCGTGGAGATATTGGCCACATCGCTCATCTGGGAAATATCCCGGCAGATCATACTCAGGGTATAGTTCTTAATACCCCCCTTGAGCTTTTTCAGCTTTTCGATGGCCTCCCGGGAAGTGACGCTCCCCGCGATGGCCCAGCTGGAGTCGGTGGGAAAGGCGACCAGACCGTCGGACTTGAGAATCCTGTCGGCCCGGTCAAGAACCCTGTCGTCAATGTTGGTTTCGTAGACGTACTCTATCATGGGGACCTACATGGTCACTACTATGGATTCGCTGACCTTTTCCTTTAAGGCATTCTCGATAAAACTGAAGGTGCCCGTGGTGGCGCTGGCGCAGCTCATGCAGGCTCCCTGGTAGGCAATGGATACGATGACGTTCTCCCCGTCCTCTCTCAAATCGGTTATCTCCATATTGCCTCCGTCGTTCAGCAGAAGGGGACGTACTTCCGCATCCAGGAAGGCTTCGATGGCCTTACCCTTCTGAAAGAGACTCATGCCGGAGAAGGAGGGCTTCAGGGCTTCCGCTCCAGCCTTCTCCCGGACCATGGCTTCTCTGGTATCTCTCAGGATATCCACCAGATAGAACTTTTTGGCCTCGTGCCCGCCGGGCTTGATGCAGGATTTGCAGAAGGCTCCCGCCTTGGTATAGGCGGTGATCTCCTCCACCGTCTTAAGGTCGTTCATCCGAATCACTTCCTGAATCGTTCCCAGGGTGACCCGGGCGCACTCGCAGACCATCTCCTCCTCTTCCAGGGAAGAGCGGTCGATGCCCTTGTGAATGGATACGGCCTGTTTGATCACGTCGTAGGCCATGACGGAACAGTGCATCTTCTGGGGGGGCACCGCAGGGATGTCCGGATCGTCCCGCAGGGCTTTCTCCACGTCAAGATTGGTAATCTGCACCGCTTCGTCCACCGTTTTCCCCAGGCAGAGCTCGGCCATCATGTCGCTGGAGGCAATCGCCGTTCCGCAGCCGAAACTCTTAAAGGTCGCCTTGACGATTTTGTCTGTGCCCTTTTCAACGGCCCAGTAGAGTCTGACCGCGTCGCCGCAGGATTCGGCTCCCCAGTCTGCCACCACAAGCTTGGCGTTCAGATCGTCCGCCTCTTTTTTTGTGATTTCCCCCAGATTCCGGGGATTATTCATACGGTCGGCCACCTGCTGGGAATAGTTATCCCAGAGCGAGCCGCCTACAAGGTCTTTTTTAGCCATTTTTACCTCTTCTCAGCTAAGGTGACTTTAAAATAATACTTTTTCAAGGGTTTGTGTAGTGTTTTCTAGGCGGCGCTGTACTTAAAATGGGAGAAGTCTTTCTCTTCTATTCCCGAAATATAATCGATGAAAATGTCGAAAAGGATGGGATCCAGCATTCCCGGGTTCCGGATGATTTTGTTCTGCATACGCAGCAGGGCCTGATAGGCCAGGATCGTTGCCTTCACTTTGGGGGGAAGGGTCTTCATCTTTCTTCCCATGCCAATGTAGGGTTTGACCCGGGGGAAGAGAGTCTCCAGGTCATGGGCGATGGTGTGCTTGGCATAGGGTTTGATGCCGTAGAGGGAGCTGTCCAGATCCTTTATGTAGTAGCGGGACCAGTAGTGCTTGCCGAAGCAGAGGTCCTCCAGCTCGTCGATGGAGACTTTGAGCCTGTCCGGATTGAAGAAGTCCTCCCCCATGATGGTGAGTACGGAACTGACCGGCTTGGCCGTCTTGTAGCCCCGTTTGTTGTGAAGGGCGTCGTAAATATCGCAGATCTCCAGAAATTTCGCAGGGAAATAACCGGGGATGTAACCCTTCTCGTCCTGAAGAACCGGGGTGATGTCATTGGTAATGATATGCTCCATATCCTCCCCGGGATGGGTGGCGAAGTAGGTGCCCCCCAAAGAGGCATAGGGGCCGTAGCCGCCGCCGTACATTTCGTGGTGCATGCTGGCGGTCAGGGCGATGCTCCTGTCGTTGGGGATGATATTGAGCATCTCGAAGATCTCGTAGGGATGCTGTTCTATAATCGTGTCGTCCCGGGGTTTGTCGCTTTCGTAGTAATCGAGGCGGATGATTTTCCCCAGGTCATGATAGGCTGCGGCCAGGGAGAGGGTGGTGATCTCCTCCTTGCTCAGAAAGGGGAGGGATCCCTCGAACACATCGCTGATCTTCGTCATCCGCTTATGGGGGATGAAGGAGTGGTAGAACCGGTAGTAACTGTCGCACTTGCCCTCTATGGATTCGATCAGTTCCCGCCGGGAGTCGGACTTATCCATTCTGTTGTGATAGTAGTAGAGAAGATCGGAATACATGTGAAAGACCCGGCTGCAGTGGGCTACCGTATCGGACTGGCGGAACTCCTCAAGAGCGGAGAATTCCTTTATGGTGTGGCTGTTGTTGCCTATGGCCTCGGCGATGGACAGGATCGTCCGGGAGGATTCGTTCACCACCTTCCTAAGATCCTCGCTGGAGTACTTCCCCCCGTTCTTCTTGTCCGACATGGCGACTCCCGCCATGAGGGTGGCCGATTTGGATATGGGGAACATCTCCTCGGCGGCTTCCCTGTCGATACGTCCTTTCTTTTTCAGGAGCATCTTATTCAGCTGTCCGTGCTCCGTGGTCAGCAGGTTAATCCTCTCCGCAAGAGATGTCTCGCTGAGCCGTTTGAACTCGGTAATAAGTTTATTCCCGTCCAGATTGGGAATGGAACCCAGATTATCGTTTACGGGAAAGTTATACCGGGTTGTGCAGATGCGCCGCCAGAGCTGGATGTTGTCGTCGGTAATGTAGAATTTGTACTTCTCGAGAACGCCGGGGTGGGTCAGGAACTCCTTAAGCCGTTCCTTCTGCATTCTTCTACGGGAACCTTTCGTGTTCTCTATGATGAGGGGCAGGTCCTGTTCAATTATCTGAACCTGATGCTTGAAGATGTATTCCGAGTCTAATTGAACAGCCTTCATTTCTGGCTTAAGGATAATTTAATATCCTTTAATTTGCAAACACAAAAAAAAGAAAAATACTTCCGTTATTGATAAACGCGCTTTCTAATCTTCCCTTTTTTCCAGCCGGCGGTAGACCGCGAAAAACAGACTGCCCAGAATGAAGATCACCAGTACGCTCAGAACGCCGTAGGGAGCGGCGGACCGGTCCAGGTCGAAGGGGGAGAGCCCGGGCTGGCGGTTTCTGATAATCTGGGCCGCTTTGAGGGTGGCGAATCCGAAAAGCCAGGGCCCCATGATGGCGGAGAACTTACCGAATATTTCAAAGAAGCCGAAGAACTCGTTCGCCCTCTCCTTCTGGGGTATCATCTTGCCGAAAAGGGAGCGGGAGAGGGCCTGAATGCCTCCCTGACTCGTGGCCACCATGGCGGCGAGAAACCAGAAATGCCAGGTCGTCCGTACGAAGAACCCGAAAATACAGATCCCCGTGTAGACCAGAATCCCCACCCAGATCATACGGCCGGTTCCGAATTTGCCCGCCAGAAAGCCGTAGAGCAGGGCGAAGGGGAAGGCCAGTATCTGCACCATAAGCAGGGCCATCATCATCTGGGTCGCATCGATATGCAGGGTAGAGCCGTAGGCGGTGGACATGTAGATGATGGTGTTGACCCCGTCGATATAGAAAAAATAGGCGATAAGGAAAAAAAACATCTTCTTGTGATTGTAGATGTCCCTGACGGTCTTACCCAGCTGCCGGAAGGAGTCGGTGAGCATTCCCTTCTGCCTCTCCACGTAGTGGCTCTGCTTTACGTTCTTCAGCAGGGGGATGGAGAAAAGGGCCCACCAGATTCCGGTCAGGCCGAAGGATATGGCCATGGCAGTCCCGGCGGGTATGGTCATGTAGAGGATCAGGAAGATGACGAAGGGGATGGTCGATCCTCCGATATAGCCCAATCCGAATCCCCAGGCGGAAACCCGGTCCATCCTTTCGTGAGTGGTGACGTCGGGCAGAAAGCCGTCATAGAAGATATTCGCCCCGGCGAAACCGATGTTGCTCAGGGCGTAAAGAGCCAGTATAAGCTGCCACTTCGGGGCGAAGGGCATCCCGGACAGTCCGAGACAGGCCATGGCTCCGATAGACATGAACAGGGCCAGCAGCCTCTTTTTCATATCCTTGAAATCTCCCAGGCTGCCCAGAATCGGCGCCATGAGGGCCACGATGAACTTGGAGGCGGATGTCACGCTGCCCCAGGTGGCCACGGCCCCGGTGTTATCCTCGAAAAGGGACATGAAAAAAATGGGCAGGATGGTCACCACCACGATGGAGTGGGCCGAATTCGCCCAGTCATACATCATCCAGCTTTTCTCTTCCAGGGTGAATTTTGTGGAACCGCTTTTCATGGACGCCTCTTTCGAATGGGATTTAGAATCATAATACCATGGAAATGTGAGATATGCATGAAAAGAAAAAAAATCGGAACCGGTGACGGGTGGCCTATTTCGCCGCGAAGGGAACCACGGCCAGGGAGTAGAACCGCTCTTCCCGGGCATCTACCCATCGGGCTATGATCATGGTGTCCCTCAGGATTCCCTCGCCGCTTATGAAGAGGGTTTCCAGGGAGGCAAGCTGATTGTTGTCGTTCCGTGAGCTCTCCACAGTGGTCTTGATGCCGGTCATTTTGGAGTAGAGGGATACGGTGAGATTCGCCAGGGCGCTCTTGTCGGCCGCCTCAAAGGAGTAGCCCCAGTCCTGATGCCTTTCCGCTGTGCCCACGGTCACCAGGTAGCCCTCGATATGGGGTACCGCGTTGATCCACTCAGGAGGATTACTGCCGTCGGGGGTGTAATCCAGAGCCGGCGAGACGCTGCCGTCGGGAAGGGAAAAACGGGCGATGGCCCCCCGGCGGGTGTAGATGAAATTCTCCAGCTTCAGCCTGTCAAGATACTCCGATTTATTGTCCTTCAGGAACTGAATGTCAATATCCTGGATATGGCCGAAGTTATGGGCTCCCTCCTGAGTCAGGGAACGGGACCGGACATAGACCCCGTCCCGGCGGGCGGCATCAATAGCCGCCATACCCAGAGCGGCGCTGAAAGCCACTTCCTCATCGGAATAGAGGGGCGTGAAAATAACGGAACGGGGATGGCCGTCCCGGGGGGAACTGTCGTATACCCAGGAGGGGAGATCGGCGGCGGATCTGATGTTGCTGTTCATCTCGAAGGCGTTCTCCTGCTTTACGGCCGGTTCCTGCTCTTCAGGGATTTCCTTTGTCGTTTGACATGAAGCCAGAAAGATGATGCTTATGAGAAGGAGGACAATCCGCATTTTCATTTTTTACTTACTCCGATCGGGTATACAGATAATATAAAGGGTACTCCGTTATCCGAAGTACCCTGTTAATTATGCAAATAAAACTAAGTGCTGCCGAAAAGATTATTCCGCGTTAGCCGTAGAGGCGGGAGGATTGTTGGCAACTTCCGCATTCAGTCTGTCCAGAGCCTGCTGAGACTTGAACTCCGCAAAAGCGGCACTTTCGTTTCTCTGGAAAACTTCGGCTACCTGCTCTTCGATGAAGTTGTTCAGGGGGTACTTCACGAGAACGTAGACAATGTCCTCATCGCTTACATAGTACTTTTCGGGTGTCGCCCCGTTGATTTCGATGTCGGCCACTTCCTTGGTGATCTTTTCAACCATCTCGATGCTCTGCTTGTCGTCTTCAACACCGGCTTCCTGGAAGTAATCGGTGAGCATGGTCTGAACGCTGACGCTGACCTGCTTGGCGATATCCGCTCTGGCTCTGGTCATGGCCACTTCACGGGCAATGGAAATATCCTTGGACTGGTGGCTGCCGATACCGTAGATGGCGTCTTTCGCCTGGGGGGGGAAGAGAAACCACTCGGGGAGGTCCCGTCCGCTTTTATTGATCTCTTTCTCATTATTCGTGACTTCCGGTTCGGAACCGCAGGAGACAACAAACAACATGGCTACTACGCTTAAAAGGATTAACGCTTTTTTCACTTTCTAACTCCTTGATTTCTTAGAATTAAGCCCAATACTTAGAAATTATACAACCAGTATGGGGAAAATCCATAGATTTATATAAAAAAAAGACTAATTCTTCTCCCCTGCCAGAAAAAACACTCCCAGAATGGCAGAAGCCAGAAAAAAAAGTCCGCCCCCCAGAAAAAGGGCGCTCAGATTCCATGTGACCGAAATCCATGTTCCCAGAAGGGGCGCCAGGGTCCAGCCCAGGGAGCTGAAGGCGGTCTGTATCCCAAAGAGGAGTCCCCTTTTTCCCGGGGGCGTGCGTGAACTTATAAGCGCCTGCAGCTGCGGTTCTATACCGCCCGCGGCGAAAGCGAGAACAATATAGAAAAGGGAGAAGGCCGCCAGACTGCCAGAGAAGGAGAGGGGCAGTTCCAGAAGGGCTGCCGCCAGGGCGCACAGAATGATGAGCTTCAGTTTATTCGCCCTGTCTCCCCACCGGCCCAGGAGAATGGCGGACAGGGCGGTGAAAAAGCCGGCCCCCGCCGACAGGTACCCCATGGTAACCGAAGAGCCTTCCAGAGTTCCCAGGATCTCCTGAATCCTCAGGGGCAGGAAGGAGGGGGGCATGGTCCTGGCGATGCGCAGGAAAACAAGAATTATCATAAGGGGGAGCAAGGGGAAAAGCAGAGCGGGAAGGCTCCTGTTGTCCGCCGGTTTTCGATCGGACCTCTCTTTTTTTTCACTACTTTCCTCATTGTCCAGCTCCCGGACGAAAAACAGGGTCAACAGCATGGCAACGAGAAGGATGAGGCCTCCTATGAAAAAACTGTACCGGTAGCCCAGGTGTTCCGCGGCCAGTCCCCCCGCCAGGGGCCCCAGAGAGTAACCGATGAATGTGGAGGAGGAGAGAAATCCCAGGGCGTAGCCGGTCCTTTTTTCAGGGGTGCCCGAAGCCACAAGGGTAGCAGCCGCGGGAACGGTACCCGTAAAAAGCCCCTGAAAGATTCTCAGGCCCAGAAGGGCATGGGGAGAAGAGACGACTCCCATCGCTCCGATGATAAGGGTACCTGCCAGGGTCGCCCTGAGGAGCATGGTCTTCCGGCCAAACCGATCCGCCGCCAGCCCCCAGATGGGGGCCATAATACCCATGGTGAGACCGGGAAGGGATGCCATGAGCCCCGTCCAGAGCTTGACCCTGTCCGGATCGGTGATCCCCAGCTCCTGAATGTAAAAGGGCAGGAAGGGTATTCCGAATCCGAAGCCGGCGAGGGAGAGGATCTGAATAGCCCAGATCACGTAAAGATTCTTTTCCCAGACTTGCATGGGTTTCACTCTAGTCCTTTTCCGGGGATTGTGTAAATGGACCATAAAACGTAAAATTGCCCCATGGGAAAAAAAACGCTCTTTCCCCTCTTTCTTCTGGTTTTACTGCCTCTTTCCGCACAGCAGGTGAAACTGTCCATGGACATTCTGGGGTGGTCCGGGGAGGGCCTTTTCTGCTGGGTGGAAACCAGGGGTGACCTGGGGATGGAGAAAAGGACCCTGTTCATCGTGGATCTTGTAACGGACGAAACGGTGTTCTCCGAGGAGATCATTCCCTCCTCCGACGGCCGGGCCCTGGCCCGGTCCAAAGGCATCCGCACGGAAAACCGGGGGACCTCTGTGCAGGGATCACGCCTCGTAAGCAGGGGCGTGCTCTACGATATCGAACTCTTCAGCGAGAGCGACCGGGTCAGCGTCCGGCTTAAAAATATCAGCGACGGTACTTATAAAGAGGTAAACACGGCGCCCCTGGGGGGTGACGAAATAGAAATACGAGGTTCCGTCATCAGTCCCTATGAGAACCGGGCGGCCCTGGTTTTTCTGCGCAAGGGGGCGGGCCATGCCGAATATATCGTCATGGGGGCCCATCTGGGGCTGGGGTTCAAGCCGATTCCCCTGGAGACGGAACCCCTGCTGGAAGCGGTTCTGAACGGCCAGTTCTACCTCTGCCGCCTGTTGCTGTCCGAGGGAACCCTGCCGGACAGCGTCCGGGATCCCCGGGGATACACCCCGCTCATGCTGGCGGCGCGGAACGGAAAGTGGCGTATCGCCGGGCTGCTTCTTGATTACGGGGCAAAGAGTGATATTCGTGACGGGGAAGGGAAATCCCCAGCCGACTATGCCCGGGAAGCGGG
>JAFGPQ010000004.1 GCA_016936115.1 Spirochaetales bacterium | reverse complement strand
GGGTTTGTCCGTCTGGTCGACTATATGGGGAGCGACGACCGCATCGTCCAGTCAGCCCGGGTTTCCTACGGGGAGGGCACCAAAAGCTACCGCCAGGATAAGGGGCTCATCGATTACCTCCTGCGGAACGACCATACCTCTCCCTTCGAACAGGTGGTCTTCACTTTTCACTGCAAAATGCCCATCTTCATCGCCCGCCAGTGGGTCCGGCACAGAACGGCCCGGCTGAACGAGATATCCGGCCGTTACAGCGTCATGAAGAACGAGTTCTATGTGCCCGCCGCCGGGGACATCTCCTTCCAGAGCGAAGACAACAAACAGGGCCGTTCCGAAGAGGAAGTCCCCGCCGCCCTGAGACAGGAAGTACTGGACATCATCACAAAGAACTGTGAGGACGCCTACGGCTCCTATGAAGGGCTTATCGAAAAGGGTATCGCCCGGGAATTGGCCCGGATCAACCTTCCCCTGAATCTCTACACCGAGTGGTACTGGCAGATCGATCTGCACAACCTTTTCCATTTCCTGCGCCTGCGCATGGACGGACATGCCCAGAAGGAGATCCGGGATTACGGCAATATCATGTATGGGCTGGCATCCAAAGTCTGCCCCCTGGCCTTCGAATCCTTCAATCAGCACAAGAGGGGAGGGGTCACTTTCTCCGCCTCCGAGCTGGACGCTCTGCGTAAAAAGCTGAACGGGGAAGACTCCGGCTTGAGCGGACGGGATCTGATGCGCTTCGAAGCGAAAATCAACGAGGGACGGCAGCTTTAAGGAGAAAGCCTGAAGTTGAAAGCCGACAGCGGAAAGCGGAGAATTGCGAATTCCTAAACCGTGGTTTCTACAATAGCGTCGCGGGTGATCTCCCCGTAGATATGGGGATAAAGCTCCCGTTTTCCTTCGTATCGAACTTCTGTAGTCAGTCTGGATTCATCAATCTTCATAATGATAACTTCCCCTGCCCCTGAATAGAACTTTGTCAGGATTTCATCGATCTGATTCTCAGTACAGCAATGGATGAAAGGATTGTCGGCGAGTAATTCGTAACCGTACCGCTCTCTCCGCCAGTTCCGGTCGTACCCGGCCCTTTCCTGAATATGGAATATCATAATTTCTTCTTGTTTCCGTTGTCCGCTTTTATCTGTCGCCCTTCGGCTTTCGCCTATCGCTTAAGATAGGAGAGCTCCTTGGGCAGAACGATGTTGTTACCGAATTTATCTTCCCCGTAGCCGTTTTCAGCCAGGATCTGGATATCGTGCAGGACCCGCTTGTCCCCGCGGAATTCCACCTTCGTATCGCTGATGATATCGATCTTCCCCAGTGCTAGATAGAGGGCGATGCCCCGTTTTGCGAAATCGGCAATGGTCTCGCTCTCGAAGGGGGTCAGATTGTCAAAGGAGAAGTCATTTTCGTATATGATGATTTTCTGCTGCTCCAGCAGGTCCAGGAAGACCATGCGCAGGATCTTCTTCATCAGTTTCGCATCGTACAGGGCGTCCGCATCTTCCTTGATGAGCTTGTGTTCCAGAATGCCCTTGGCTATGGCGCAGCGCTTGGAGAGGTTGATCTCTTCGTTGGCCCGGAAGAGCTCCAGGGGCATGGCGGCGTTATAGATATGGTCGCCCAGCTTCATCTCCACTTCGCTGCCGTAATGGATGACTATCTTGGCAATGAGCGTGGAGGGGCGTACGTGGAATCCCCGGTAATTGGGGATGGGAACGCGGATAATATCCTCTTCGGAATAGGTTTTGAGGATTTCCTTGCACAACTTCTGAGCGGCGGTGATGTACTTCTGGGAATAGAACATGCAAAAGTCCACCATGATCTGAAAGAGCTGATCGAAATGCTCGTGCATCTCCTTCGCATCAGCCTGGCCCAGGTGCATCTCGTGACGCTGGAAGTAGTGAATGAGCAGGGTGGATGTCTCGAGAAGATGGTAGACGATGGATATCTGGCCTCTCAGGGCGGGAAGGTTCGTATCTTTCTTCGTCATCTGGGAATGAAAAAGGATGGTGTCGTACTTGGACTGCAGGTTATGGAAGCTGTTGGATATGAGCCGCAGCATTTCCTCGTTGACCACGTCGGGAATAATGGAGGAGTAATCATCGGTTTTTTTCTGACAGGCCTCTTTGATGAACCGGCTCTCTTCGGCCAGATTCAGGAAGCTCGACGCCAGGTAGACCGCCGTCTCGGCTCCCGATTCCAGGCTGGCCCACTCCATGGTGTCTTCCAGGCGGCACTCCACCAGACTTTCGCTGAAGGGATAGCTGTCCAGCTCCCTGAGATCCTCGGTCAGGCCCACCTGGGAAAGGAATCGGGAGAACTGGTTCAGCCGTACCAGAAAGGATTTGAACAGGCTGTCGATGCTCTCTTCAAGGGAGGCGAAAAAATCCTGATTAATGTCGAGCAGTGAGTAGAAGGGGGCGGTATAGCGCATGTGCAGGAAATTATAGGCGACCCGGGAATAGGTGCGGATAACGCCGATGGCTTTTCTCAGGGGATACCAGTAGGAATTCAGCTTGATGCCGTAGGCGTCGATCAGTTCTTCACACTTCTCCGCTTCCATGAGAAGGCGGCCGAGCATGGGTCTGTTCAGATCCCGTGCCGTGATTCCGGAAATCCCGATCGTCAGAGACGCCAGATCCCGTATATCGTTTTGTATGATATCTTTGAACTCTTCGTTACTGATAATCCGCATGGGATTTTCCGGCTCCTGTTTTCATAGTTCCAATAAGGCTAATTTACTCCATTCTAGAGTGAAATATAGTCGTTCACGGGAGAAGATTCAAGGGGTAGGGAAAAAAAAGAAGATCCGATAAGTTTATTAACAAGCTCAGGTTGTTTGGAAGAGCTCTTTATATTAGAATGTCTTTATGGCAAAGATACGAAGAATCGGTATTTTAACGTCCGGGGGGGATTGTCCCGGGCTGAATGCGGCTATCCGCGGTGTGGCGAAACCCCTTCTCGAAGAGGGTGTGCAGATTATCGGTATCCAGGACGGTTTTCGGGGGCTGGTGGAAAACCGGACCATGAATCTGGGGCCCCGGGAGACATCGGGACTCCTGGTGGAAGGGGGAACGATTCTGGGTACCAGCCGTTTCAAGCCCCATAAGTATCCGGACAGATCCGGGGAGCAGTCGGACAGAACGAAGGATGCGGTGGATAATTATCATAAGCTGCGCCTGGACGCCCTGGTCTGCATCGGCGGCGGGGGGACCCACAAGAACGCCTATCAGCTCTACCGGAACGGTATACCCAACATCGTCACCCTGCCCAAGACCATAGATAATGACGTATACGGTACGGATGTGACCTTCGGCTACGATACGGGCATGTCCATCGCCTGCGAAGCGATAGACCGGCTCCATACGACCGCTTCGAGCCATCACCGGTGTATGCTGGTGGATGTGATGGGCCACAATACGGGATGGCTGGCCATGGGGGCGGGCATCGCCGGAGGGGCCGATGTGATTCTTATTCCGGAGTTTCCCTTCTCCCTGGATCGGGTGGTAGACGCCCTGATCGAGCGGGAAAGGCGGAATAAGCGTTTCAGCATCGTGGTGGTAGCCGAAGGGGCCCACTCCCAGGAGGAGGCCCAGCTGCGCCAGGGCATGGACAAGAAGGACGTAAAAGCCAGGGACAGGGTCTACTGCGACAGCCTGAGCCGTGATCTGGCCCGGATTATCGAAGAGCGGGTGAAGATCGAGACGCGCATCACCACCCTGGGCCATCTGCAGCGGGGCGGGGTTCCCACCGCCCGGGACAGGGTCCTGGCCAGCCGCATGGGCACTCTGGCGGCGGATCAGATCCTAAGACGGGAATTCGGGGTGATGGTGGCCGAAAGAAGCAATCTCATCGTGCCCGTTCCCCTGGATGAGGTGGTGGGCAAGAAGAAGTACATCACCCCGGATAACGGCCTGGTCAGAACGGCCGGCCGTCTGGGCGTCTCCCTGGGGCGGCCCCGTTAAGGGAGATTGTCAGCCCCTTCCGTAGGACTCCCGGATCTTCCCGTATAGCCCGGTCATCTTCTCTATGCGGGCCATCTTTCGAAGGGAGTCCTCATACCAGGGGCTCCGGTCGTATTCCCCGGCCACCCGGGAGAAACAGCGGTAAGCTTCGGCCATCTTTACTATGAGGGATTCGATTATCTCCGGGGTCCGGGGATCGGTCCCTACGGCGCCCGGATCGAAGAGTCCCCTGCGTGTCACCGACTTCCACCGTGAGGGATGGATGCTCTGATACAGGGTGATGCCCTCCCGATAGAGGCGGTAGGCTTCATCTCCCCGGGCATCGGGAGTAACAGGAGCCGTGTCGGGAACAGCGGCCAGCAGGCCGGCGTAGGCCCGGTTGAGGCGGATCATGGCCAGATGGCTGTTCAGGCTGTCTTCGTTTCTGTCGGGATGGCAGAGCCGTGCCCTGAGGCGGTAGGCTTTTTTCAGCTCCTCCCGGGTATAGGTTTCCCCCAGCCCAAGAATCTCCCGATCGGTCACGGGGACTCTTTTCCCAGGGAAGCCCTGAAATAGGGGGTATTGGAGCCCACCTTCAGATGCATGACCCCCTCGTCGGGCCGGTAGATGACGGACCAGATGGTGCTGGGGATCTGAAAGTCCCCGGTAAACTGGGAAACCTTGCGCAGAATCCGTTCCCCCTCCCTCTGGTCTATCTCCCGGCCGCTCTCCAGATCCTTCATCAGTTCCCCGTAGCGGAGGCACGCCCCTTTCCGTTTTTCCCGAATCTCCCCATTCAGAACCGGAAAGTTCGTCAGATAGGACCGTTCCTCACTGGTGCTCACGTGCATCTCACCCCCAAAGAATTCCACGATGGCCGATTCGTATCTGTCGGCGAGAAGATAGTGCAGGGGCAGGGGGCCTGTCTGCAGCAGATTGTACCGGCGGAAGAGATCTATTCCCTCGTCCACCGAGGCGCAGCTGTCCAGGATCCCGCGGATGATATTGTAGTCACCCACATCGGCTTTCCCCTCCTTCCGGGGGTAGGAGGCCCCCTCTTCCACGGAGAGCATGGAGACCACAAGGCCCTTTTCGTTCATCCCGTCAAGAGGCACATAGGGGGCCAAGAGCAGATTGTGCTCGAAGGAGTTCAGACCGAAGATATCGCAGAAATCCAGATTCACCAGGGAGAGGGAGGCGTAGGAGCCGGCGGGCCGGGTTTTGAGGAGAAGCACCGGGGCCCTTTTCCAGTCCAGGTTTTTTCCTATAAGGGCGCGTCCCTTTTCGCTGCGGCTGAAGAAGGCGCTGCATCCGGCCCCCTCCCCGGGAAACCGGGGGAAGTTCAGTTCCGCAGGTCTGCCGAGGCCGGCGAAGAGATCCTGAAAAAAGGGGACCACATCCGCCGGAGATTGCAGGGCTCCCCCCATGAACTCCCTCATGCGGTAATCTCCGTAGTACCGGGCCGCATAGAAGGGGAAGGGGTTGATTTTCCTGAGGGATTTGATTGTCCTGTCCGCATCGGTCATCATCTTTTTGTTTAGCACTATATGCCCAAAGCATCAAGTACCACAGGGAGAGCAGGGATTGGCTATCAGGGGAGAATGATGTAAAATGTAAAAAAAGAGGAAAGGCTATGGCTCTGGTATACTGCAGTTTCGGAAAAAGGGAATACGGGAAGAAGCCGATCGGCATAAGCAGCCGGGGCTACTGGGAGTTCCAGTGCAACATCTCGGGACAGAGCCGTCCCCGTCTTCTCATGGGGGTGGAGCCCCCCTGGGAGGAGGATCATAACTTCTGGATTTCCACCCCCGATTCCCTTCACGGCTGGACGTCCCCCCCGGATATGATATCGGAGATCGCCGTTTTCCATTTTACCGAGGTTCCCGAAACCCTGTTGAATGTATTCAAGGGACAGACCATGATTTCAACTAAACTGGACGGGGACTCCCTGCAGGAGATTCTCGCTCTGGCGAAGAAGATGGCCCCCCAGGTCCTCTCGCCTGTCTATACCAGTCCCCTGGAGTTCGATCTGAGCTGCCTTATCCTGAGTCTCTGCTTTTTACAGAACAGCAGGGAACGGCATATGAATATACCCTGGGATAACCATTCCCATATCGCCAACGCATCGGTATCCTGGTACTGCTCCCATATGAACGAAGGGGTCGGCATTCAGGAAACAGCCGATAAAATGGGGTACAGCGTTAGCCAGCTCCGGCGGATTTTCATTGAAACCAGGGGAGCCTGTCCCAGTAAAATATTCGAGGACTGCCGCATCGAACGGGCCAAGGAACTCCTGGAGAACAGCTCCCTTTCCATCATCGAGATATCCCAGGAGTGCGGGTACAGCAATCAGAGTTCCTTTACCCGGGCCTTCAAGAAGCGTTTTGTCAGGTCGCCGATCAAGCAAAGGAAAAATCATATACCCCTGAACTGATGCCCTCCTTTCGGGGAGGGGACGGCATATTATCCGGTATGCACGAAAATGCTAAAAATCAGGATAGTTTATGCAAAGATTTATACCCCTATTCATAGTAGCGTATTTTCTATGAATAAGAAATTACGGGAGAATCTTACTTCCTACGCCTTCCTGACGCCCTGGCTTCTGGGCTTCCTTATCCTGACTCTGTATCCGATGCTCTCATCCCTGTATCTGGCCTTTACCCAGTACAGCCTGAGGCAGCCCCCCTCCTGGGTGGGTCTGCGGAATTTCATTGCCATGTTCGGAGGCTCCGAAACGGTTATGGGGGACGAGCGGTTCCTCAACTCCGTGGGGGTCACCTTCAAATTCGTTTTTCTTTCCGTTCCCCTTAAACTGCTCTTCGCCCTGGTTGTGGCCATGCTGATGAACAAGAAGCTCAAACTGATCGGTCTCTACCGGGCCCTTTACTATATCCCCACCCTTCTGGGCGGATCGGTGGCCATCGCCGTGCTCTGGAGACGGATATTCGCGGGGGACGGGCTTCTGAACCTCATCCTCATGAAAATCGGCATGACCGATCTTCCCGCATGGATTTCCAATCCCAGATACGCCCTGGGAACGCTCATTCTTCTGGCGGTCTGGCAGTTCGGCTCCCCCATGATCATTTTCCTGGCGGGGCTGCAGCAAATCCCCAAGGAGTTCTATGAGGCGTCCAGCGTGGACGGGGCCGGGAAGATCCGCCAGTTCTTCGCCATCACCCTGCCCGGACTCTCCCCGATCATCTTTTTCAACCTGGTCATGCAGATGGTCAGCGCCTTCCAGTCTTTCACCCAGGCTTTTATCGTTTCGGGAGGTTCCGGGGGACCCCTTGATTCGACCATGTTCTACAGCCTGTACCTGTACATCAAGGGATTCGGTTTCTCCGAAATGGGATACGCCGCGGCCATGGCCTGGGTGCTGCTGCTTATCATCGCCGGTCTGACCGCCTTCGCCTTCAGGGTATCAGGCAATCTGGTCACCTACGGAAGCGGGGAGTAGCGCCGTGAAACTGAATGCAAAGGATCTGACAAAAAGCGGACTTCTCAATATCTTCATCCTGGTGCTGGGATTCGCCATGCTTTATCCCATCCTGTGGCTTATCGGAGCCTCCTTCAAGCCGAGCAACATGATCTTCACCGATCCGGGAATCTTTCCCCGGACGATCGATGTGAGCAACTACTCCGAAGGCTGGAAAGGCATAGGCATTGTGGGCTTCGGAACCTTTTTCAGGAACAGCTTTACCATCTGCTTCCTGAGCGCCCTGGGGAACGTGATGTTCTGCTCCCTCACGGCCTACGCCTTCGCCCGGCTGAACTTCGCGGGCAAGAAGATCTGGTTCGCCGTGATGATGCTGACCCTCATGCTGCCCGCCCACGTGACCACGATCCCCCGGTACATCATGTTCCGCTCCTTCGGCTGGATCAATACCTTCCTGCCTATCGTGGTACCCAAGTTTTTCGCCACCGACGCCTTCTTCATCTTCCTGCTGGTCCAGTTCATAAGGGGACTGCCGAAGGATCTGGACGAATCCGCCTTTCTGGACGGGTGCAGCAAATTCGGCATATTCGCCAGAATCATTATGCCCCTGACCCTGCCCGCCATTATCTCCACGGTGCTTTTTTCCTTTCTGTGGACCTGGGACGACTTCTTCAATCAGCTGCTCTACCTCACGTCTCCCAACAGATATACGGTGCCCATGGGGCTCAGGCTCTTTCTGGATGCTTCGGGAAAATCCTCCTGGGG
>JAFGPQ010000055.1 GCA_016936115.1 Spirochaetales bacterium | reverse complement strand
GCACCCCAAGGGGGGGCGCATGCGCGTGGCCATCGAGAATTTCTGGCGGGACGAGCACTATAAGAACGGCTACGAGATCGTTTTTACCCCCCACGTGGGCAAGAGCTGGCTCTGGGAGACTTCGGGTCACCTGGATTTCTATAAGGAAAGCATGTACAACCCCATGGAGATGGACAAGTCCGATTACTACTGCAAGCCCATGAACTGTCCCTTCCATATCATGATTTATAACGAAGGGAAGAAATCCTACCGGGATCTGCCCTGCCGCTGGGCCGAGCTGGGAACGGTCTATCGTTTTGAGAAATCGGGAACCCTGCACGGCCTGAGCCGGGTGCGAGGTTTTACCCAGGACGACGCCCACATTATCTGCACCCCCGAGCAGATGGACGATGAGATCTCCGAGGTTCTGCGGTTCAGCCTCTATATGCTGCGCTCCTTCGGTTTCGAGGAGATCTCCGCCTACCTGAGCACCCGGCCCGAGGGCAAGTGCGTGGGAGACGTGAAGGATTGGGAATCCGCCCAGGAAGCCCTGCGCGTGGCCATCGAGAAGGAGGGCCTGGCCTACAAGATCGATGAAGGGGGCGGCGCTTTCTACGGTCCCAAGATCGACCTTAAGGTAAAGGATACCATGGGCCGGGAGTGGCAGCTCTCCACCATCCAGTTCGACTTTAACCTGCCCGAGCGTTTTGACATGACTTTTGTGGACACCGACGGCAAGGAGAAGCGCCCCTTCATGGTACACAGGGCGCTGCTGGGGTCTCTGGAGCGGTTTTTCAGCGTGATGCTGGAGAATTACGGCGGGGCGTACCCGGTATGGCTCTGTCCCGTGCAGGTTCAGGTTATTCCCGTGGGCCACAACTTCGACGACTATGCGGACGAGGTATGGAAGAAGCTGCGGGCCGCCGGTTTCCGGGTCGAGAAGGACCTGGGAGACGACCGGATGAATGCCAAGATCCGGGAAGCCCAGACCCAGAAGATCCCCTACATGGTCGTGCTGGGAGCCAAGGAGCAGGAGGAGGGCAAGGTAAGCCTGCGAACCCGTTCCGGTGAACAGCTCAACGGACTGTCCCTTGACGAGGCGATCGCCCTGATTCAGGAAAAGATTGCCGCCAAGGCCATGCCCTGATCCATGCCCATGAATGAAGGTTCCCCCTACGGGTGGCTCTTTTTCGCCGCCTTTGGACTGGGGTTGTTTCTATCCTCTCTTGTCAGAAAGGGAAGAAGCCGATTCTGGCTGATGGCCGGAATTTCTCTCTTTCTGATCGCCCTGGGGGGAGCCTTCATCTATACCAATTTCATCTATCCCGGTTTTGTACGGGAACGGGTTCTTCCCTTTTATCTGCCCCTGACTCTCTTCTTCTTTCTCATCACCCTGCGCCTGGCTATCATGGTCCCCTTTCTTTTCTTCAGCGCTTCCCTGATTCCCATTGTGTGGGGTTCATCGGGAATCTATTCCGTGGAGAAAGGGATTTATCCCGTGCGCATCACCTGCTACCCGGACACGGTAGAGGGACGAAGCTATTCCGTCCTCTATAAGGACGGGCGGGAGTCCACCCTGACGGGCTGCGGGGATTATCTGGCGGTACGGCGCATCAACTGGGACTGGCGCCTCTTTTTCATGACCCCCCGGGATTACCCCCTGGGATTTTCCGGTCCTGAAGGGGAGGGGGTGACCGAACTCACCATGGAACAGCCCGCCGTCCGGGACCGGCCGGGACTTTACGAGGAAACCCTGCTCTTCGGCCCCGTGGAGAATAATCTCTTTTATCACTACTGGCTCACCAGAAACGAGAAGGGAGAATTGATCCTCACCTCCCTTGATCCGTCTGTACTTCCCTGAATCCCCGGGAATAGCGGCATAAAAATAGTACAAAATCCCTAAAAAATGTTCTATAATGGGGACAGAATGGGAGATACTATGAACGGCATGGATAATATTCTTCACATGGGCGAGGGGCGGACTTTCTCCTATACCCCGGAAAAAACTCTCTATCAGAACCTCTGGGAACAGGGCCTCTGGACGGGGGATGCCCCCTGCGGCGGCAAGGGAACCTGCGGCAAGTGCAAAATCATCGTCTCCGGCGAAAATCTGCCCCCCCTTGCGGAGAAAGAGCTGAAAAGCCTGACCCCCTTCGAAAGGCAGCAGGGCTTCCGCCTGGCCTGTCTGATCAGAACTTCCGGTGAGATTCATGTCTCTGTGGGAAAGGGGGAAGAGGGTGCCCTTATCCAGCAGGACCATTTCTCCCCGGAAGAGACCGATCCTCCGGTCAAAGCGCTGACCGTGGAGATCCCTCCCGCCTCTCTGGAGGACCAGCGGGACACCCTGACCGCCCTGCGGGAGGAGGGGGCTAAGCACTACGATATAACCCTGGACATTTCCTACTCTCTCATATCCTCCCTGCCCTGCCGGGCCGAAGAAGAACCTCTGCGCCTGTCCCTGCTGTGCCTGGAAGACCGGGTCGTTGCGGTTAAGCGGGCCGCCGGGGAGGGGGTTCCCCCTCTGTACGGAGCCGTTGTAGACTTGGGGACTACCACGGTGGTCCTCTATCTGGTGGACCTGAACCGGGGAGAAGTGGTGGATACCATAGCCGCCATGAACAGCCAGAGAGCCCGGGGGGGCGATGTGATCAGCCGGATAGAGTATGCCGAACAGGGTCCGGATAATCTGAGTGAGATGGGTAAGATCATCGGGTCCCAGCTCACCCGCATGGCCGATGAAGCCGCCGACAGACAGGGTGTCCGGCCGGATATGTTTCTGATATGCGGGAACCCCACCATGATTCACCTGCTGGGCGGATTCAATCCTTCCGGCATTGCCCGGGCTCCCTTTGTGCCCCTGGTGACGGAAACCCTTTACCTGAAGGGAAAATCCCTTTTTCTTCCCGGATATGAAAAGGCTTCCCTCATTCTGCCCGCCTGCCTGTCCGGCTACATCGGCAGCGATATCCTCTCCGGGGTTCTCTACACGGGCATGGATACCCAGGACGAGCACTCCCTGCTCCTGGATCTGGGTACCAACGGGGAACTGGTTCTGGGCAACCGGGAGGGGCTCATCGCCTGTTCCTGCGCCGCGGGTCCCGCCTTTGAAGGGGCGAACATATCTGCGGGCATGGCGGGAGTGGCCGGCGCGGTCAGCCATGTGGAGTGGGAAGGGGATGATTACGCCTACGAAACTATCGCCGCGGAACCGGCGGCCGGACTCTGCGGAACCGGCATCATCGACGTGATGGCCCTGCTCCTTGAAAAGGGTATCGTGGACGAAACGGGCCGTTTCCTCGATGAGGAGGAACTGACTGTCTCCGGGGCGCTCCGGGAACGGGTGATAACCGATGAGAACGGGGACCGGGCTTTTCTGGTAGCCAGGGACATCACCTTTACCCAGCGGGACGTGAGAGAGGTCCAGATGGCCCGGGCGGCTATCGCCGGAGCGGTGACGACCCTGCTGCGGGAGCGGCACATCGACCTGGATCAGGTACACCGGGTCTATCTGGCGGGGGGCTTCGGCTTCTGGCTGCGCGAAGTGAGCGCCATCCGCATCGGCCTGATTCCCCCGGAGTGCGCCGGCAAGGTTCAGGTGGTGGGAAACAGCTCCGGCAAGGGGGGAATCCTCATGGCCCTGGACAGGAGCAAACTGGCCCGGGCGGATGAGCTGAGGAAAGAGGTGGAGTATCTGGAGCTCTCCTGCAATCGGGAGTATCAGAACGACTATATCATGGCCATGACCTTTCCCGAGACGAGCCGGTGAAGGGCAAATCCCTTCTGGACCAGGCTCGGGAAGAGGCGGTCCACTATACCCGGGCCACGGGCATGGCCTGTTTCGTCATAGACGATCGCGGGGATAGTGCCGACAGCTCCCTCTGCGCTTTCTGCGCCCACCAGCTCGCCAGCGGCCGAACCAGGGTGGACTGTTCCGGGGTTCATCTCTACGGGGCCTATCAGGCGGAGAGATTCGGGGGGCGCTACTTCTATTTCTGTCCCGCCTCCTTCCTCCACTGGGCCTCTCCCATTCTGGAGGAGGGCAAAATGGTGGGCGCCCTGGTGGGGGGGCCGGCCCTTATGGTGGAGGAGGACGATGTCTTCTTCGACAATATCGCCGCCCTGGGGGAGCTCTCCCGGGAGGAAGCCCGGGAGCTTGT
>JAFGPQ010000054.1 GCA_016936115.1 Spirochaetales bacterium | reverse complement strand
TCATGGGAAGTTCATGGCCGCCCCCCACGTCGGAGCCAAGCACCACGGGAAGGCCCCGATCCAGAAGTCCGGTGACGTCCATGATACCGCTGGCCAGATTTAAATTGGAATCGGGGCAGTGTACCAGAACCGTTCCCGTTCTTTCGATCCTCTCAAGATCATCCTCTTCCAGATAAATACCGTGAGCCATCAGGCTGGGATGACCCCCGAAAAGCCCCGTGTCATCGTAGACGTGGGAATAGCCCCGATGATCGGGAAACAGCTCCCGGACCCAGGCCACTTCCTTTTCGGTTTCGCAAAGATGGGACTGAACGGGAAGAGATCTCTCTCCTGCCAGTTTTCCCAGTCCCCGGAGAAGTTCCCCGGAACAGCTGGGCACGAAACGGGGGGTAAGAATCGGGCGTATGCGGGAAAAGCGCTCCATCCCCCCGATAAACGAAACCGTCTCCTCAAGGGATTCCTCCCAGGTCTCCCGCAGGTAATCGGGGGAGTTGCTGTCCATATTCACTTTGCCCACATAGGCATCAAGACCCTTTTCTTCGAGAAGCTCCGCCAGAATCAGCGTTCCTTCCCGATGGAGTGAGCCGAATATGGCGGACCGCATGGTACCCGCCCGGTAAAGGGCGTCCACAAAGGGTTGGTAGGCGCGGCGGGCGAAGTCCGGATCGGAGAAACGGGCTTCCCGGGGAAAAGTGTAGTCATTCAGCCAGCCGATCAGTTCCCGGTTCATGCCCAGACCTCTCTGCAGGAACTGGGACCCGTGAAGATGCATATCGCAGAAGGGGGGAATCATCAGTTTTCCCGAATAATCGATGAACGTCCCATCCCCCAGGTCACGGGGCATCTCCCGTCGGAAATCGCGGATGATCCCGTCCTGAACAACGAGATAGGCCTCTTCCCTGATTCGAAACTCCTTTGAATCGGGGGTATCGATAAAATCGGATTTAATTATGAGTGTCATTGTTCCCGGAGTTTCTCCATAAAGCGGCGCAGCAGGTTCAGGGATACGGTCTTCCTGTACTCCGCGGTGGATCGCTGATCATCGATGGGAGTTATCAGCTTTTCATAAAACCCTTCGATATCCTTAGTATTCCCTCCCCGGCTGAATACTTCCCGGGCCAGGGCCTCCCCCTCTTCGCTGCGGATGATGCGGGGAGCCACGGAACCGAAGGCTATTCTCAAATCGAACAGATTATTCCCTTCCCTTCGGGCTTCGCCCAGGAAGGAGAGCTTGGAGATGGCGTCGGAACGTCGCCCTCCCACTTTTTTGTGAAAGGAGAGGGTGAACTCCTCCCGGGGAAGAAGGATCTCCCGTATCAGTTCATCATCGGCCAGGAGGGTTTTTCCGGGACCGGTGATGAAATCCGCCACAGAGACAGTTCTGTCACCCCTCTGTCCGGTCAGGACCAGAGAGGCATTACGGCAGATAAGAAAAGGGAGAGAGTCGGCGGCGGGAGAAGCGTTCCCGATATTACCGGCCAGGGTCGCCTCGCTGCGGATGGCAAAGGAAGCCATCTGACCCATTATATTCTTGAACACAACGGGGATCAGCGGGGATTCACACAGTTCACGAAGAGTTACCCCCGCTCCTATGGCGATGAGGTCACCCCTCTCTTCCAGATTTTTCAGTTCATCCACACCCCGTAGAAAAACAAGGGACTGCTGGAACCGGGGAAGGACTCCGGCAGCACTGCGGAAACGAACCATCAGATCCGTTCCCCCTCCCATGGGGCGTCTGCCCTCGGCACGCAAGGTCAGGGCGTCTTTCAGGGTGCGGGGATAAGCGTTTACCATAATCCCTTCCCCTTTTCAGCGGCCAGGGCTACCGCCTCCGCTATCATATTATAACCGGTACAGCGGCAGAGATTTCCCGAAATACCCTCCCTGATTTCCGCTTCCGAGGGGGAGTTGTTCCCGTTCAGAAGAGATTCGGCGGCGATCATCATCCCGGGGGTACAGAAACCACACTGAACGGCGCCGCATTCGGCGAAGGACTCTTCCAGGACTCGGTAACGTGCGGTTCCGGAAAATCCTTCGATTGTCACGATGGATCGTCCCTGCGCATTCCCCAGGGGCACGATACAGGAGTTGGCGATAACCCCGTCAATGAGAACGGCGCAGGCCCCGCACTCCCCTTCTCCGCAGCCCTCTTTCACACCGATCAGGGAAAAATCCTCCCTCAGGACATCCAGAAGACGGGCTGTCCCATCCTTCTCTATACTTACCTGTTTTCCATTCAGGGTAAATTCTATTTTATCCATTCTTCTTCAGCTCCATTAAATATTCCGGGACCAGGGGGATCCGATAAACTTCGGCTCCCAGAGCCTGTTCCACCGCAGCGGCCACAGCCGGCGCACCCCCGATCAGAGTTAGTTCCCCGGCTCCTTTTGCCCCGAAAGGCCCCAGGGCGTAGGGATTGTCTATCAGCTTATTCTCAACTGTCACGAAATCGGAGGCGGTAGCAATGATATAATCGGTGACTGTGGCCTGCTGAACCCGGCCTTCTTTCAGTTCCATCTTTTCCCAGAGCCCGTAACCGATCCCCTGCAGGAATCCCCCGTCCACCTGTCCCCGTATGATACGGTCATCGATGGCTTTGCCCACGTCGTGAACCGACCAGGCCCCCAGCAGGGTGGTTTCCCAGGTATCCCGGTCCACTTCCACTTCCACCACATTCACCCCCCAGGAGAAGGCGGGATAGGCGTCGCCCTTCATTTTATCCTGATCCCACTTGATGTAATCGGGCTGGGAATAGTTCGCCTCCACCCTTGCCGGACCGGTCTCTTTCTGGAGCTTTTCGCAAGCCTCGACCAGGAGTCTTCCCACAATCATAGTGGAACGGGATGCCACGGTGGGGCCCGAATCGGGGACGTATTTCGTATCGGGATTATTAAAGACAACCTGATCCAGAGGAATATCCAAAGAGTGGGCCACCACCTTCATCATGGTTGTTTTGAATCCCTGTCCCATATCCACATTGGAGACGAGAATATGGACTCGCCCCTCTTCATCCCGTTCCAGATAGACCTTCGCCTTAATGTGGTCCGCCTCACCGCTTCCGGTGAATCCGCATCCATGAAGAAAGAGGGACATACCAATCCCCCGGGGGTTTCCCTTTTCACTGTACAAACGGTATTTCTCCGCGTAACCGGACATTTTCTTCACTTCTTCTATCATCTGCGCCATGAGGATGTCATCCCGGTAGATTCCTCCCGTGGATGTGGCATCCCCTTTTTTTGCCAGATGCTTCGTCTTAAAAGCTACCGGATCTTCTCCGACCTTAGCGGCCAGATGATTCATGAACATTTCTATGGCGAAAAAGGTCTGGGGAGCACCGAATCCCCGGAAGGCACCGCTGGGAACCGTATTGGTCAGGTAAACTCCCCCCGTAGCCAGAACCGCCGGGAAGTGATAAACCCCGCAGGAGGCGATCATGGCACGCTGCAGAACCACGGCGGATAAGCCCGTGGTGGCTCCTCCGTCCAGCTTCACATCCATTTTCACACCCAGTATACGGTTATCCCCATCAAGGGCGGCTTCATAACTGATGAGAGAGGGATGCCGTTTGGTGGTGACTTCCATGTCTTCGTGTCTGTTATAGATGAGTTTTATTGTCTTTTTCAGTTTAACGCTGGCCACGGCCACCTGGCAGCTGATAAGGGAGGGGAATTCCTCCTTGCCCCCGAAGGCGCCTCCCGTCACGGCCTGAATAACCCGGACCTTCTCCCCGGACCAGCCCAGGGTATTGATGACAGCGTTCTTCACATAATAGGGGCACTGAAAGGAGCCGGTGAGGACAACGCCCTCTTCGGTATATTCGGCGACCACACCCTGGGGTTCGATATAGACCTGCTCCTGCCGCCCCGTCTCAAAGGTCTCCTTGACGGTTCTGGCGGCTTTTTCCGAAGCCCCGGCATAATCGCCCGTATCAATGGTATAACTGACAATAGGGTCGGATTTTTCCACCGCGTCCTGCAGTGTCAGGAACGGACTCTCCTCTTCATAATCCACAACAATTCGTGATCGGTACTCTTCCAGCACGGTTCGGTCAGGTCCGCAGAGAAGGAGAATCGGCTCTCCCAGGTAGGAAACCCGATCCTCGGCAAATACGGGCCAGTCATCCTCCAGGATACTGACGAAGTTCTTTCCCGGTACGTCCCGGTAGTCCACAATATGCACATCCTCCCGGGCGGAGGGAAAGGTGATATTTATTATCTTTCCTTTGACAATGGAAGAGCGCAGGGTCAGGGCGTAGTGAACCTCCCCTTCCCAGCTCCTGTCATTGATATATTCGGCGGAACCGGAACTTTTCTCCCGGTTATCCACCTTGCCTATGCTTCTGCTGATATCCTTTCTCATAGGGGAGCTCCCAGATCTTTCCAGAGACGGGAGGAGGCTTCCCGGCTCTTTTCGTAAATGTTATCCGTAGGAAAAGTATGCTCGTATTCGGCCAGCTTCAGTTCCCCCCGGCACCAGGTATGGGAGGGCCTCAGGGCGAAGGCGCTGCCGAATACAAGATGGCCCAGGGCGTTGTTCTCATTCATGGGAGTGAAATTGGTCTCGTCGATAAGAATCATATCGGCGGCGTAATCCTTTTCGATTCGCCCGAGTTTTATTCCCAGCCGACGGGATGCGTACTCATAGCTGTTGACGATCATGGTGTGCAGATCGCCCAGATCAAAGACACGGGGATCGCCGTATTTGTAGTGAGTTCCGAAGAGAAGGGCCTGCCATTCATTCGCTACGGCCGTTCCCAGTCCGTCGTTACCGATGAAACACTTGATCCCGTGTTTCTTCAGGGCTGGGTAGTCGGGAAAGCCCACCCCGTTATTCATATTGGAAAGGGGATTGAGCACCATGGAACACTTCCGCTCAGCCAGAATGTCCATCTCCTCTTCTTCAAGGAAAATCCCGTGCACGATGAGGCTGTCCGGAGTGAGAAGACCGAATTTATCGAGACGCTTGATGATGCCTGTTCCGTATTTCCGCCGGGAATCCTCCCCGTCCATGGCGCTTTCCGCCACATGGATATGAATGGGGCGCCCACCCAGCCTGCCGGATATTTTCTTCAGGGTATCGTCGGAGAGTGTCATGGACGCATGCATGCCGAAGTGGGCGGAACAGACACCCTGCGCCTCCTCATCGAAGAAGCTCATGTTCTCTTCTATACAGGAGGGGATATCGAAGCGGTCGGAGGTTTCGAAGCAGAACATGCCCCGCAGGCCGCTCTCGGTAACCACGCTCCTCTTGAGCTCCGCCAGAGTTCCCTTAATGTCCTTACCGCTGGCATGGTGATCGATGACCGTGGTCACTCCGTGCTTCATATACCCGAGGGCGCTGCACATGCCGCTCCAGTAGGTCTGCTCCCTGTCCAGGGAGCCGTCCATCTTCCACCAGAGCTGTTCCAGAATCTGCTGGAAATCCTCCGGATTAAAGGGAAGGGCCATGCCCCGGGCGAAGGTAGAGTAGATGTGGGTATGTCCCAGCACCAGTCCCGGGGTCAGCAGCCGCCCCTTGCCATCCATTATATCACCGTCGGCCAGGGCGTGTTTTTTTCTCGCCTCCCCAAAGGCTTCCATGGGCCCCGATTCGATGATGGTATCCGTAAAGAGGACATATCCCCTTTTCTCATATTTGTGAAAATCGTAGATTCTTACGTTTGTCAGGCCTTTCATTTTGTTGCCTCCCTTGTCAGAAATCGCCCTTCCGGTTCCGTCAGACTCTGCTGGTCCATTACTAATTGACCCCGGAGAACGGTTTTTTCCACCTGTCCTTCCACAGGATAATTCTCGTAAACGTTGTAATCGCAGCGGGAATGTCCCGTTCCTTTAATCTTTCCTTCCCCATCCCTGAAGAGAAACAGATCCCCGTCGGAACCGGGCTCCAGCATCCCCTTACGGGGGGCGAGACCGAACAGCTTTGCCGGATTGATTGTCATCTTATCGATTATTTTATCGCCGAAAAGAGTGTACATGAGAGGGAATGAGTATTCAATTCCCCCGATTCCAAAGGGTATCCGTGTCAGAAGCGACTTCTTTTTTTCATTAAGAAGAAAGGGACAGTGGTCGGTCCCCACTGAGAAAAGGGTATCGATCTCTTTTTTCAGTGTCTCCGATTCATGGAGGGAACGGAGCGGGGGAGCCAATACGTATTTGTACCCCTCATCCCCTTTCAGGTGTTCCTCGTTCAGAAGAAAATACTGGGCGCCGCTTTCCATAAAAAAGTTTACCCCGTATTTATCACCCAGAATCTTACGGGCGCTTATCAGGCTGCTGCCGCAGGTGGTATGAACCATATAGAGAGTACCCCCACACCGGTTAACCATATCACAAAGGGAGGCCACCATACTGCTTTCCGATTTCTCCGGACGGCTGCCGGGAAGATCGTCCGGGCCGAACTGGGGATCAGAGGTGATATGATCTTCGTCCTCCCCATGAACCAGAACCACGGTTCCCCTCTTTTCGGAAAGGGAGAGAAGCTCCTCCAGTTCCGCCGGATAGGTACGCCGTCCCGATTCGGAGTAAGCCGTAAAAATTTTGATTGAGGGGATTCCCAGGCGCAGGGCCTCATCGGTCAGAGATTCCGTTTCCCCTACCGGATTTGCCGCAGTCACATGAAAGGAGTAGTCACTGTGGCTTATTCTCGCCTGTGCGAGCCTTCTATCAAGAGCATCCTTTACCAGGGATCCCTTACCAACGGGATCGAGAAAGTCGATATAGGTAGTGACTCCTCCGTAGAGCCCGGCGGCGGATCCGCTCTGAAAATCATCGGCGGAGCAAAAATTGCCTACGGACAGGGCGAAATGGACATGGGGATCGATTATGCCGGGAAGAACCTTCATTCCCTCTCCCTCCAGAACGGTCCGGGCTTCAAGATCCCGGGAGGAAATTTCCTCTATGATGCCGTCCCTTATATAGATGTTATTGTTTTCCCATCCGGAATTCCGGTAAATTTTACCATTCTTCACTGCCAGATCGTACATGGTTCCCCCCTGAACTCTACATACTTAATGCCCGGTCTACCTCATCCAGGGTACAACCCACCGGTTCGGGCATGGTAATTCCCTTCAGGACCGCTTTCATATCCTTGTAACCGGTGCCGGTGAGCATCAGAACGGCGGTCTCGTCCTTTTTGATTTTACCCTCGTCCCTGTCCCGTATAAACCCGGCAAGGGCGGCGGCGGATGAGGGTTCTGTGAAGAATCCCCCCTCCCGGGCCAGATCGGCCTGAGCTTTCGCAATTTCACTATCGGTGACTTCCACCGCCCATCCGGAACAGCGTTTCATGAACTGAAGCGCCGGTTCCCCGCAGGCGGGAGAACAGACTGAAAGGGAATCGGCGATGGTATCCGTTCTTTCCAGCAGAACTTCCCGCCCTTCACGCCAGGATTGGAACAATGCGTTGCTCCCCTGAGCCTGGACAACGATACATCGGGGCAGTTTATCTATCAGTCCCAGCTTCATCAGGTCCTCGAAGCCCTTGCATATTCCCGAATAGATGACCCCGTCCCCGGAGGGAATATAAACGAGGTCGGGAACCCGTCCCCCCATCTGATTGAAAATCTCTATGGAAGCGCTCTTCTTTCCCTCTATGGTCATGGGATTATAGGCCGTATTCCGATTGATTCCCCCGTAACGGGCGGAATACTCCAGGGAGAGGGCGAAGGCATCGTCGTAGGTGCCCTTGACAGGAATGACCCGG
>JAFGPQ010000053.1 GCA_016936115.1 Spirochaetales bacterium | reverse complement strand
CGGCAGGAACTCGAAGTGGTGGTTGTGATAGCCGAAGCGGATGCCCTCGGCGGCGAAGCGGCGGCCGAACTCGTCCAGCTCGGCGATCAGGGCGGTGGTCTTCTCTTCGTCCGGATCCCATTCGAAACCGGGGGAGCCGATGGCGGTGAAGTCGCAGCCCCAGAGTTTGAGCTTTGCCACAACTCCGTCGAAGTTATCCCTCAGATCCTGAAGGTTTTCGTGGGTGGCGCAGACGAACAGGCCGTACTTGTCCAGCTTCTCCTTCACGACCTCCGGGCCCACGCCCACTCCGGAGACCTGGACCGCCTGGTAGCCGATTTCCTTGACCTTTGACAGGGTGCTGTCCAGATCCTCGGCGGTTTTACAGTAATCTCTCAAATTGAAAAGGGTCACCCCGATTTTCGTATCCGGTTCTTTCATATGCTTTTCCTCATTTGGTTTAGAACGACCGGGAGAAGTCCTCGTCGGTCTTCTCCTTTACCACTTTCCTGATCGTCGATCCGGCGATCAGCTCCTTCAGCTTCGCCTCGAAGGCATCCTCATTCACGGGAACATCCACCATGCGCTTCTCGAAACCGGAGAGCATGATCGCGTTGTCTATGGCAATAGAGTTGATGCCCTCTTCGGCGGGGGCGATCAGCTCCTTGCCCTCGGCAATAGCGTCGCAGAAGTTCTCCGTAATGATTTTATGCTCGCCCCCGGCGTCGGGAAAGGGAATGTCGCAGGTCCAGCAGTCCGGCTTTTTGAAGCCGAAGGGGGACTCGGCCAGGGTCTTGAGCATGGACTCCTCGTTCCGGTAGTAGGTGAGGCTGTCCCCCTCCCAGATCAGTTTTCCCTGCTCTCCCACGATCTCCAGGCGGTTGGTTCCGGGAGCCTCCCCGGTGGTGGTGATGAAGTGGCCCACCATGCCGTTGTCGTATTCGAAATAGGCGGTCACCTCGTCCTCCACCTCTATGGTGTGATACTTACCCAGTGAGATGAACCCCTGAATCCTGTCGGGTCGGCCCACGAACCACTGGTACATGTCCAGCTGGTGGGGACACTGGTTCATGAGGACTCCGCCCCCTTCCCCTTCCCAGGTGGCCCGCCATCCGCCGGAGTCGTAGTAGGACTGGGTGCGGAACCAGTCGGTGATGATCCAGGTGGTGCGGATCAGCTTGCCCAGCTCCCCCGAATCGAGGATCTGCTTGATCTTCTTCGCCGGTCCCCGTGTCCTCTGCTGGAACATGGCCGAGAAAACAATTCCCGGGTGGTTCTTTTTCGCCTCTTCATGGGCGGCGATCATTTTACGGATATCCTTCACGTGGACTCCCACGGGCTTTTCGGTCAGCACATGGATTCCCCGGGAGAAGGCTTCTATCGCAATGGTGGTATGATCGTAGTGGGGCGTGGCGATAATAACACCTTCCATTTCGCCCTTCTCGAACATCTCCTCAGTGGAATAGAAAGCCTTGCAGCCGAATTTTTCTGCGAATTCATCGGCCTTCTTTTGATCCCTGTCGCAGACGCAGACCAGTTCCGCCTTCTCCATGCCGTCGATGTCCCGGCAGTGGCTGGAACCCATGTTGCCAAGACCCACAACGGCCAGTTTTACCTTTCTCATTGTATCTCTCCTTTGAAATCCAGTTCTATCGGTTTCTTCCAGCCCGTCAGGGGGACCGGAAGGGTTGTTTGCATAAAGTGGGACTGGTAGAGGGCCAGCACCGCTTCTGTGGAATCGGCCAGGCTTTCCAGGGAAACCGCCGGTTCCCGGTCTGCGGTAATCGCTTCGAGGAAATCCTCATAGTTGCGCCCGTGCAGGGAACCGTAGCAGGCCTTCCCCGGGGCTTTGGCCTGTTCTTCCCCGGCGAAGGGGGAGAGGCGTCCCGCCAGATCCGGATCGGAGCAGACAAACTCCTCGCTTCCTTTGAGTACCAGAGTCGCCCGGGAGCCCTTGATATGTATGTCCGGCTGCCAGGATGTGGCCAGGTCGTTCTCCAGAATCAGCTTAACCCGGGGAGGACAGCCGTTCTTTCCCCTGTCATAGAAGAAAATCCCCTCCGACCGGTCCTCCACCTCAATCATGGAGAGCCGCTCCCGGTAAAGGGTGTTCTGTACCCGGTCGGGCATGCCCATGAGCTGAATGAGCAGGTCGATGGTATGAATCGCCTGATTGATGATCAGACCGCCCCCTTCGGTGGCCCATTTGCCCCGCCAGGCATCGGCGCCGTAGTAATCCCGGTCACGGGTGCACAGAAAGTGGACTTTCACCTCCTCCAGCGTGCCCAGGGCGCCTTCTTCAAGAAGGCGGTTCACCTCGCCCACCAGGGGGGAGAAACGGTGCTGAAAGATACCTCCGGTCTTCAGGCCCCTTTTTCGTCCCTCCCCGGCGGCGGTGGTCATGGTCCGGAGCTGCTCCAGGGAGATTCCCATGGGTTTTTCGCACAGTACGTGCTTCCCCGCGGTCAGGGCGTCGGTCAGGGCGGGGGCGTGCAGGTAGTGGGGCAGGCAGATGGCCACCGCATCCACTTCGGGTGAAGCGAGCATCTCTTTCCAGTCCTCGAAAAGGAACAGATCCCGACCTTCCGCCAGGGCTGTCATCTTCTGCCGGTCAATATCGCAGAGAGCGGTTAATTCGGCATTCTCAATTCTGTCTATAGCCCAGATATGGGTGGGAGCAATCACTCCGCAGCCTAATACGGCAAAACGTATTCTTTTCATAAAGAGCAGTATAAACCGGGTTTGGGCCCATTTGAATGGGGCTTTTCCGAAAAAATATGGACATTTTCTGACAAAAAAGGTATATCTTGATTATGGCCGAAGAGTACCCCTTCTATAAGAATCTTCCCTACCGCAATATTATCCTGGATCTGACCATGCCCCCCTTTCCCCAGGAGAACGGGGAGGACTGGGATATCAGTAACCGGACCATGAACGATTACGACCTCTTCGTCTGCGAGCAGGGGAGCGCTCTTTTTACCATAGACGGGGTGAATTACCGGCTGAAGGCGGGCATGGGACTGCTGGTTCCCCCGGATCGGCTGGTGAACGCCCGCAAAACCAGTCTGGAACCGCTGCGCATGGTGGCCCAGCATTTCATGCTCTATCTCTTTCAGAGCACCGACTTCTTCAGCCACATCAAGTACGATCCTCTGGTTCAGTTCCCCTCGCCCCGGCTCCTTTTCTCTCTTACCGATGAGATCCGGCGGATTGTGGAAGGGGGCCGGAAGAGCTGGTCCCCCCTGGATACGGGCCCCCTGTTTATGGTTATTCTCAAGGAGTTCCTCGATGGAGCCTACCGGGAGCGGGATGTGAGGGAGGAGAGGAAGAGTTCTCTGGTGCTTGAGATGATCCGGCGGATCGACCGGGATTTCACCGACCCCCTCCTTCTGGACAGGCTGATGGAGCGTTCTCCCTACGGCTACAGCCACACGGCCAATATGTTCAAGGAGTACACGGGGCGCTCCCTCAAATCATTCATCATCGATCGGAGGATGGAAGCGGGAAAGGAGGCCCTGCTGCGGGGGGACAGTCTCACCGAGAGCGCCGAAGCGGCCGGTTACGAGGATGGGTTCTACTTTTCCCGGATTTTCAAGAAGTATACGGGCCTTTCCCCCAGGGACTTCAAAAATCGGATATAGGAGTCAGTTTTAGTGGACTCTCAGGCACTGCGGATCTGTCTGATGTAATCGGGAAGGGCTGCCGGAGAGAGGGGCGGGGAGAAGTAGAAACCCTGAATCGCATGACAGCCCGCTTTTCTGAGATAGAGGAGCTCCTCTTCCCGTTCCACCCCTTCCGAGATGATACGGAGCCCCAGAGCATAGCCGATGGCAATGATCGACTTGACGATATCCTTTTTTCGCTTGTCTCCGCTCAGGCCGGTAATGAAGGCCTTATCGATTTTCAGAACATCCACGGGGAACTCGGTCAGATAGGCCAGGGAGCTGTAACCGGTGCCGAAATCATCCAGGGCGATGGAGAACCCCTCCTTCTTGAGGCGGGTAAAATTCCGGCGGATCTGGTCCCGGTTGTACACCAGTACGGTTTCGGTCAGTTCCAGCTCAATCCGGGAAGGGGAGATGCCGCTGTGCCGGGTCAGGGCGATCAGGCTCTCTATAAAGAGGGGATTGACGAAGTTCGTCGGGGAAATATTCAGGGATAGCCGGACTTGGGACAGCTCCGTATCCGTCCATTCCACCATTCTTGTCAGGGCGGATTTTGCCGTATAGAGATCGATTTCCTCTATCAGGCCCAGTTCCTCGGCCAGGGGAATGAACTCCTCCGGGCCCACGGGACCCAAATCAGGATCATTCCATCGAAGCAGGGCTTCCAGTCCGGAGAGTTCCGATTGCCAGGATTCGTGCTGGGGCTGATAGTAAACCTCAAGAAGGCCTTCTCTCAGGGCAGCGGTGAATTTCTCTTCCAGGAGTATTCTTTCGGACCGGAAATTCTCAATACGGGAACAGTAACGGCAGGGTTTACTGCTTTTTTCTCTCTTCCCGAAATCAAGAGCAGCGAAGAGCTGGCTGAGCAGGGCTTCCTGGGTCAGCTCCCTGTTCCCGGCCAGGGTGTATCCCATATGGATGCGGGGGTGATAGTCGCCGCCCAGCTCCTTGAGTGGACGGTTGATCTCCCTCATCAGTTCCTTTACCCTTTTCCCCCCCTTTCCCTTCTCCGGGGAGAGGATGAACAGGAACCGGTCGTCGGAATAGCGGCAGACCCGGTCATTCTCACCGCAGAACCGGACAGCCCTTTCCGCGAAGCGGCGTATGGTATCCACCTGTTTCTCAGGGCCCCGCCGGGAGAGGTAATCCTTCAGATCCTGCCACTCCGCCAGAACGAAGAGTAGGGTCCCCCCGTCTGAGGAGACCCGGGACATTTCCCTTTCGAAGAGGAGGGAGAACTGGTTTTTATTGGGCAGACCGCTGACGCTGTCCCTGTTGCTGATAAAGTTGATCAGCTCCGCCTGATCGTCTATGCGGTTCAAAGAGTCCTTCAGCTCCCGGTTCAGTTTCAGATATTCCCGGTTCATCTCTCTGACTTTTTTATAATTTTTCACCGAGAGAAAGGTATGGTAGATAAGCTGCTGCATGACAAGGGAGAACAGAGCCAGATGGAGAAGAACCGCTTTTGCCAGAGGGGCATCGGTGAAGAGCCTTAGGTAGAGCAGAAGCCCCATCATGATGAAACCGGGAAAGATTCCCCCCGGATGAAGGGCGTTCTTTTTCATCTTATGAACTGTCTCCGTAAGAATGACAAAGAGAGAAAGACCCGTTTCCATGATAAGAATCTCTCTGATTTCCGCTAGATACGGAAGGGGAACAGCCAGGACTGCCAGGTCTGTTACAGCCATGAGAAGGGAGTAACCCCACAGGGCCTGTCTGTTGAGAGGTTTTCCCTTGTAGTAACTGAAGAAGAGGACCAGGAATGTTTCCGCCTGGATCAGCCCCAGAGAACTTCCTTTGAACAGAAGGGGAAAGCTATTCAGACGGGGAAAAAGATGGGAAATGAAGGGACTGTTCGAGACGCACCAGAGGGCAAGTCCCATGTTGGCGAAAACAAAAAAGAGATCTTCCTTTCGCTTTTTTTCCATGAAGAACATGGCCGTATAGATGATGATCGTTGCAATGAGAACTCCCAGAAAGAGAAATTCCCCCATGCCTCCGAGATATATCTGCCGCTGATACATGTCCGGATCCGTTCCCATCGCCCTGCCCTTACGTTTTAAAATTGATATGGATGTTGATTATAGGGGGTAAATGGGGGGAATTCAAACACTTTTTTATAAATGATCCCCCCTCGGCCGTGGGGAAGGGGGATCATTCAGGCTGACTTGATAACTCAGCTATTCATGAGCTCTCTGAATTGGGTTACCAGCCGGGAAAAGTGAGCCATGGCGGCCTTTACCGGTTCGGGACTGGACATATCCACACCGGCGACCTTCAGGGATTCGATGGGAAAGCGGCTGCCTCCGGACTTGAGGAAACTCAGGTAATCCTCCCGCTCCCTGTCTCCCCCGTCCAGGACGCGGCGGGAGAGGGCTATCGCAGCGGAGAGGCCCGTGGCGTACTTGTAGACGTAGAAAGCGGAGTAGAAGTGGGGAATCCGCAGACCCTCCAGATCGCTTTCCGGCTCCAGGGTCATGGCGGGGCCGAAGTAGGCTTCCAGCAATTTCCGATACTCCTGCCGCAGGGATTCCACGGTCAGGGGTGTTCCCGCTTCCACCATTTTATGGGTGATGTCCTCATATTCGGCGAACATGGTCTGCCGGAAAATGGTGGCCACCGTGTCATCGATCTGCTTGCCGATGAGGTAGGCCTTCATCTCCCTGGAATTCGCTCTGTTTTTGAGCATCCAATCCGCCAGGAGCTGCTCGTTGAAGGTGGAGGCCACTTCCGCTTCGAATATGGTGTAGTTGTAGTGCTGGAAGGGGTTGTTCCCGATGGAGTACCATGAGTGCATGGAGTGGCCCCCTTCGTGGGCCAGGGTGAAGAGATGGCGGATGTCGTCGTCCTTGTAGTTCATGAGGATGTAGGGTTTCCCCCTGTAGGAACCGGCGGAGAAAGCCCCTGACCTTTTGCCCTCGTTCTCATAGCGGTCGACCCAGTCCCCCAGGAGCCCTTCTTTCAGGGTTTCGGTGTACTCCTCTCCCAGAGGGGCCAGGGCCTGGGTGATCAGATCCACCGCCTCTTCGTAGGGATAGGCGGATTTCACATCTCTGATGAGGGAGGCATAGACATCGTAATGGCGCAGCGTATCCAGGCCCAGGGTCTCTTTCTTGAGTTTATAGTAATCATGGAGTGCGGGGAGTGCCTCATGGACGGCGCCGACCAGGTTATCATAGACCTCGCCGGGAACCTTGTCCGGGTAGAGGGCCTTCTCCCGGGCTCCGGCGTATCCCCTGACGCGGGCATTGAATACATCCTTCTGAACGCTGCCGTTGTAGAGTTCGCTCAGGGTATGGGCATGGCCTTCGAAAACGGAATAGAATTGCTTATAGGCTTTCTCCCTGACAGAACGGTCCGGATCGATCATGATCATGCCGTAGGTCGTATTGGTGAGGGGAACGGTGCCGTTCGAAGTCTCCACTTCCCCGAATTTCAAATCAACATTCGTCAGGGCGGAGAAAGCTTTCTGGGGGGCCTGGGAAAATTCCCCCTGCTGGGCCAGAAGGGCCTCCTCTTTCTCGGTAAGGGTGTACTTTTTGAAGCGCAGGAGTTTGATCAGGTAGATCTCGTAATCCTTTAGCAGGGGATCGGCCCTGAACCGGTCCATCACTTCATCGGGGATGCTCTGCAGTTCCGGAGAGATCCAGCTGGCTGCAGCCGCCAGTTTCGTAGCCACGGTCACATAGCGGCTGAAACGCCCCTGGGCATCGCTGTCCCCCACGTTCTCCTCCCGGCGGAGCATGGCGTAGTATCCCAGCCGTTCTTCCAGGAGATCCACCTCCTGTATGATCAGATCCAGGCACTCCTTCAGCCGGGCGGCGGAGTCGGAAAGGCTTCCCTTGAAACGGGCCAGTCCGGGAATATGCTCTTCCAGTCTCTTCAGATCCTTCTCCCACTCCTCCGTTGAGGGATAGAGGGCGGAAAGATTCCATTTATGTTCTTCCGGGATATTTTCTCTTTTAGGTATGGCTGCCGATGGCATAGGCTCTCCTTGTACAAAATCTCTGTAATTTCCCCTTAAATGTAGCAATTCTCACCACAGGGGACAACAATGTTTTGAAACTTTCGGGAAAAACTCCCATTACGGACTGTCTTGGGCTACACTTAAGGAAACAGGAGGAGCTTCATGGATACCATTGGAATCATCGGGGCCATGGATGAGGAGATCGAAACCCTGATAGGGGAGTATAAACTGGAGAAAACCTTCGAGTGGGGAGGGAATGTCTTCTTTACCGGAGAGTACGGCAGCTTTCTCCTGGTCCTGATGAAGAGCGGCATCGGCAAGGTCAACGCGGCCATCGGGACGACTCTTCTGATTTCCCGCTACGATCCCATGTGTCTGATCAATACGGGTTCCGCCGGTGCGATCCATGCCGATCTTGACGTGGGGGATGTGGTTATTTCCAGCGATGTGATCCACCATGACGTGGATGCCACCTCCTTCGGATACGCCATGGGGCAGATACCCCAGATGCCCGATGCCTTTCTTCCCCATTCGGTGCTGGTGTCCATGGCCGAGGAAGCCGCCCGGGATATTCCCGAGATCCGGGTGAGGACGGGCACGGTGGTCACCGGGGACAGCTTCATCGGGGACCGGGAGAGAAAGGATACCATTCAGACGAATTTCCCCGCCGCCGCCGTGGCGGAGATGGAAGCGGCCGCCATCGCCCAGACCTGCCACCGGTTCCGGAAATCCTTTGTCATCATCCGCTCCGTTTCGGACAGGGCCGACGGGGAGGCGGCGGTCTCCTTCGAGGAGTTCCTGAAGACAGCGGCGGACCATTCCGCCCGTCTGGTGAAGGGGATTGTGGAGCGGCTGGCCCGGTACGTGCCGGAGAAAGAAGCGGACAGGCTTAAGGATATGCTTACCCTGCCGGAATAAAAAGGATAGATATAATAGTAAATCTTCGGTATACTGATCTCTATGAAAAGATTGGTTTCAGTTGTACTGTGCGGTCTGGTCCTTTTAGGATGCAGCAGGGAAGAGAAGAAGATAGCCGAACAGGCTGTCAGGGAATACAGGCAGGAAGAGGCGGAAGCGCCGGGAGAATCCTGGAACGGGGAGGATCTTTTCGCCCTGTCGGTTAATTACTTCGATCCCGGTGCGGCCGGTGAGGGTGATTTTACCGTGTCCGAGTCGGACGAGCCAATGCTGATTACCCACTGGGGCCCGGAGGGGGAACTCCCGGGGGAAAACCGGTCCCCGGTCATTTTTGCCGCCCTTTCCCAGCCTGCGGTGCCCCTGAGCCGGCTGGGTGCTGTCATGACCGAATACCCCTATATGGAAATATCCCCCCCCGTGGAAGGGGTCTACCGCTGGTACGGCTCCCGGCTGATCAGCTTCGAGCCGACCGTACCGCTTCTGACCGAGCAGGAGTACCGGGTCACCCTGAAGAAAGGGCTTCCCTCCCTGGGGGGCCGCAAGCTTAAGGAGGATCAGAGTTTCGGCTTCCGCACGGAGAAACTGGAGATCGCCGCCTTCTATCCGGGAACGCCGGAAGAACCCTGGCAGGGGGACCTGGATGAGATTCCCCCCGCGGCGGCCGGGCATATCACGGTCTGCTTCAACCACCCCGTGGACCGGGATGTGCTGTCCAGCTGGCTGCGGGTCAGCTCACGCCTGGGGGATCACTCCTTCAAGGCGGACTATCCGGAAGGGGAGGATTTACCCCCTTCCTTTGTGGACCGTACCCTGGTCCTTACCCTGGACGATCTGCCCGAGACGGGGGATGAGGTGGTACTGACCCTGCCAAAGGGGACTCTCTCCCGGGAAGGGGCTTACGGCCTGCCGGAAGAGACAGCCCAATCCTTCTCCACCCTGTCCGAATTCCGCTATGTGGAGTGGGATGACTACAACTGGCGCTTTCCCCGGGAGGGAGAGAGCGATATCCGCCCGGTCTATCTGACCTTTTCCCATCCCCTGGATGAGGCGAGCGTACTGGCCAATCTGTCCCTCTCCCTTGACGTGAAAGATCTCGCCTCCCATGTCATGGTGTGGGATAAATACGTCCGCCTGAACAATCTGCCCGCCGAATACGACTCCTCCTATGACATTGTCCTGGGAGAGGGGATGAGCGATATCTACGGCCGCCCCCTGGGGGGCGAAAGAACGGTCACCGTGGAAACCGGACCGGCCACCAGTTACTACTATCTGCCCTACGGGGGGTACCGGTTTCTCGAATCCCAGTTCGATCCCCGGTTCGTTTTCGAGTATCAGAACCTGAAATCGGGTAAATGGGGTATAGAGAAAGCTGTCGATCCCTACAAGTCCCTGGACAAGAGTCAGCTGAACCGGGAATTCGATCTCACTTCCCAGGTGAGAAACCGCCGCGAATTTGAAATGGTAGAGCTTTCACCCTATCTGAACGAAGACGGTAAGGGGGCTGTGGCCATGGGCTGGATGCTCCAGGAGGAGGATAGCCGATGGGGACCCTACAAGAACGACCTTGTCCTGCAGGTCACCGATCTGGGAGTGACCGTCCGCTACGCCTACAACCGGGTTCTGGTCTGGGTGAATTCCCTGACTGACGGTAATCCCGCTGCGGGAGCGAAGGTGGAACTGATGTACGACAACCGTTCCGTCATGACAGGGGAGACCGACGGTGAGGGGCTGGCCTCCTTCTCCCTTGAGAAGGGAGATTTCGTCCAGGCTTTCTACGACGGGGACGGGCGGAGCCACTTTCGCACCCGGGTTATTTCCGGTACGGACCGGGCCGTCTTCGTTCCCAACGGCAGCCACAGCCCCTATCAGTTCGGTCTGTGGAGCCAGACTTCCGTCAACCGGGTGGAGAGACCCCGTCCCTTTACCTTTCTTTTCTGCGACCGGGGGCTCTACAAACCCGGGGAAACGGTCACCTTCAAGGGGATAGACCGGGATCTCGTCCT
>JAFGPQ010000052.1 GCA_016936115.1 Spirochaetales bacterium | reverse complement strand
GGCTTTATGGGCGGTACGGTAATAATTTTGTTTACACCATGCTCAAGCTGATGGGCAGTAGGGATACTCTGAAGGTAGTCAGTGACCAGATCGGTTCCCCCTCCTGGACTTACGACCTGGCGTCCTTAATTGTGGAGATTATCAGGACCGATTCCCGAGCCTACGGAATCTATCACTTCTCCGGGGAAGGAAAGACCAGCTGGTACGGATTCGCCCGTGAGATTTATAGACAGGGAAGGGGAAGGGGTCTCCTGAAAGGGGAGTGCACCGTCAATTCCTGCACCAGTGAAGAGTTCCCCGCAGCCGTGGAAAGGCCCGCCTTCTCCCTTCTTTCTAAGGAAAAGGTCAAAAATACTTTCAAATGGGCCGTCCCCTCCTGGGAAGAGAGCCTGGATAATTTTTTTAACAGAGGATTGGATTTATGAGAAAACTTACGAATATCATGGTTACGGGAGGAGCCGGTTTTATCGGCGCCAATTTCATCAACTGGCTGTTTAAGGAGGGAGATTTCGAAGGCCGGATCATCAATTTCGATAAACTGACCTATGCCGGAAATCCGGAAAGCCTGAGCGAGGTATCGAAGCAATACGGTGAAACCCGATACATTCTGGTACAGGGGGATATCTGCGATCGGGCACGGGTCGAAGAGACACTGAATAAATATGAGATCGATACGATTATCCATTTCGCCGCCGAAAGCCATGTGGACCGCTCCATTGAAGGTCCGGAAGTCTTCGTGCAGACCAATGTTATGGGGACCTTTACCCTTCTGGATGCGGCCCGCCATTACTGGAACGGCCGGGAGGATGTCCTCTTCCATCACGTCAGCACCGACGAGGTATACGGTTCCCTTGGGAAGACCGGGTTTTTCTATGAAACGACCCCCTACGATCCCCGCAGCGCCTACTCCGCCTCTAAGGCATCCTCGGACCATCTGGTGCGCTCATATTATCACACCTACGGCCTTCCCATCACCCTGAGCAACTGTTCAAACAATTACGGTCCCCTTCAATTCCCCGAAAAACTGATTCCCGTAATAATCGAAAATATTCTCCAGGAAAAGGTCCTGCCCGTTTACGGGGATGGAAAGAACATCCGGGATTGGCTCTTTGTTGAGGACCATAACAGCGCCGTCTGGGCAATCGTCAACCGGGGGAGAACTGGGGAGTCCTACAATATCGGCGGGGAAAATGAGTGGGAGAACATCAAACTTGTCCACCAGCTTTGCGAGCTGATGGCAGAAAAGCAGGGTAAGGACAGAGATTACTATAAGAAGCTTATTACTTTTGTTAAGGACCGACCCGGTCATGACCGCCGTTATGCCATCAATTGTGACAAACTGAAGAGTGAATTGGACTGGAAGCAGAGCCTGGACTTTTCCGAGGGACTCAGAAAGACCATAGATTGGTATCTGGCGAACCGGGAGTGGATCGATCACGTGAAGAGCGGCGAATATCTCAAGTGGATGGAAACGAACTATACCAGCCGTTAGGGCTGGGGGGAACCGGTTGCTCCTCTCAGATCTATGATCAGAGAGAGATCGTCCGGTTCCGGATCTTCGAGCCTTCCCGCATAGTAATTCCTGCCGGCAAACAGGGCCATCCGTCCCAGCAGGCTTAGGTGTTCCGGCTTTTTCGGTTGTATATGATCCTCTTCATCGCCTTCATAGTGATTAAGAAGAACTTCCGAGACATAGCTGGCTATTTTCTCCCGATCATCGCTTCTCACTCCGTAACGGGAAAGGAAGCTGTCGGCAAACCGGAATATCCTGTTATAACTCAATTCTCTTCCTTCAGCTGATATATCAGGTATATCAAGGGATCCGCTTGAAACGGTGATTTTTTCGGTATTAAGTGAAACTGTGCGGTAGGAAAAGGGCCAGGAAAGAAGACAGCCCGTTTCAATATCATAGATTTTATGGGCTCCTTTCGATTCGGAAACGATATCCAGAGCATGATAATGACCGGTGAATACTATTTTTACTTCGTAATTTAATAGTAAGTCCAGTAACTCTTTCCGATTCCGAAGTCTCATTTCCTTATCACCGTCCTGACCTGAAAAATGCTCGAGAAGAGAGTGATGCATAAAAAGAATGACCCCTTGATGGGCATTTCTGGCCTTGATCAGTTCACTTTCAAGCCAATCCCGTGTTTCCCTGTGTATGTAGCCGTATCCTTCGCCGGGAACGGTACTGTCCAGGCCGATCAGAATCAATCCCCCTATCGGCTCTACGGCATAACTGAGAGACCATTTATCCCGGGAGAAAGCTTCTGCATATCCGAAATCATCGTAAAGCGAAAGAAACTCTCCCCGTGAAACCGTAGGGGTAGGATAGGAGCGGTTTCCCGTAAATTGACGGGAGTAGGGGTTTTCCGTATCATGATTTCCGGGAATGACATAAATGGGTACTCCTGAGTCTTCAATCGCTTTCAGATATTCAATAAAATCAAGATGGCTCTTCTCTTCTCCGTTATTCGTCAAATCTCCCGAAACAAGAACAAATTCTGGGTTTACTTCCTTTATGTTATTCGTCAGGGCATCCAGGATTTCTGGACCGTATTCCGTCAGATTTCCTTTTTTATAGAGAAGGTGGTTCTGAAAAGCTATTCCCTGGTCATAAAGCCCTGTGGAAAGAAAATGGGGATCGGAAAAAATGAGGAATCGGGTCTCGGGAAAATTTTCAAAAAATGTGCTATATTTACTGTTGGATGGTCCTGTGCTGCAGCCGGTGATGATCGCCATAGCCAGAATGATCATTATAAGTCTTAACCAAATCTTCATAATCGACATATTACCATAAAAAACCTCAGATATTTTTTAAAAAAACTTGAATACGGGTGTTTTTTTTTAGAATGTGCGATATAATGTGTGGAAATAGTGAAGATATTGAGGGAGAATGTGTTGTTTATGAAGAAATTAGCAATAGGTGCATCATATTCAAAAGAAAGCTGGAAGCCGTTGGGCATCTTCTGTGTGAATCAGAAAGAGAAGGGAGATATTTACTCCTGTAACAGCTTTTCCCGTGTTATAGATTACGAACAGAAGAGAGCCCGGAGGAACGAATCCACCTTTGCGCTGGTCTCCTGTTCCTTTGGTGAAAGTGAAGAAAATAAGGGCGGACTGAAGAGATATCTTGACTGTGTCAAGAAAACTGTCCGTTCTGTGGATCATATCGGCTGGAGAGACGATAATCATGTGGGGATACTTCTTCCCTGTACCACTCGGGACGGGGCTGAGCATTTTCTGAATAAGATCAACTCCTTTTCCGGTGTTGCCAGGCAGCCCGTCTCCTATCGTATAGAAACGTATAACGGTGAACGGGAAGTAGCCCGGGTAGCTCAGGATTATTAATGAAAGGTATTATTCTAGCCGGGGGAAGCGGCACACGGCTTTACCCCTCTACCATGGTCGTCTGCAAGCAGCTCCTGCCTGTTTATGATAAACCAATGATCTATTATCCCCTGTCCACTCTCATGCTGGCGGGGATACGGGATGTTCTTATAATTTCCACTCCGGAAGATCTTCCCCGGTTTGAGGAACTTCTCGGTTCCGGTGATGATCTGGGGATAGAGCTGTCCTACAAAGTTCAGGATGCGCCCAACGGTCTTGCAGAAGCATTTATCCTTGGCAAAGAATTTATCGGTGACGATTCGGTGTGCCTGGTGCTGGGAGATAATATTTTCTATGGCCACGGTCTTCCTGAAATGTTAACAGAAGCGGCATCCCTTGAAAAAGGCGCCCATGTATTCGGTTATTACGTTTCCGACCCGGAACGTTACGGTGTTGTTGAATTCGACGAAGATAAAAAAGTCCTCTCCCTTGAGGAAAAGCCGACCCGTCCCAAATCAAACTATGCCGTGGTGGGGCTCTATTTTTATGATAACCGTGTGGTGGAAATGGCCGAAAATCTTGCTCCTTCCGCTCGGGGAGAGCTGGAGATTACCGATCTGAACAGGCTCTATCTTGAGAAAGAAGAGCTGACCGTTACCCTTATGGGGCGTGGGTTCGCCTGGCTTGATACGGGTACCCATAACTCCCTTGCCGACGCGACCCAGTATGTCAAAGCGATAGAGGACAGACAGAACCTTAAGATATCCTGTATTGAAGAAATCGCCTACAGAAAGGGGTTCATTGATAAAAAGGGACTTACCTCTCTGGCTGACAAGTATCAGAAATCCACCTATGGAGCCTATCTTCGCAAACTGGCGGATGAGTAGTGGAAAACGGCGATTTACACAAGAGCCTTGACTATGATACACTTCCTGTCATGGAAGATAACGAAGAAACACAGGAGAAAAGCCTCTTTGAGATGCTTCTCTTTGTCTGGAATATTGTCTGGAATTATCGAATTCTGATTTTCATTCTGACATTTCTCGGAGCAGCAGGGACCGTAGCCTTTGCCGTAATGACGATACGTCTCCCTGTGGATGAGAGTCCTCTCCCTAATGTCTATGAATCCTATACAAAAGTTATTATTCAGGAAAGTTCTGCCGGGGGAGGCGACAGTGTCGCCGCCATGATGGATATGATGGGTTTCAGTTCCAGCGGCAGCCAGCAGATGACCAACGGAAACCTGGCGCAGATTGTCTACAGCAGTTTTCCCTATGCCGATACGATCGCTGAACGTATGAATTTTCAGGAAAAGTACCATTTCCCCTATGAGAATGCTTCTGAGAACAAAACTATGAGTAGGAGAATTTTCTACTCCAGTTCCAGTTTCTCCTTTGATAACCGAACCCGTATCCTGCGTCTTTCCTATACCAGTACGGATAAATACTTTGCCACACAGGTTGTGGAAGTCATGCTTGAGGAACTGCAGAACTGGTTCCAGGAACAGGGAGGAGCGGCAAGTCAGACAAAATTAAGCAATCTCGAAGCGAAAATATTTGATGTATCCAAGGAAATTGCCCGTCTGGAAGATCAGATAAAGAGTATTCAGACACAGTATGCCGTACTGAGCATAGATGATCTGGCCCAGTCCCAGCAGACATTGATGGATAGTCTGAATGAACAGCTGATGTCCCTTGACCTGCAGATAAGTCGACAGACAAATAATCAGTCCTCCTATTCACCCATTGAAACGAGTACAGTAAAATCTCTTCGCGCTCAAAGGGACGACGTTGCTAATACTCTGGCTCGCTTGAAAAGCGGTAAAATAGTGGGGGGACGGTCCTATCCGCCTATCGAAGAGATGCCCGAACTCTCTTTGGATTTCAACCGCCTTCAGCTTCTTCTGGATATACAGCAGGGCATATATCAGTCTCTGACTCAGCAGTATGAAGTTCTGCGCCTTTCTGGTAACGGTTCCCTTGCTCTTACCATACTGGAACCGGCAGAAATCCCCGTGGAAAAGTCCGGTCCAAAAAGAAGTATGATCTGCATTCAGGGAACACTGGGAGCTTTCTTTTTCGGTGTGGCTTTGGCTTTTCTCTTTACCTTTCTTAAAACATTAAAAGCCAAAAAAGAAGTGGATCTCGTCTCTCTCAACGAGGATTAGTTCGTCATTATTTTATTATATTAATACAAGTAAAAAAAAAGACTTCCCTAGGGAAGTCTTTTTTATGTAAGGCGCCGAGCGGACTCGAACCGCTGAATC
>JAFGPQ010000051.1 GCA_016936115.1 Spirochaetales bacterium | reverse complement strand
GGGCAGGAGATCGATGTACTCCATGAAGGCGGACAGGATATCCATATAGCCGGTGAAGTAGTCCAGATGGTCCGGCTCCACACTGGTCAGAACAATCCGTTCGGGATGAAAATCCAGAAAATGGCGCCGGTATTCGCAGGTTTCCGCCACAAAGTAAGTATCCCCCCCCAGCCAGGTGGACCGCCCGTCAAAGGAGGAGACCCCGCTGCCCACCAGGGTCGAGGCGGGGAGCTTCAGAGCCTTGAGCAGGGTACCCGTCAGACCGGTGGTGGTGGTTTTGCCGTGAACGCCGGTGATTCCCGTGGACCGGTAGAACCGGGAGAGCTCCCCCAGGGCCCGGGTATAATCGAACAGGGGAATATCCCTCTCCCGCACGGCCCGAACCTCCGGGTGATCCTCCCCGTAAGCGGATGACCGGACGGCGAAATCGATGGGACCGGCCTCGGCTACATTGGCCGGGGAAAATCCCTGGAACACCTTAATGGGAAGGCGCGACAGGATTTGATCGGTATAAAACACATCCTTCACGTCCGATCCGGTGATCAGGGCGCCCCTGTCCGAGTACAACTCGGCCAGGGCGGCCATTCCGGTTCCCTTGATGCCTATAAAATAAAAACGGATACCCCGGATATCCTCGGGGATTTCATTCATCGGTTCCTCTCCTTTTCCGCTCCAGCCAGGTGGATATTTTGGTCATCAGCTGCTCCTCATCCACCGGCTTCAGAACCACATCGTCCAGTCCGGCTTCGGTAATGCGCTTGAAATCCTCTTCAAAGGCATTCGCCGTTACGGCCAGAACGGGGAGATTCTTCTTCATTTTGCGTATCTCCCTGGTGGCGTCAAGCCCGTTCATCACGGGCATGCTTATATCCATTAGAATCAGATCATAGGACTTTCCGGCGGCTTTTTCTACGGCCTCCTGCCCGTTATGGGCTTCATCGATCCGGGCGTCCCGTCCCTCCAGGGTCGTCTTCAGATAGAGCCGGTTTATCTCATCATCGTCTACTACGAGAATCGAGGCCCCCTCCATGGGGGAGAGGGAATTCTCCCCGCTCCTCTCCTCACGGACCGGCACCTCCGACTCGGGACGGGGAAGGGTTACCGTAAAACTGGATCCCTTGCCCTCCCGGCTCCTGACGGAAACGGATCCCCCCATCATCTCGGAAAGATCCTTCACGATGGCAAGCCCCAGACCGATGCCCCGGCTCTGCCCCTTCTGAACGGGATTTCCCAGCTGGGCGAACTCTTCGAATATGAACTCCTGCTTCTCCGGTGGAATTCCCATTCCCGTGTCGCTGACCACGAACTCCACAGAATCCTCACCCCCGCTAATGTCCAGAAAGATCTCCCCTTCCCGGGTGTATTTCACCGCGTTCTGAAGCAGATTGGATAAAATCTGTACAATCCGCACCGAGTCCCCGTGAAAGGAGTCGATCCCCTCCTGAATATTCACCTTAAGGCTGAGTCCCTTGCCCTCCACCTCTTCCTGAATATTCTTGACCAGATTCCGGCAGAGGGTTATAAGGGAGAAAGTCTCCTTCTTGAGAATAACCCGTCCCGACGTGAGCAGGGTCAGATCGATGAGATTCTGTATGATCCGGGTGATGTTGTCAGCGGAAAACTGAATGATATTCAGAAGATCGAGCTGATCCTCGGTCAGCTCCGTTTCCCTGAGAAGGCTGCCCATGCAGATAATCCCGTTCAGGGGAGAGCGGATCTCATGGCTCAGACTGCCCAGGAACTGGCTTTTGGAATCGATGACCCGGGCGATCTCCTCCCGGGAGGCCCGGAGCCTGGCCTTAAGTTGTTCCCTTTCCATAGCCTGTCCCACCGGATTGATGAGAATGCGCAGGGAATCGGGCAGATAGTTTCCCAGATCGGGGGTATTCCCGTTGATCATGATCAGTTCCAGGCGGCAGGAATTCCCGAAGGAGGCTGTGTATCGAAGGACACGGGAGATCCGGTAACCCCTTTTTTTGAGAAAAACGGGAGGATCATAGTCTTTTATACAGAAATCTCTCTCCCTGTCCCCCGGATTATCGGTACAGAGGCCAAGGATGCTTTCAAGCAATTCCGTGGGATTATTGCCGTGATCGAAGTTTTTTCCCGTGCTCAAGAGGTTCCGTTTTTCCCCGTCTATCCGGGAGAAATAGAGATGATCCACTTGATAGAGTCGGGACAGGTTGCCCGTCAGGAGATCGGCCAGTCCCGCTTCATCCCGTGAAAAAAGGTGGGCCGTTTCCTGCAGCGACAGAAGGGAAGCCACAAAATCCTTATGCCAGTCCATCATCGAAATCATATCCAAGATTATCACTCTTTACGGGTCTAGACAAGTTTTTTTACAAAAGAAAGGAACCGGACTGAAGTGTTTTCAGGGGAAAGTTCATATGGTCCTGAAGAACCGCATAGAGCCAGCGCTTCAGCTGATCCATGGTCTGCCCCGCCACGCCGATTCTCAGGAACTCCTCCCAGTCCGCCGTATCGGTCCGTTTCAGGTAGGGGACGATACCCGCGGGCAGCACGCCCAGGTCGGCGGAGGCGCATGAAGAGCAGAAGAGCCGTCCCCGGCTGTCCCGGCGGAGTTCCCCCTGCAGGGAACGGGCGCACCTGCTGCAGCGCTCCGTGTCCGGTCTCTCCCCGCTCAGTCCCAGGAAGAGCCAGAGAAAGCGAACGTTCACCTTGCTGATATGTTCCTCGCTCCCCGCTTCGGCCAGGGCATAGAGCGCTTCGAGAAAGAGCAGGAAGAGCTCCGGCCCCTGCTGGCCTCCCCCGTAGGATCCCATGATCACCTCCGCCCACAGACTGGCCGTATAGGTCATGGCCAGGTCTTCCCGGATGGGGCCGAAGGAAGCCTCCAGGGAGAACTCCTTGAGCTGGTATCGCCCCCGGGTTCTGTCGTGAACCAGATCCCCCCAGCCGTAGCAGAAGGGAATGACCGCGCCCTTCTTGTGGGCGTTCTTCCCGTTGCCCCCGTAGACCAGGGCGGACACAACCCCGTTGCCCGG
>JAFGPQ010000050.1 GCA_016936115.1 Spirochaetales bacterium | reverse complement strand
CCGGCATGGCCGCGGAAGCGGGAAACCCGGTCACCCTGGAACTGACGCCCTCCGGAGCGGAGGAAACCGCCGTGACCATGACGGCGACTCTGGAGGAGGACGGGAAAAGCCTGTACCTCTTCGAGGCGGACGGACTGAACCTGTGGCAGGGTACGGGAACCTACAATTACACCCTTTATATAGGCAGGGACGGCTCGGGAAGCGAAAACCGGGACGATCTTGTCTCCCGGGGCAGCCTCACCCTGGAAGAGGGAATGAATCTCCTGGCGACGTCCCTGGCCGACTTTACCCTCTTTGCCCCGGATATCACCGGCCAGTGGTACAGCCTGAACGATGAGACCGACCTGAATCCGGATTACGAAGTCATGGAAGTGGTAGCGGATATCACCGATGAGGGAGCTTTCACCGTATACGCCCGTCGCCATGTCCTGCCCGATGAAGCGACGGATCCGAATTTCAGCAGCAACGTACCCGCCGATGAATTCCTGCCCCTGCTGGAAGGGACCTGGTCCCTGAACGGTTATGAGCTCACCGCAACCATTACCAGAGCGGATATTCTGACCCTGGCCGTTCTGACCGGCGACCTGGACGATGCCTATTACGCACAGTACGACCTGGGCTCGGTGGGCTTACTGACCGAGGCCGAAATCAATACTCTGCTGACATATGCCGTTCTTATCTATCCCGATCTGGAAATAAACGTGGATGCGGAGGCTCTGGCGGGAATCTTCGACACCTATACCCAGGAAGTGTTTGATGTCAACGCAACCGCAACGGGTGACGGATCATCCGTAACGGGGTATGCCGCCACGGTGGAACTGACCTATACCACGGGGGAAACCCTGAATAGAACCTACACTCTGCTTGACAGCTGGCTTGCCACGGATCTGGGGAACGAGGAGTTCCGTGCCCCCCTGAGCTTTCCCGAATAGCTCCCCCCTCCGGGTGATTCCGGAGTAGATATAACCTGTGTCCGGTTCCCGAAGAGGGGACCGGACCTTTTTTTGTATTCGGCGGTTGACAAATTTCGGTGCCTATTATATATTACTGCTCACGTGCCGCTGTAGCTCAGTCGGTAGAGCAGGGGACTGAAAATCCCTGTGTCATGAGTTCAAATCTCATCGGTGGCACATAGAAGGATTCAATCACAGGATTGAATCCTTTTTTTATATCCCGAGGAACTTCTAAACCGGAGCGGGATCGCCCAGCTCCAGTCCCATCTTTTCGAGCTCTTCCCGGCATGACCCGGCACCGGTAAAGAGAATGGTTCTTATTCCTAATTCCTTTGCGGGCATGTGATTCTGGGGATAATCGTCTATAAAAACAGTCTCTTCCGAAGCGAGGGAAAACCGGTCCAACAGAATCCGGTAAATCTCCCGGTCCGGTTTCGCATAGCCCGTTTCACAGGAATAAATTTTCCCGTCAAACAGGGACATGAATTCATGGGATTCCAGATAGGAGAGAATCTGTGTCGGCATATTGGAAAGCACATAGAGGGGATACCCCGCCTGTTTAACCCGGTGCAGCAGCTCCACCGTATCCTCTTTAGGTCTGAGAACCCGGGGGATCTCCTCGAAAACATTCTTAATCCTCTCACCGGGGATTCCGGTTCTTTCCGAGGCCCGCCGGGTGACTTCCTCATAGGTGAAGGTACCCCGGTCCATCTCCTGCCAGTCGGGATGCTTCAGAAGTCCCTCCATCACCAGTTCCCTCTCGGCGACTTCGGCGAAACAGCGGGAGACAATCTCATAGGGATCCCAGTTGAACAGGACCCCTCCCAGATCAAAAACGACATTCATGGTATTCCTCCCCGGCCCTACTCTTCCACTTCCAGCATTTCCAGCTGATCATCCAGATCGGGATCGAATATGGAAAGCTCGGCCATCTCCTCGGAGAGGCTCTTTTTGAGAAAATCGCTGCCGCTGATCTTGTCCAGACGGGTTCTCTGCAGCCAGAGGGAGAGATCCTCCCGGTGATAGAGGACAAGTTTCTTTAAGGTGATGTTTTCCTTGTAGGAAACGGTATCTTTCAATTTCATAAAGAGATTATCCGTCGAAACGAAGTGGGAATTGATCAGGTTGGGACAGTACTTCTCCACGCTGGAGCGGGGAATGTAGATATCACGGGTGGAGTACTTACGGGCGATGACCTTTTCAAAACTCTCCTTGCGGGGGACGGAAAATTCCACCGAAACGGGACGGCGGGTTATATTGTAAATAAAGACCTGATTAAAGCTCATCTCGCAGACCTGTGTCACATCGGTCAGCTCCTGCAGGTTGGTCAGGAGAAAGCGAAGCATATGTTCGAAGAGTCGCCAGGTGTACATGAGCACGGGAAAGGGGAAGGTGAACTCCGGCTCCTTCCAGGCCCGGTTCAGAAGATCCCGGAAGGCGATGACGAAATCCAGAAAATAGGGGATGTAATCGCCGCTCTTGAGACAGGCCGCCCCCAGCATGCGGTAGTAGCTGTGATTGTTGTTCTTCCGGGAGGGGGTATAGAAATAAATCAGCGCCTGAGCATAGACCCTTATATCGTAGAGACCGTCCCGGTAACCGGTGATGATCTGGCGGATAAGCCCCACCCGGGAGGTGAAATCGCTGAGCCCGTCCATGGCGGTATTGAAGATATCCTCAAAGAGAAAGCCGTCGATCAGGGCGGCGTAATCCTTCTTGCTGATGATCTCCTTGAGATCGGTGAGGGCGGTGGCCTTTACCGCGGGAGTGCCCGTGCGGATTTTCTTATTCAGTTCGGTGAGGGTGTATCCCATGCGTATGATTCTTCTTATACGGTCGAAGAGCTCCTCCCGCTCATGGGGAAGATAGACGAATATGCGCGCATCAATTTCCGCGGTGATCTCCTGTTCCACCATGAGTCTCTCTTCCAGGGTGGAACCGGCGTCATTCTGAATCTCATACAGCTGGATGAACCGCAGGAATATCTCCGAAATCAGTTTGGCCACCTCATATCCGTAATCCGCATCATAAAAAGATTCCAGATCCCGGATGTCCCAGGAGGCATTCTGCTTGTCGAACATGTAAAGGGAGACCAGATTGATGATGAAGAGATCGAGCCTCAGGTTCTTCATGACCTCCTTGGCCCGGTTGCGGAACTGTATGAATTTGACTCTTTGCTGAACCGAAGCACCGTACTTCTCAAGGATGCTCCGAAATGACTCATCGGGAAAAACATCGAGCTGCTCCTTCTCCTTGAGAACGCCGGCAGCCTGCTCCAGCCTCAGATCCAGAGACAGGAAGATAGCCCGGGGCTCGGCGAAATAGAGGGTGTCCAGATCGGGGAATTCCCTGTTGAACTGATTCAGAGCCAGAAAGAACTGAGTGGTAACCTGTTGTCTGTCATAGACATGGTCCTTAATATCCTCTTCGGTCTTTATGCCCAGCTTCCTGTCGGCGAACTGATAGATATCCTTGATGACCTGAGATTTCACTTCCTGATAAATACTGTCTTTCAGCCCGGGATAATTATCCAGCTCCTGATAGGAAAAAGTAGAGAGATTCCTGTTTTCGATCATAATTGCCATTTATTATAGGGGAAGTGTAAGAACGGGTCAATTGCAAAGTGAGAATGAAGAATGGGGGCGGATGTATTCTCAGGGGAAGTGGAGGTGGAAAGCCTGGACGGCGTCGGCCCGGTACTCCCAATTTTCCAGGGGGGTGACGCCACAGACCACGCAGTAGATATCGTCCAGATCCCCGAATTCCAGGGGCATAGGGCCGTTTGGTCCCATCTCCCAGATATATTCCACACGTCGGATCGCCAGGGAGTCCCCTTTTTTGCGGAAAGTGCTGTTGAATCGGTTATCCTCTGAGCCGTTCACCCGCCACACGTGCCAGCCCTCGTCGTTAAGAATAATCTTCCTGTCCGGATTCCCGTAACGTTCCGCCATGCCCGTGCCGCCGAATCCGAGCACCTCTTCGAAATCCCGGTTCTCCCGGACGGCGCGGTACAGCTCATCGGACCGGCTGAAGTTGACATAAACATACTGCCCTTCCGGCAGATGCATCTCAATCTGAAAGGGGAGCCTCTCCAGAGGGAAAGTTTCCCCTTCGAGAGGAACATACCGGTCCCCCTGATACAGGGAGAATTGGAAAAGAGTCTCCCCTGCCCCATCCGTTTGTGCGAAGAGAAGAGAGAAGGATAGGAGGAGGGATATCAGCAAAAAAACTCTTTTCATATCGAATACAGAACCCTTAAAGGAAGGGATTGAACTCCCTTTCCTCATCCACCATGGTCAGGGGACCGTGGCCGGGGTGAAGAAGGGTATTCCCGGGCAGGGTAAGCACTTCGTTCCTGATCGAGTCCATGAGAAGGGCCGTGTCGCCCCCGGGCAGATCGGTCCGGCCGATGGAGCGGTGAAAAATCACGTCCCCCACGAAGGCCGCGCTCAGCCGGGGGAAGTAGAAGACCAGGCTGCCGG
>JAFGPQ010000049.1 GCA_016936115.1 Spirochaetales bacterium | reverse complement strand
GTAAACCGACGGCCGGCGTAGTCGTAAAGCAGGCTGATGGCCGTGGTGAAGGACTTCTGCTCCGTCTTCTCCAGGGAAGCCTCCTTTTCCAGCTTGTCCCGGAACGTCTTGGAGGGATTCAGGTTCAGGCACAGCTTATGCCTGTCCTTCCCGTACTCGTCATCCAGGGAGGTGAAACCGCCTCTGATGCTTACACGGGCCTTGAAGAGATTGGTGATAACCGGGAATCCGTTCAGCACCAGGTCGGTCACCGTCTCCTCGAGCAGGTCCAGCACCAGGAGGATGTCCTGCCGGGTGATGGTGGTGTTGCGCTTCATCATGTGTTCGATGACTTCCTTCTGCCTTTGGGTGTCCTTCTTGCCCACGGCGGCCATAAAGAGGTTCCCGTCGGAAGAGGTCAGTGGGTTCTTTCTCAGAAAATAATTGATCTTGTTCATGGTAAATCTCCTTGGGGCTTTGCCCCGTTCATAGTTTTTGTTGTAGTCCGGCCGGGCCTACACCTATACTGCCGAGCTGAATTCGGAATTCCGACGAGAATCGGGGAAAAAATGAAAAAAATATTCCGGCCTTCCCGGAGACGTTCCCCCGCCGTGCTATACTGGCAGCCATGATCATCAACAGCGGCAACCGCACGGACATTCCCGCCTTCTTCAGCGACTGGTTCTACAACAGAATACGGGAGGGCTACGTCCTGGTGCGCAATCCCTACTATCCCGAACAGATCACCCGCTACGAACTGAACCCGCAGGATGTGGATATCCTGGCCTTCTGCTCAAAGAACCCCGGCCCCATGCTGGGCCGCCTGGACGAGCTGGCCCCCTACCGGAACTTCTGGCACGTGACCATCACCCCCTACGGCAGGGACGCGGAGCCCCATGTCCCGCCCTGGGAGAAGGTGGCCGCCGATTTCAAAGTGCTCTCCCGCCGCTACGGTCCCACGGCGGTGCAGTGGCGCTACGATCCTATTTTCATTACGGAGAAATATACCCGGGAGTTTCATCTGGAAGCCTTTGGGAAAATGGCCGCCGCCCTGGAAGGATTCACCCGGGTCTGTATCATCAGCTTTATAGATCTGTACGAAAAGACGAAACGGAACTTCCCCGGTGTGCGGGAGGTATCCCGGGAGGACCGCCGGTTTCTGGCCGAGGGAATGGCCGGGATGGCTGAAAAACACGGCATGATTCTCCGGACCTGCATGGAGTATGAGGATCTGGCCGATTTTTCGATCGATACGGGGGGCTGCATGACGAAGGAGGTGCTGGAGGAAGTTCTCTCGGTCCGGCTGGAGCCGGGTCGCATCACCCCCAAGCGCAACGGCTGTCCCTGCCTTCTGGGCATAGACATAGGGGAATACAACACATGCCTGCACGGCTGTCTCTACTGCTATGCCAATTTCAACAGGTCTCTGGTGGAGAGGAATTTTAAAAAACACGACCCCCTCTCACCCCTTCTGATCGGAGTAGTCGGAGAGGGGGAAGAGATTAAACAGGCATCCCAGAGGAGCTTTATCCCCCGGCAGGGATACCTGTTCTAGAGGATCAGGAGAAGAGCCTGGTGAAAAGCTTGAACAGGTCCTGCTCTTCCCGGGCGCTCTCGGTGAAATGGCCCACCTCCCGGATCTTGCGGGAACGGTACCTAATCAAACTCTCGGGCTTCTTTTTCCTGAGCACGGCGATGTTGGAAAGAATAAGCTCCTTCATCATTTCCGCCGTGTAGGCCGGATCGTTTTGAACGCCCCCGGGGGCTTCGGGAATGATGCCGTGGATAATGCCGAACTCAAAGAGGTCCTTGGCGGTCATCTTCATGATATCCGCCGCCTCCCTGGCCTTGTTGCTGTCCCTTAAGAGAATGGAGGCGAAACCCTCGGGAGAGATGACCGAATAGATCGTATTCTCCAGCATGTAGAGCTTGTCCCCCACGCCGATTCCCAGGGCTCCCCCCGATCCGCCTTCGCCTATGACGAAACAGATGATGGGCACCTTGAGCAGGGAGAAGTGCTTCAGGTTCTGGGCGATGGCCTCCCCGATGCCCCGGGCTTCCGCTTCCGGTCCGGGATAGGCGCCGGAGGTATCGATCAGGGTCACCACGGGGCGGTTGAACTTCTCCGCCTGTTTGGCCAGGCGCAGGGCCTTGCGGTAGCCTTCGGGCCCCCCCATGCCGTAGTTGCGGTAGAGGTTCTCCTTAAGATTGGATCCCTTCTGGTTTCCGATAAAGGTGATGGCCTGCCCGTTGATCGTACCGATTCCCCCGATGAGGGCGGGATCGTCCTTGAAGTAACGGTCCCCGTGCAGCTCCATGAAGTCATCACAGATGAGATTGATGAACTCCAGGGCGCCGGGCCTGTCCAGGCGGCGGGCCAGCTGAACCTTCTCCCAGGTGGGAGAGTCCTTGCCCACGTTGAGCATGGCTTCAATCTCGGCCAGACTCTTGTTGATATCCAGGTTGTTCTTACCTGCCAGATCTTTCAATTCTTCCAGTTTGTTTTTCAGTTCGTCCACGGCTTACGCTCCTCCATGGGTCTTAAGGAGAAAGGACAGGGTGTTCTTCAGTTCGTTCCGGGGAACGATTTTGTCGACGAATCCCTTCTCCTGCTGGAATTCGGCGCTCTGGAATCCGGCGGGAAGCTTCTTGTTGATGGTTCCCTCGATAACCCGGGGACCGGCGAAGCCGATCAGAGCGCCCGGTTCGGCCAGGGCCACATCGCCGAGCATGGCGAAGGAGGCGGTGACGCCCCCCGTGGTGGGATGGGTCAGTACGATGAAGAAGGGGACCTTCAGATCGTCCAGCAGGGCGGCGGCGTTGGCGGTCTTCGCCATCTGCAGCAGGGAGAAAATTCCCTCCTGCATACGGGCTCCGCCGCTGGCGGTGAAGAGGATCACCGGTTTGTTCGTGTCCGCTCCGTGAAGCATGGCCCGGGTGATCTTCTCGCCCACCACCGATCCCATGCTGCCTCCCATGAACTGGAAGGACATCACACCCAGGACGCACTCCCGGCCGTCGATCTTCGCAGTACCGGTGACCACCGCGTCGGACAGATCCGATTTCTTCTGGGCCTGGCTGATTTTGTCCTCGTATCCCTCAAGGGAGAGGGGGTTTTTGCTTATCAGGTCCGCATCCATCTCGACGAAGCTGCCCTCGTCGGCTATGAGATGGATCCGGGCGGCGGCGGGCATGCGAAAATGATAACCGCATCCCCGGCATACCTGCTTATGTTCAATCATGGCCTCACGGGTCATGACCGTCAGGCAGCGGGGACACTCGGTCTCCGTCACCTGGACGTAGGGGTTCTTCAAATCTACCATGGGGGCCTCCTATTTTTTGATGATCTGCCCGTGCAGGGAGGTATCGAAATTCCCCGAACGGAAGGGGCGGCAGTCCAGAAGGGTCAGCTGCTCCGCCACGTTCGTATCGATGCCCTCCAGTTCCATTTCGTTCAGAACACGGATCATCCTGTCGATGCCCTCGCCCCGGCTGCGCGCCTGGACAAGGACCTTGGCGATCATGGAGTCGTAGTAGGGGGGAACCTTATAGCCGGTGAAAATATGGGTATCCACCCGGACGAAGGGTCCCAGGGGCGGGTTGAAACTGTTGATGGTTCCGGCTCCCCGGGCGTTGATGCGGGCCTCCAGGGCGTATCCCTGAATGGTCACATCCTCCTGGGTGATCTCCATAACCCCGGTGGTACAGGCCAGAATCTGCTGGCGGATGATATCCACGCCGGTCATGAGTTCCGTAACCGTATGCTCCACCTGGACCCGGGCGTTGACTTCCATGAAGAAGAATTCGCCGCCCTCCACGAGAAACTCGATGGTTCCCGCGCCGGTATAGCCGATATTCCTGAACAGGGTGACCGAAGCCTCTTCCATCCGGGCACGCATCTCATCGGTGAGGATGGTGGAGGGAGACTCCTCCAGGAGCTTCTGATGGTTCTTCTGAACGGAACAGTCACGCTCCCCCAGGTAAACCACATTATCCTTGCCGTCGGCCAGGAGCTGAACCTCCACATGGCGGGGCCTCTGCATGAACCGCTCCATGTACAGGGTGGGGTCGCCGAAGTTGTTCGCCGCTTCCTGGCTGGCGATGGGAAAGGAGGACTTGAGCTCGTCAACGCTGTTGACGATGCGCATACCCTTTCCGCCGCCCCCGGAGGCCGCCTTGACGATAAGGGGAAAGCCCATGGCGCCGGCCAGTTCCACCGCCTTGTCCACCGACTCCACCGCCCCGTCGCTGCCGGGGATCAGGGGAAGACCCGCCTCGTCGGCGGTGCGCTTGGCCTGGACCTTGTCCCCCAGCATGCGGGTGACCCGGGGGGCGGGACCGATAAAAATCAGACCCGAGTCCAGAGCCATTTCGGCAAAGTCCGCATTCTCCGAAAGGAAGCCCACGCCGGGATGGACCGCATCGCAACCTGTGGCCAGGGCCGTGCTGATCAGGCTTTCCTTTTTGAGATAACTTTCGGTTGAAGAGGCTGCTCCGATACAGACAGCCTTATCCGCCATTTTCACGGGGAGAGAGTCCGCGTCCGCCTGGGAGTAGACCACGACCGTTTCAATCTTCATTTCGCGGCAGGTTCGGATTATTCTAACGGCGATCTCCCCTCTGTTTGCAATCAGAAGGCGTTTGATCATAAGCGCTTCACCCGAAAGAGGGGCGTACCGAACTCGGCCAGTTTACCGGAATCGATAAGAACGTCCAGGATCTCGCAGTCGAATTCCGCTTCCAGTTCGTTCATGATTTTCATCGCTTCGAGAATACACAGGGTATCTCCCGTCTTGACCTTGTCCCCCGCTTTCACGAAGGGGGGCGCGTCGGGAGCGGGCTGACGGTAGAAGGTTCCCACCAGGGGTGCGGAGATGACTTCTCCTTCCTGGGGCGCAGAGGCAGCGGGGGCCGCTGGAGAAGCGGCAGGCGCCGGAGCCTGGGCGGGAGCGGGGGCGTATGCCGCGGCGTGAACCACAGTTTCACCGCCCTTTTTCAGTATAATGAGCTGGTCGTCGTTTTCGAGAGTCAGTTCGCTCATCTCGCTTTTTTCGAATTTCTCCATTAATTCAAACAGGTCTTCCTTATCCTTTATAAAACCATTCGACACGGGAGATACTCCTTTATTTCAAAAATTCAATCGCATTTTTAATATATCGCTATTGGATGAGTCTGTCAATATTGACAAAATATGAATAAATGTAAATAATGAGAATCATGAATGCTTACATCAGTTCATTGGGGCACTACGTCCCGGAAAAGAGAGTCTCCAACGACGAGTTGGCCAAGACCCTCGATACCAGTGATGAATGGATCCGCTCCCATACGGGAATCGGAAATCGGCATGTCTCTTCAGACCAGGAAACGACGGCTTATATGGGATATAAGGCCGCTCAGGAAGCCCTTGACAAGAGAGGGATAGGCGCGGAAGAGATCGATATGATCCTTGTATCCACCATTACGGCGGACTACCACGAAATGCCCGGAACTTCATGCCTCATACAGGACCTGCTCGGCAACAGCATCTGCGGCGCCATGGACATCAAAGCGGCCTGCTCCGGTTTCGTCTACGGACTGGAACTGGGAAAGGGCCTCATTAATAACGGAACCGCCTCGAAGATCCTCGTCATCGGCACGGAACGGCTCTCCCGGGTACTGAACTGGAAAGACAGAAATAACTGTATCCTTTTCGGTGACGGTGCTGGTGCGGTTTTACTGGAGAAGGGCGAAGGCAGCCCCAGGGGTATCATCAACTCCATTCTCCGTGCGGAAGGTTCCGGTTTTGACGCTCTGAGCCATCCCAGGGGCGGTACGTCGAATCCTTTTATAGAAGGGGAAATCGTCGGGACCGATCATTATCTGGATATGGACGGCCGCCGGGTGTACAATTTCGCGGTGCGGGCCAATACGGTTATTCTCAAGGATCTTATGGAAAAGAACGGACTCACCGTGGATGAGGTTGACTGGATCGTGCCTCATCAGGCGAACCGTCGCATTATCGAAGCGGCGGCCAAGAGGGACAAGATCCCCCTGGAAAAGTTCTATCTGAATATGGAAGAGTTCGCCAACACTTCCGGAGCTTCCATCCCCCTTGCCCTGGCGGACATGGAGAAGAAGGGGCTTCTGAAAGAGGGTCAGAAGATACTGACTGTCGGCTTCGGCGCCGGCCTGACCTACGGCGGAAATTACATAATCTGGTAATTTTAAACGGATTTAATACAATAAATAGATAAGGAATCAGGCCGATAGAGTCTGAAGGAGGATAATTATCATGATGAAAGGCAAGAAAGTTTTAGTAACCGGCGGCGCCCGGGGAATCGGAAAAGAGATTGTAACCACATTTCTGGAAAACGGTGCGGATGTTTTTTTCATCGACCTCAACCCCAGCCCCTTCATGGAAGAGCTCGAAGCCCTCGCTGCGGATAAGGGGGGAAGCGTTAAATTCCTTCAGGGCAATGTTACCAATGAAGAAGAGATGACCGCTATCGTAGAACCCCTGGCCAAGGACGGTCTGGATGTTCTTGTTAACAACGCCGGTATCACCCGGGACGGACTCATTTTCAGAATGACCATGGATCAGTGGGAATCTGTTATGACGGTCAACCTGACCAGCGCCTTCATCCTTTCAAAGATTGTTGCTTCCCAGATGATCCGCCACAGAAAGGGCGCCATTATCAATATGGCCAGTGTGGTCGGCGTAATGGGTAATGCGGGCCAGTGTAACTACTCCGCCTCCAAGGCCGGTATGATCGGTCTGACCAAGAGTCTCGCCAAGGAAGTGGGCGGACGGGGTATCCGGGTCAATGCTATCGCTCCCGGTTTTATTGAAACGGACATGACCGCCAAACTTCCCGAAAAGGTTCTGGAAGAGTATAAGAAAGCTATCCCCCTGGGACGTATGGGAAGTGTCAGGGACATCGCGGAAGCGGTCGTTTTCCTTGCCTCCGATAAGGCCACCTACATTTCCGGACAGGTTCTTAACGTGGACGGCGGGATGGTAATGTAGCCGGGATTCAGGAATAGGAATAAGGAGACGAAGAAATGAGACGAGTAGTTGTAACCGGAATGGGAACGATCAATCCGATTGGCCACAGTGTGGAAGAATTCTGGAAAAACATAAAGGCCGGAGAAATCGGCATTGACCTTATTACCCAGTTTGATGCGACTGAATTCACAACAAAGATCGCCGGTGAGGTTAAAAACTTCAACGCCGGGGACTTTTTCGACAGAAAAGAGGCCCGGAAGATGGCCCGGTTTACCCAGTTCGCCGTGGCCGCCAGTATCGAGGCTATGAACGATGCGGGGCTGACCGAGGATAACTTCGACCACGACCGGGCCGGCTGTATCCTGGGTAACGGCATCGGCGGCTTCGAAACCACCGAAGAGAACATCCGCGGACTGGCCGAAAAGGGCCCCCAGGCGGGAATAGCCCCCATGGCCATACCCAAGCTCATAAGCAATGAGGGTCCGGCCAACGTATCCATCAAGCACGGCCTCCACGGTCCCTGTTTTGCCGTTGCCACCGCCTGTGCCTCCGGTACGGACGCCCTGGGTTATGCTATGAATACGATCCGCTCCGGTATGGCCGACATCATTATCTCCGGCGGAACAGAAGCCACCATTACCCCCTTCGCCGTGGGTTCCTTCAATAAGCTTCTGGCTCTGAGCACCCGCAATGACGATCCCAAAACGGCCAGCCGCCCCTTCGACAAGGACCGGGACGGTTTCGTTATGGGAGAAGGCGCAGGCCTCCTTGTTCTGGAAGAGCTGGAGCATGCCAGGAAGCG
>JAFGPQ010000048.1 GCA_016936115.1 Spirochaetales bacterium | reverse complement strand
TATCGGGATTTTTTTTTATTTCCGGCTAACTCACAAAATTATGTCCGCGCCGGAAAAAGGAGTAAAAAATGTCTATTCAGACAAAGCATGCAAAATTGAATGCATGGGTAAAAGAGGTCGCCGATCTCTGTACCCCCGACAACGTGGTTCTCTGTAACGGCAGCCAGGCAGAATACGATGAAATGATCAAGATCTGTGTGGATGGAGGCCTGGCCATTCCCCTTAACGAGAAGAAGAGACCCGGTTCCGTTCTTTTCTTTTCCGACCCTTCCGACGTGGCCCGTGTTGAAAACCGCACCTATATCGCTTCCGAGACCAAGGAAGCTGCCGGTCCCACCAACAACTGGATCGATCCCAAAGAACTGAAAGAGACCATGACCGGATTTTACAAGGGGTGTATGAAGGGAAGAACCATGTTCGTCATCCCCTTCTCCATGGGGCCCGTAGGATCCAATATCGCCAAAATCGGTGTGGAAATCACCGACTCTCCCTATGTTGTAGCCAATATGCATACCATGACCCGGGTTGGCGACAAAGTGATGAACGTTCTGGGCGCTGACGGTGAGTTCATCGAGTGTCTCCACTCTGTGGGCAAACCCCTGGCCGACGGCGAAACGGACGGCGGCAAGTGGCCCTGCGCGCCCATCGAAGATAAGTATATCTCCCACTTCCCCGAAACCAGACAGATCTGGTCCTATGGATCCGGTTACGGCGGAAACGCCCTGCTGGGCAAGAAGTGTCTGGCCCTGAGAATCGCCAGTGCCGTGGCCCATGACGAAGGATGGCTGGCCGAACATATGCTTATTCTCAAAATCACCAGTCCCCAAGGCGTCGTCAAGAATGTGGCCGCCGCTTTCCCCTCCGCCTGTGGAAAAACCAACCTGGCCATGCTTATCCCCACCATTCCCGGCTGGAAAGTGGAAACCATCGGTGACGATATCGCCTGGATGAAATACGGCGAAGACGGACGCCTTTACGCCATCAACCCGGAAGCGGGATTTTTCGGCGTAGCCCCCGGTACTTCCGAGGACTCCAACCCCAGCGCCATGAGATCCATCGAGAAGAACACCATCTTCACCAACGTCGCCCTCACCGAGGATAAGGACATCTGGTGGGAAGGTATCGGATACGATGCTCCGGGCAAGCTTATCGACTGGAAAGGAAACGAATGGGTTCAGGACAAAGGAAACAAGGATCAGGCTCCCGCAGCCCATCCCAACGCCCGGTTCACCGCCCCCGCTTCCCAGTGCCCCGTTATCGCCCCCGAGTGGGAAGACCCCAAGGGTGTGGCCATCGACGCTATTCTCTTCGGCGGACGCCGCCCCAGCACCATTCCCCTGGTACACCAGGCCAAGAGCTGGAACCACGGCGTTTTCATGGGCTCCATCGTGGGTTCCGAAATCACCGCCGCCGCTCTGGACCTCAAGGCCGGTACCATCCGCCGGGACCCCTTCGCCATGCTTCCCTTCTGCGGATACCATATGGGTGACTACTTCAAGCACTGGATCGAAGTGGGTAAGAAATCTACCGAGGACAAGCTGCCCAAGATTTTCTTTGTTAACTGGTTCCGTAAAACGGCTGAGGGCAAGTGGCTCTGGCCCGGTTACGGCGACAACAGCCGGGTTCTGAAGTGGGTATTCCAGCAGTGCGAAGGCACCGGTGATTTCGTGGAGACTCCCATTGGGAAAATGCCCTCCATCGAAGCCATCGACAGGCCCGAAGGTGTCACCGCCGAAGATATGAAGGAACTTCTCTCTGTGGATAGGGACGGATGGCTCAAGGAGCTGGCCGACGTACGGGACAATCACTATCCCAAGTTCGGCGACAAGCTTCCCTCGGAGCTGACCGAGTTCCTGAATTCCGTTGAAGAGGCCCTCAAGGGCTAATTGTCCGGTAAGGGATTAAAAAGGGGCTGTTGCGAGTTTACTCTTGCAGCAGCCCTTTTTCGATTTATCGAATTACACCCTGCGACCGGTTAAGCTCCCGTAAAGGGCGTGAAGAAAAGATGGGTTTTATGTGGTATTGTTTTATCGCATAAAAAGATAAACTTGTTCGCGAGTTGATATGTCAATAAATCTTCGCGATCTTTGCGAACTTCGCGGGACCCCTAAAAAACTGTCCGGTTCCGAAACGTCTATTGGGGCCGAAAAAACTCTACTTACTTCATTTTTCATTTTTCAGGATACTATCGATTCTCTCCCGTTCCTCCGCTGTGATTTCCGGAGCGTCCAGGGCGGTCAGGTTGTCCTCCAGCTGTTCCATTCTGCTGGCGCCGATTACGGCGGAAGTCACTCCCCCGTGGCTCAGAACCCAGGTAAGCGCCAGTGACGCCAGGGATTGACCCCGCTCCTGTGCCAGGGCATTCAGAAGTTCCGTTTTACGGATCATCTCTTCGGAAACATTTGCCCTTTTCAAAAAACCGTCTCTCGCCGCCCGGGAATCCCCGGGAATGCCCTTCAGGTAGCGGTTCGTCAGCAGTCCCTGGGCCAGAGGGGAGAACACGGTAAGGCCTACCCCGGCCACTTCGAGGATATGGTCCAGCATACCTTCCAGCTCCCGGTCCATCATGTTGTATCGCCCCTGGTACACCAGGCAGGGGGTACCCAGATTCCTGAGTATTTCCAGAGCATTGCTGGTTACCGAGGCGGGATACTTGGAGAGACCCGCATAGAGAGCTCTTCCCGATCGGACCGCGTAATCCAGGGCGCCCATGGTCTCTTCCAGGGGCGTATCCGGGTCATAGCGGTGGGAGTAGAAAACGTCCACGTAATCCAGACCCATCCTTTCAAGGCTCTGATCCAGGCTTGTGATGAGGTGCTTGCGGCTCCCCCAGTCCCCGTAGGGCCCCTCCCACATGGGATGGCCCGCTTTCGTGGATACCGCAATCTCATAGCGGTGGCTGCCCAGGGACTCCTTCATGATCTTTCCGAAGGTGGCTTCCGCGCTTCCCGGAGGGGGGCCGTAGTTATTGGCCAGATCGAAATGGGTGATCCCCCGGTCGAAGGCGCCCCAGATCAGTTCCCGGGCTTTGCCGGGATCGTCTTCCTGCCCGAAATTATGCCACAGCCCCAATGAAAGGGCGGACAGTTTGAGTCCGCTCCGGCCGCAGCGGCGGTAAACCATTTTGTCATAGCGGCTCATCAAATCCTCCTGCCAGGGCCGTGAAGAGGAGTATTCCCCTCTCCAGGACCCGGTCGTTGAAATCAAATCGGGCGGTATGCAGGGAAGGCCACTCCTCTCCCAGCCCCAGCTGAAAGAAGCATCCCGGCACCCGCTCCAGGCAGAAGGCGAAATCCTCCGCCACCATATCGTGCTTCTGCGCCCGTTCGCAGCTCTC
>JAFGPQ010000047.1 GCA_016936115.1 Spirochaetales bacterium | reverse complement strand
CTCGAAGCCTTTTCCGAGGTAATGGCAAGGGGCATCGTGATTACTGCGGACCCCTACTACTACATCTACACGGAATATCTGGAGAGAAAGGGATTCGAAGTGTTAACCGTGCCTGAGGATCAGGACGGGATGATACCGGAAAAGCTGGAAGCCCTGCTCAATTCTCCCGACCTGGACCCGGAGAAGCTCAGCTACGCCTATGTGGTGACCGTCAATAATCCCTCCGGATCGGTTCTGACCAATGAGAGAAGAAGGGATATTGTCAGGATCTTTACGGATTTTTCCCGTAAAAGGGACCGGATCCTCCCTGTCATTTTCGATAAAGCCTATGAGGATCTTGTCCATGATCCGGATAAGGAGAAGCCCCTTTCCGGCATGACTATGGACGAACTGGGCCTTATCTATGAAGTGGGAACCCTCTCCAAGGTTATCGCCCCCGCTTTGAGGCTGGGATATATGTTCTGTCCCCGGGGAATCCTCAGAAACGCTCTGGTGCAGCGGGTAAACGATATCGGATTTTCCGCTCCCCTGGTCAATCAGGAGATCGCCTCCTGGCTTCTCGATCACAAGCTGGAGGAGCAGCTCGCCACGGTGAACCGGGGGTACAGGGAAAAGGCCCGTATCCTGCGCCCTGCTATCGAACGTTTGCTCGATCCCTGGCTGGAGGAGTGTATCGGCGGATCGGCGGGGTTTTACTTCTACCTTACCTTCAAAGATACGGCTACAGGAGAGAACAGCCCCTTTTTCAAATGGCTGAACCGGACTACCGGAGTGGAGAGTATCGATTTCACGGGGAAGGAGAAGAATCCCCGGGTCATTTATATTCCCGGCGATTTTTGTGTTCACCCCCGAGGGGAGCTGAAGGAGAAGGGGAGCCGTTCTCTGAGACTCTCCTACGGCTTTGAAAGCACGGAAAATTTTCTGAAGAGCCTGGAACTGATGGCCAGCGCCGCCCGTTGGGCCGGGGAGCAGAGTATTTGAGAGAAAAGGGACTGGTCCGATCGGAAAGAGCCTATCGAAAAATTGTTTTCATAGTCCTCCTTAATCTGGCCGGCGGTCTCTTCACGCTCTTCGCAGCGGAGGAGTACTGGAAGGACTTCTTCTATCTCATCGACCCTTCCAGCTATGACAAGGCGCCCCTTTATTACCATTCCCTTTCCGAGCGGGAAGCCCAGTCCATGGGAAGCTATACGGTGGTCAACATTGGCGAAACGGGGATTATGAGTGAAGCGCTGACCTTTCAGGGGCGGAAACCACTCTACTACTATTACTATCTCTATGACCGGGACTCCCATCCCCTGGCACGGGTCAGTTACTACTTTCAACAGGCCGACCGGGCTGTGAAAAGCAGTCTTGTCTACTATTATTACTGTGATTCCCGACTCTGCGCCACCTCCTATTTCGAATACAGCCTGCTGATCCCCGGTGAGAAAATACGCACATTTTCCAAGGTTTACGATGAGGAACGGAATTCGAGAACTCTCTCTGAAAGGGAACTGATGGGCAATGCGGTCCTCATGTCTCTCATGGAAGAGATGGAGGAGACAGTGGATCAGCTTATGAAGAACTTTCAGGGGGGAGAGCTGTTTCGTAAAAAATTGCTCAAATAATCGGAAATCCGAATACACAAACCGGTAAATAATGGGTATAATCATCAGTCATATACAAGGAAGAAACATGTCTGAAGAATTATCCTACATTTTAGCCACCCCCTACACACTGGCGAAATCCCGTACCGGAGGCGTTCTGTCCCGTCTTCTGTCCCGGGTCGATCTGGAACTGATCGGCGCTCAGATTTTCACGCCGGACCGAAAAACCGTGGAAGCCTATGCGGAATCGATGATCCGCTTTACCAATCCCAAAAAGCCGGGCAGCGGGAAGCTGCTCTCCGATTATATCCTGCGTAATATGATGCCCGAGGAGAGGCAGCACCGGGTAGCTCTCTTCCTCTTCCGCGGGCAGGATGCCTGCCGAAAGCTGACCGATGTCACCGGCGCCCTTTTTCCCGAGAACCGCAGTATCGAGTCGATCACCGGTGAGACAATCCGGGATACCTATGCCGACCTTATTTACAGCAAGGAAGAGCCGGGCACCCCGATCTATATCGAGCCAGCCGTTCTGACTCCCCCCCGTCAGGAAGTGGCGAACCATAATTTGAAAATTTTTATGAAAGCCATGGAAGGGGCGGACAATGTCGTTCAAAATATGGTCTATCCCAATCCGGAGAAGATTGAAAAAACCCTGGTGATCATTAAACCGGACAACTGGCGTTATCCCTCCAGCCGCCCCGGCACGATCCTGGATATGTTCTCCCGTACCGGTCTTCGCATCGTGGGATGCAAGATTTACCAGATGTCCGTCAACGAGGGGCTGGAGTTCTACGGAGCCGTTGAGAACGCCCTTAAGGAGAAACTGGGACCGGGCATGGGCACCAAGGCTGTGGCCTATTTGGAGGAGAAATTCGATATGGAACTTCCCGAAGAGACCTCCGAAATCATTAAAAGAGAGTTCGGTAACGCCTTCGCCTACGATCAGTTCAGCAAGATCGTGGAGTTCATGACAGGCCGAACTCCCGATGACTGCCCCCTCGAGGAGCGGGACGCTTCGGGCCGGGTGAAGTGTATGATTCTCGTCTACGAAGGGGAAAACGCGGTGGATAAGATACGGGAGGTCTTGGGGCCGACCGATCCCACCAAAGCGCCCGGCGGTACGGTACGCCGGGAATTCGGCCACGACGTGATGGTGAACACGGCCCACGCCTCCGATTCGGTAGAAAGTGCGGAACGGGAGTTCAAGGTGGTGAAGGTTCAGAAGAACAAGTGCGCCAAGCTGATCAAGGACTGGCTTGAATTCAGCGGGGCCCAGGGGGCTTAAGGGGAGGGGAGTTCCCTGTCCTGGCGCAGAATGATGCCCGTCAGGGGAATCCTCTCCAGCTTTTTCACCGTATCGTAGCACTCCTCAAGGGGAACCCGCTCCAGATAGAGTGTGGTCATCCCCCTGTTATTAAGACGCGTCACAGGTTGGAACCCCTCCTCCTGCAGGCGCTTCTTCATATTCTGGGCATTCATGAGATCGGTGTAGGAAGCCAGCTGTATGGTGCAGGTTATCGGATCGGCGAAGCGGATTTCCCGCGTATCCGGGTCAATAGAGGTGATGCGGACCCTTGCCGTGCCCGACTCAATCATATTCAGGGTCTCCGCCCCTTTACGGGAGAGATCGATGATGCGGTCCCCCACGTAGGGCCCCCGGTCGTTAATCCGCAGAATGACCGTCTTTCCGTTGTCCAGATTCTCCACCATAACCAGTGTGCCGAAGGGAAGAGTCTTGTGGGCGGCAGTCAGTTCGTTCGTATCGAATACCTCCCCGTTCGCCGTTTTCCTTCCCTGAAATTTGCCCCCGTACCAGGAGGCGATTCCCTCCTCCTGATAGGAGAAGAGTGATGCAGTGGAAAGAAGACAGATCAGAATCAGGGATGTTTTAAAAAAGGGCATATTAGCTTATCGGCATGACCACTCTTAAGGTCAATCCGAAAGGGGCTCAGCAGTCCCAGGTTTCCTCTTTGATAGCCTTTCTTATCTCACCTATCATCTCTTCGGAGAACTGGGCTCCCTTCACTGTCACGATTCGGGAAGCCAGCCAGGAGGCGAAGTGCCCCGATTTCTCAAGGGAGAATCCCTGGGAGAGACCATAGAGAAATCCCGAGGAGTAGGTGTCACCCGCTCCGGTGGAGTCTATGCTGTCCACCTTGAAGACGGGGATCTTCCAGACCTGGTCGCCGGACGCCACATAGGAGCCGTTGCCCCCGTCCTTGACCACGGCGATCTCACAGAGCCTGGCCAGTTCCTTCACCGAATCCTCCACGCACTCCGTGTGAAAGAGGAGCTTCGCCTCCTCCCGGTTCGCGAAGACGATGTCGTAGTGGTGATGTATCATATTCAGAAAGTCATCCCGGCTGCGCTGAACCGCAAAGGGATCGGCCAGGTCAAAGACTATCTTAGTCCCCTCACGGCGGGCTTCGTTAATCGCTTCAAGAAGAGCGTCCTTCTGGGAATCCGTGTCCCACATATACCCGGTAAAGTAGAAGAAATCCGCTTCTCCCACCGCGTTCAGGTCTACATCATCTCGGGAATAATCCCTGTTGATGCACAAGCTCGTATTCATGGTCCTTTCCGAGTCCGGAGTGATGAGAATAATGCTGGTTCCCGTATTTCCTTCCCCGGTTGTTACATAGGATTTGACTCCCTGCTCCTCAAGCCGGTCAATGTAGGTCTGTCCCAGATCATCCTGTCCCACTTTGCCCGAGAGACCGCAGGGGACGCCCAAACCGGCCAGGGTGATTATCGTGTTGGGTGCCGAACCGCCGCAGTTGTAGACACACTCTTTTTTCGCGAGAAGATTCAGTATCCGGCCTCTCTCCTCGTCATCCACCAGCTTCATGATCCCCTTATCCAGGTTAAGGGTTAGTATATCTTCCTCTGACACATCGGCCAGAATATCAATAAGAATATTTCCAATACTGAAAACGCGCAGTTTGTCCATTAATTTACCTCTGCTGAAAAATACGGGCCTATTATGCCACAGATTTGCCACCTTGAACAACGCGGGGGAGGTAATATTTCCTTCATTCCGGCGAATTCGGTAAAAAATCTTCTCCCCGTTTTTGAGATATCGATTCTGGGAGTGATAATGATGATCTACTGTTATGCATTCAGAGGCTACGAGGGAGATCTGATCTCCGTGGAGGTCGACTGCCGGCGGGGAATCCCGTCTCTGGACGTGGTGGGCCTGCCCGATTCCGCGGTCAAAGAGGCCCGGGAGCGGGTGCGGGTTGCCCTGAAAAGGGGCGGCTACGAAATGCCTCTTGAGCGGATTCTTATAAATCTCGCTCCGGCTGGGGTGAAGAAGGAGGGAGCCCGCTACGACCTGTCCATGGCCCTGGCCATTCTGCGGGCGGGGGGGAAACTGCCTGACCCGGAAATATCCCTGCTCGTGCTGGGGGAACTACAGCTCGACG
>JAFGPQ010000046.1 GCA_016936115.1 Spirochaetales bacterium | reverse complement strand
CTATTTCACCCCATGGGAGTTGTTTATTTAAGTTTAGGTTCTGCCACTCCGGAAGTCAACTGAAGCTTTTTTCCGGTTAGATTGATTCCCCCGGGCGATATGGGTTAGGATGGGGGTATGAGAATCCTTATCTCCACAGATATGCATGCCAATATCCTGGCGGCGGAAGAAGCGGATAAAGCGGGCCGGGACCTGGGTGCGGATCTCCATGTCCATTTGGGCGATTCCCTTGATATCGGCCCCTGGCCGGAAGAAACCTTTCAGTTTATGAAAAGCCGTTCCGTCGTCATGATCAAGGGCAACCATGAGGAGTACCACTGCAGCGACGGTTACGGACCGGTTATAGAGAAGAGAATGGGGGCCGCTGAAAGGAACCACTACGAGTGGACCACGGCCCAGCTATCCCCCGATTCGATCGAAACCCTGGAAGTCCTGCCCTATGAGCACCGCATTGCGGAAGGGGGAAGAACGTTTCGGTTCACCCACTTTCCCCTGAAAAACGGCCGAATCTGCGAGCCCTGGATCGAAACCGATGAAGAGGGAATGACCGAACCCTACGGAGCCGCCGGAAGGGAGGTTCTCTTCTTCGGGCATATTCACCGCTGGGTGGACGACGGGGTGAATCCCCGGTTCATCTGTCCCGGGGCCACGGGCATCTCCCAATATCCCGAGTACGGCAAGACACTCCTGCTGCTGGATATCGGTAAGGGGGGATACTCCCTGGAACGGCACCGCATGGCATGGGATATGGAGAGGGTGAAGAGGGAAGTACGGAGAGTCAACCGAAATAACAGGAACTGGCTTCTCGATAATATGTACCGGGCTTAGGATTTCATCAGAAGAGACTCTCTATCTGCTTTTTGTAGAGCCGTTCCACCTCGTGCCGTTTGATCTCCTGTTTCGCCGATAGTTCCCGGCCCATTCGGAACGGTTCGGACAGCAGGGCGAAACGGAATATCCTTTCAAAGGGGCGGAATCCGGTTTTTGCCGAGATAAGCCGGCTGATCTCCTCGTTAATCAACTCCAGGACCGCCACATTCTCAATAAGAAGATCCCGGCTGACATAGGCCAGGTTCTCTTCCCGGGCGAACTGCTCCAGCTTATCAAAATCGGGCACGATGAGGGCTCCCAGATATTTCCTGTCCTGTCCTACGATCATGGATTGTTCGATATAGGGGGATTCGTTCAGTTTGATCTCCATGGGCAGGGGCTCCACGTTCTCCCCTCCCATCAAAACGATGGTATCCTTGATACGGCCCAGTATGGTCAGCTCCCCCCTTATCGTTTTCATGCCCAGATCCCCGGAGTTGAACCATCCCTCCCTGTCCAGCACCTGCTCTGTGAACTCGGGCTTCTGAAAATAGCCGGCCATCACCTGTTTTCCCCGGATCATGATGAGTCCCGCCTTGCCCGGGGGACAGATCCGGTTCTCCTCGTCCACCACTTTGATCTCCGTATCCGCCGGGTAGGGTTTGCCCACTGTGCCCATGACCGGATGATGCTGGGGGCTGAAGCAGACCACCGGCGCGGTCTCGGTCAGGCCGTATCCTTCGAGGAGGGTAATTTTCATGGCCTGGAAAAAACTGAAGAGCCGGGGAGGAAGACCGCCGCCCCCGGAGATGCCCGCCTGGAAACGGGTTCCCAGTTTCACCCGGATTTTACTGAATATGAGCCGGTCACCCAGCATGCGAATGGGCCAGAGAAGGAGCCAGAGGACAGGAAATATCAGGTAGCGGGGCAGGAGGAATTTCCTTTTGTAATCGGCGATTCTTCCTGCCAGCCGGTTCGCCATATGCTGATGGAATTTGGCTGTTCCCAGAAAAAAACGAAAGAGGCCCCAGGAGAGTCGGCCCTCGCTTCTGATTTTGCTCAGGACGCTCCCTTCTATTCCCGCCCAGATGCGGGGGACCGAGGCCATCCACTGGGGATTCAGATCGGCCAGGTCACGGAGCATGATATCTCCCACGGGACGGGAGTAGGCCACGGCGTTGGCCGCCCCCAGGACGAGATACTGGACGATTCTTTCCAAAGAGTGCCAGACGGGAAGCACGCTGAGCCAGATATCCCCCACGGCGATATCCGCCTGGGTATGAATAAATCGCACCTGGTGCAGGAAATTTTCATGGGAGAGAAGAACCCCCTTCGGTTCCCCCGTGGTACCCGAGGTGTAAATAAGGGTGGCCCGTTCCTCTCCCCGACCTTCTTCGATCAGCCTGTCCAGATAGGCCTTGCCCCCTTTGTCGCGGCCCTTCTGCATAACCTGGTCATAACTGAGAATTTCCCAGTTCGTTTCGGGCAGAGTCTCGGGCATGTCTATGAGGATGATTTTCTGAAGGAAGGGCAGTTCCTCCTCATAGGGGAGGATCTTTTCAAGGAGTCGGATGTTCTCCATCACCGCTACGGCGCATTCGGAAAAATCCAGTATGTAAAGAAGCTCTCCGGCCATGGTATCGCTTCCCCGGGGCACGTCGGCCGCTCCCAGAGAGAGAATCGCCAGATCCAGGGTGAGCCATTCGGGGCGGTTGTCGCAGATTAGACCGATGCGGGATCCCTCAGATACTCCCGCCGTCTCCAGCCCGGCGGCGAGAACTCCCACCCGGCGATAAAGTTCCCCATAGGTGACGCTCTTGAAGTCACTATTGCCTTCCCTGTAATACTGGCTGACGATCTCGGGATAGTCTTCCGCCGTGCTTTTGAATAGTGCCGGTATGGTCATATGGGTATACCCCCTGAAGTATCTCTTCCTTAATTGTAAACGATGGAAGGTGAAAAAGCGAATCCTTCCCGTTGACAGGGAATCCCCCGGGGGATGATAATCAGGATAGGGATATACGAATGGAAAAGGAGGATATAGTGCGATTTACGGAGTATCTTGCCGGTAAAATAGGGGAAATTCGTGAAAAGGGTCTTTATAAAGAGGAAAGGACTCTTTTGTCTCCCCAGAGCGGGGAAATTTCTGTGAAAGGACAGGGGCGGGTTATCAATTTCTGCGCCAACAACTATCTGGGCCTGGCGGATAACGCGGATCTGATCGAAGCGGGACGGTCGGCCCTGGAAAAATACGGTTACGGACTCTCCAGCGTGCGGTTTATCTGCGGCACCCAGGATATCCACCGGGAACTGGAAAAAGCCATATCCTCCTTTCTGGGGACCGAGGATACGATCCTCTACTCCTCCTGCTTCGACGCTAACGGGGGGCTTTTCGAAACACTCGTCGATGAACAGGACGCCGTTATCAGCGATGCCCTGAACCATGCCAGCATCATCGACGGGATCCGGCTCTGCAAAGCCCGGCGCTTCCGTTATGCCAACAGGGACAGGAACGATCTGGAGAAAAAACTGATAGAAGCGCAGGATTGCCGCTTCCGATTGATCGCCACGGACGGGGTCTTCTCCATGGACGGCTATATTGCCGACCTGAAGGGCATTTGCGATCTGGCGGAGAAATACGACGCCCTGGTCATGGTGGACGATTCCCACGCGGTGGGGTTCATGGGCGAAGGGGGGCGGGGCACCCCGGAGTACTGCGGCGTCATGGAACGGGTGGATATTATCACAGGCACCCTGGGAAAGGCCCTGGGGGGCGCCTCCGGGGGATACACGTCCGGGCGAAAGGAGATTATTCAGTGGTTACGGCAGCGGTCCCGGCCCTATCTCTTCTCCAACACCCTGGCTCCGGTTATCACCGCCACGGCTCTTAAGACTCTGGAACTGATTCAGGCCGACCCCTCTTCCCGGGAGAAGCTTTTCGAGAATACCCGCTATTTTCGGAAAGCCCTGGCCGATGCGGGTTTCACCATCAAAGAGGGAACCCATCCCATCGTACCCCTTATGCTGGGGGATGCGGTTCTCGCCGGAAAGATGGCGGACCGGCTCCTTGAAAAGGGGATCTATGTCATCGGGTTCTCCTATCCCGTGGTGCCCGAAGGTCAGGCCCGGATCCGTTTTCAGGTCTCCGCCGTGCATACCCGGGAGCAGCTGGACCGGACCATCGAGGCGGTCATTTCTGTCGGACGGGAGCTGGGGGTGATTGCATGAAGGCTCTGGCCAAGACGAAGCGGGAAAAGGGCATTTGGATGATCGATGCTCCCGAACCCCAGGCGGGTCCCAATGATCTGCTCATCGCCATTAATAAAACGGCCATATGCGGCACGGACATTCATATCTTCGACTGGAACGACTGGGCCCGGGCCACCATTTCCGTTCCCATGGTTACCGGCCACGAGTTCGTGGGGGAAGTCCTGGACGTGGGGAGCGAAGTGGTGGGATTCCGACCGGGGGACCGGGTTACCGGGGAGGGGCACATCACCTGCGGCCACTGCCGGAACTGCCGGGCGGGCAAACGCCATCTCTGCCGGAACACGAGCGGGGTAGGGGTCAACAGGACCGGCTGCTTCTCCGAGCGCTTCGTCCTGCCCGCGGGGAACGCCTTTAAGCTGGACGATTACATCTCCGACGATCAGGCAGCCATTTTCGATCCCCTGGGGAACGCGGTGCATACGGCCCTGGCCTTTGACATGGTGGGGGAGGATGTGCTGATTACCGGGGCCGG
>JAFGPQ010000045.1 GCA_016936115.1 Spirochaetales bacterium | reverse complement strand
GTGAGGGGATCGAGCAGCATGGCCTGGCGCAGGAGGAAGTCGTCTCCTTTCAGAGCCGCCTTGACCGCCAGCCTCTGCACGGAGATGCTCTGCTCGCAGATGGCGGCGGGGCCGTCGGGCAGGGGCCCAAACTCGGGCACATGCACACCCAGCTTGTCCACGTGGGCGGGAACTTCCACCACCGCATCGGGGGAGAGGTTGGTTACGGCGTGATTGTTGATCACGTTAAAGTGCCCCCGGTAGATCCGGCCCGTTTCCCGGGCTTCGATAATATGGCTGCCGTGTTCGTTGGACCGCTCCTCTTCGGTGAACTTCTTGGGATCTTCTTTCATCCACTTGGGGAATTCCGTTTCGAACTCGTTCCGGTGCTCCCGGCAGATTCTTAAATACCCCCCGGTCTCCCCGTGAATCCAGTCGCTGAAGCTGATCCAGCCGGGAATGTCCTCCTGCCGCTTGCGGTACCAGGGCAGGTATTCTGAGAGATGTCCGTTCGATTCGGTGGAGTAGTAGCCGAAGCGCTTGAGAATGTCTATGCGCACCTTCTCCTCATCGGAGAAGCGGGGATGGGCTTCCAGAGCCTTTACCAGTTCGTCGGCGGTGTATGCGTGGCCCCTATGGTTCAGTTCCATGTACCAGGTCTGGTGGTTGATGCCCACGCAGGAGTAATCCAGTTCCTCCTTGGGGATATCCAGAGCTTCGGCCAGCTGCTCGTGGCCGTGCTGTACCCCGTGGCACAGGCCCAGGGTCTGAACCCCGCCGTAGACATTGGCCGCCCAGGTCATCATGGCGTTCGGATTGGCGTAGTTCAGGAGAATGACATCGGGGGATGACACGGCTTTGATGTCATCGCACAGGCCCAGCATGAAGGCGATGCCCCGCTGGCCGTACATGATGCCCCCGGCGCACAGGGTGTCGCCAACGCACTGGTCCACCCCGTACTGCAGGGGAATCTCCACATCCGTGGCATAGGCTTCCAGCCCGCCGATGCGGACCACATTCAGCACATAGCGGGCATCTTTAAGGGACTCCAGGCGGTCCGTTGTCTTAAGCAGTTTTACCTGGTTCAGGCCGTTGGCCTTGATGTCTCTCTCTATCAGCTTGTAGATCATATCCAGGTTTTCCTGATCTATATCCATAAGCGAAATTGTGATATTGCTGAATTCGGGAACCGTCAGGGTATCCGCCACGAGCTTGCGTGTGAACCCTATGCTTCCGGCTCCGATAATAGAAATCTTAAAAGACATGTTTTCTCTCCTTGATTGGGGGCGGAACTGCCCTGATTTGACTCCATTCTAGCACGGCCCGGTAGTGGGGACTATGAGAGCTTTGTGATAATAGTAGTAGGTTTGTGCTCTTTCTGATATAATGACCATTAATATGCGTAAAAACACCCCCCGCCCCGATGAAATAAGAGAGCTGCCCGAGAAAGTGGTCAGCTGCAGTACGGAAAGACGCCCCTTTGCCCTGCACTCCATGATCTCCAGCTACGGACTTTCCCGGGTCACATCCTCCTACAGTTTTCCCGGTCTGGCCAGGGGCAGCCGGCCCTTTGCGGTTATTCAGCATACCCTGGGCGGGGAAGGGGCCCTGCAGTACGGGGAAAGGGATTACCGGCTGACTCCGGGAACGACCATGGTGGTGAAAATTCCCCACAATCACCGCTACTTTATCCCTTCCCACTCAAAGGAATGGCTCTTTTATTACATCTGCCTGAGCGGTAGCGAGGTTTTGCGCTGCCTGGACCAGGTTCTGGACAATTTCGGACCCGTTCTGGAACTGGGTGTCGATTCACCTCTTCATTCCCCCTTTTTAACCCTGTATAAGGGGGGATTTGATCAGCCGGAGACCTCTTCATGGGACAGGACCATGACCCTTTCCTCCATGGCCTACTCCCTGGCGGTGGAACTTTATGCGAAGGCCCACTCCGTACACGGGGCCTCTCCGGTGAAAAAGGATCCCCCCTGGTTGGGAAAAGCCCTTGTTATTATGGAAAAATCCTATGGGGATAATCTTTCTGTGTCAGAAATAGCAGATATGTGCGGTGTTTCCCGCAGCTACTTTACCAGGGAGTTCAAGCGGTTCCGTAATATATCTCCCCGACAGTACCTGGAGACCATGAAGCTCTCCAAAGCCCGGCAGCTGCTTCTTAAGCGGTCCGTGGATTCCCGGGACCTGACCATAGGGGAGGTGGCCGAGAGCTGCGGTTTTACCAGCGAAAACTACTTCTGCCGGATTTTTCGCCTGAATTACGGGATTTCCCCGGGTAAATTCCGGGAGAGACATATTTGAATATCTGGAATTCAAAGCAAAAAAAAACTACAATTAGACGATAAGTAAAGGAGTCCCCCATGTCCCCGAAAAAGGATAACCTCCCCCATTCAGATGATCGGCTTCAGGATTCAGGAGAAGATTCCCTCGAAGAGATCATCAACATAGCCGAAATTCAGGCAGTCATGGATGATTTTTATCATCTGACCGGCATGGTTACCGCTGTTCTGGATATGAGCGGGAAGATTATTGAACAGACCGGATGGCAGGACTTGTGCACCCTGTTTCACCGGGTTAACCCCTTTACCGCGGAAAACTGCCGGGAAAGCGATCTCTTTTTGGTGGAGAACATCAAAAGGGGTGAGTATGTGGATTACCGGTGCAAAAACGGTCTCGTCGATGTGGTGACTCCCCTTTATATCGGTGAAAAACACTGGGGGAATATTTACACGGGTCAGTTTTTCTATGACCACGATGAGGTGGATGAGGATTTCTTCCTTCGCCAGGCAGACAAATACGGTTTCGACAGAACCGCTTATATAGAGGCGTTCCGCCGTATTCCCCGGTACAGCCGGGAGCAGATAGATCACCTCATGTCCTTTCTGGTCAAGTTCGCCACCTATGTTTCGGACGTTAGTTTCGCTAAGGCGAGGAGTGAGAAGGAGCTGTTGGTGCGCCGTCGGGCGGAGGAGGACCTGGCCCGCCAGAAGGGGAGGCTTGATTACATTATCCAGGGGATGAACGTGGGCACCTGGGAGTGGAATGTCCAGACCGGGGAGCTGATCCTGAATGAACGGTGGGCGAATATTATGGGGTATGCCCTGAATGACCTGGACCCGGTCACCATTAATACCTGGCTTGACTACTGCCACCCCGATGATCTGGCCGAATCGGACCGGCTGCTGCAGTTGTGCTTTACCCGGCAGGAGGAGTTTTACGACTGCGAGTGCCGCATGATGCACAGGGACGGGCACTGGGTGTGGGTGATAGATCGGGGTAAGGTTATCACCTGGACCGACGAGGGCAAGCCGGAGTGGATGTTCGGAACCCACCTGGATATCACCGACCGGAAACGGGATGAGCAGGAGAGGGATAAGATACGGGAGCAGCTGGATCAGAACCGAAAAATGGAGTCGGTCGGCCGGCTGGCCGGGGGAGTGGCCCACGACTTTAACAATATGCTGGGAGTGATTCTGGGCCATACGGAACTGGCCGCGGAGGAGATAAAGGCGGGGCAGACCGATTCCCTTGAGGAACACCTGGAGGCCATAGCCTATGCGGCGGAGCACTCCGCCGACCTGACCCGGCAGCTTCTGGCTTATGCCCGCAAGGAGACGGTGGTCCCCGAAGTTATGGATCTGAACCGGTCCGTGGGTGAGCTTCTTACCATGATCCACAAAATTATCGGGGAGAATATTGAGCTGATCTGGCTCCCCGGGAAAGGGCTCCCTTCCGTCAAGATAGCCCCCAGCCAAATCAACCAGGTTCTGGTTAATCTATGCGTGAATGCCCGGGATGCCATAGAGGGGGTGGGACGGATCACCATTGAGTCCGGTACCGCCCTGTTTGACGAAGCCTACTGCCGGGAGCATATAGGTTATATTCCCGGTGACTATGTCATGCTGGCCGTAAGCGACAGCGGCAGGGGTATGGAAAAGGAAACCCTTTCCCATATCTTTGAACCCTTCTACACAACGAAGGGGGTGGGGCAGGGAACCGGTCTGGGACTGGCCACGGTGTACGGCGTAATCCGGCAGAACGGCGGATTTATCAATGTATACAGCGAACCGGGCATGGGGACGGTTATAAGGGTTTATCTGCCCGCCCTTATGGGAAACGCCCCCGCTGAGGGGGAGAAATCCCCCGACGACCGGGATAGGGGCTGGGGTCATGAGAGGATTCTTCTTGTGGAGGATAGTCCGGAGATAAGGAACCTTGTGGCCCGAATGCTTGAACTGAAGGGATACACCGTCATTTTGGCCTCCGGGCCGGAGGAGGCTTTGCGGGAAGTCCGGGAACCCCATGGGAAAATAGAACTGCTTCTGACGGACGTGGTTATGCCCGAGATGTCCGGCAAGGCTTTGGCCGAAGAGGTGGCCCGGCTGGAACCGGAGATCAAATGCCTTTTCATGTCCGGTTATACGGCCAATGTCATAGCCCGTCAGGGGATTCTCGAGGAACGGGTCAATTTCGTTCAGAAACCGTTCACCTCGGAAATATTGATCAGAAAAGTACGAAATGTGCTGGATGGTCTATGACATGAAATGGGATTGCTGTAATATCAAAGGATAGAATACCAGCTAAGGAGAGTTTATGATCTATCTTTGCGTTAACATGACAATTAAAGAGGGGAAGATGGAGGAATTTCAGGAGGCCTGCCGCAAGGTACGTCCCCAGGTTCTGGCCGAAGAGGGCTGCCTTATGTACGACCATACCCGGGATCTGTCCCTGGACTTCATCCCCGGTGAGCCCTTCGGCGACAGGGTTATCACCCTTTATGAAAAATGGGAAAGCCGGGAAGCTCTGGATGCTCATCTGAAGACGGCTCACATGAAGGAGTTTTCCGCTTCCGTGGCCGATCTGAGGGAAAAAGTCACTATCCGCACCGGCACGGAAGCCTACTGATCCCATGCTGGATACATCCCGGGATTACACGCCCGCTGACTGGGACGACCTTCACCGAAAGCTGTTCCAGGACTCCTTTGACGGGGAAATCGGCCGCTACCGGTCCCCCTATGTCTTTCGGGGACTGCCGGACAGCCGTTACGAGCTGTTGACGAGTCTCATGCGGCTTAACGGGAATTACGCCTCCCTGGAAAAACCGATTATCCGCAATTTCAAGAAATACGCCGATGCGACCATCAGCCGTGCGGAACCGAACTGGAACTGGCTCTCCATCGCCCAGCACCACGGGCTGCCCACGCGGCTTCTGGATTGGACCTACTCCCCCTACGTGGCCCTGCATTTCGCCACCGAGGATATTCACAGGTACGATGCGGACGGGGTGCTCTGGTGCGTAAGGTTTATCGATTCACGAAAGTATCTGCCCTCCGCCCTGAAAAGGCAGTATGACAGGGAGAAAATCGTCGGTTCTTCCGTAGAAGTTCTTAATAAGGTATGCCCTGATTTTGATTCCTTCGAGGCTATGAAAGAGGATGAGGATTTCGTCGCTTTTTTCGAGCCCCCCTCCATCGACAGCCGCATTATCAATCAATACGCCCTTTTTTCCGTTCTTTCCAGTAACGAAAAGGCTATGAACGACTGGCTGAATGAGCATGAGGAACTCTACTACAGAATTATCATTCCCGCGGAAATGAAGTGGGAGATTCGGGACAAATTGGATCAGGTAAATATTTCCGAGCGAGTCATCTACCCCGGCCTGGACGGCCTGTGCCGATGGCTCACCCGGTGGTATTATACGAAAGCAACCTGATGGTTCATTTCCTGCGGCAGGACCTTACCCGACTCATGTGGCTCCCGATCCCGATACTCCCCATGGTTCAGGTGAAAGCAGGTTTGGAGGAGAAGGGTCTCCCTCTCTTCTTTGAATGAGAACCGTCGTTCCGCCAGAACCCGTCTCAAATAGGGCAAATCTTTCTTTTTAAATGTCCTGATCATCGGAAGACTCCTATAACTTCAGAGGCCATTCTTCATAGTCGCCCCTGGTAGCGGCAGTCTCCTGAGGTGTTTCCACCTTATTCTGGCTGTAACCGCTTTCGGGAGAGGTGATATCCTCACAGCTGAAAAAGAGGGTGGACATGAGGAAAATGAATAATATACCTATAATCTTCTTTAACATAACAGCCTCCTGTGGTAACATAGTAGCACAGTGCGGGGAAGGGGGATATGGAAAAATATTTCCGGTTCCAAAAGCCTGGATGACAGGACACTGTATTGTGCTAAAGTAAGAAAGTTGTAAAAAATAACGGCGGGATGTAATGGATAAGGCAAGTTTTGGAGCTCTGTTTAAGTTTGTCCGGATGGAAAAGGGTGTTTCCCAGTCGGAACTCTCCTACGGGGTCTGTACGCCCCGGACTATCTATAATATAGAGAGGGGATCAAATATCCCTTCAATCGAGCTGATGCTCCATTTCGCCAACAAGCTGGGCTTTGATTTTCTGTCCATTCTCTCTTACAGCAACTCCGAAAAGGGACTTTTATACTACAAGATGTTCCGGGATTTGGAGAAATCCTATGAGAACAATGACTTCGCCGATCTGGAGAAGCAGACCGATCAGCTTCTGGATGACAACAGCGATCTCTCCCCCTACCAGTATCAGATACTTTACTGGTATAAGGGTATATGCAAGATGGCCCTGAGAAGGAATTACGAAGAGGCCAAGGCTGATTTGTCCCTTGCCCTTTCCTATACCAGGGAGTTCGGCCTGGAGGAGATAGTTCGTCATTACTGTACCATTCAGGAACTTCACATTATAAACAGCTATGCGGGGATATATTTTCTCGAGGGTGATTATCGTCTTGCCAGTGATCTCTTTAAGGATATCCTGGATAATCTGAACCGGTACGGGAAGAATTCCAACGATCCCCTCTATGTGAAGATCAGCTACAATCTGGCCAAGGCACTGAACAAGCTCAAGCAGCCCGGTGAAGCGCTGCGTGTCTGCAATGAAGCGATTGCCCTGGCCCAGAAGAACAATATCCTGAATTCCCTGGCGGAGTTATACATTGAAAAGGGGAATTCCCATGATATGCTCGGGGAATTCGAAGAGAGGAACCGTTCGTTCAAGCGTTTTATTTATCTCCATGAGATCTGTGGAAACGATGATATTGTCCAGAGTATGAAGGAGAGGTTCCGGGTGAAATACGACATCGGCTTTGATGTGGTTTAGCCCCGACCTTGAGCAAATCCCGGCAAAGGTTTATCCTTGGGATACATGAAAAAAATCGATACATTTCTCCGGCGGGGGGGCGAATTCTGGTACTTCGGAAAGAGCGCTCTGGACCGGTATGAAAATAAAAGGCCCGCCGTGATAAGCGTCGCCACCACGGCGGGGCTGGGCGAGCTGGCCGGTACCTTCGACGGGATCTTCTATCCCGGTCTGGACAGCGCCGATGCGGCCCTTATATACGACGGCGTGACGATTCTGTTTACCACGGTCGATTCTCCCGGGACTGTTCCCCGATTCAATATGGTCCCATTCAACATGCTCTACTCCGTTGCGGATGGTAAATATCTGGACCGGGAGGGGGAGTATGATCTTCTCAGAAAGGGAATGCAGGAGGGGAATCCTGTCTCTGGCCGGGACTGGACCCATCTCTTGCGGCATATCGCCTGGTCCGACGGGGATGTCCCCGGGGGACTCTCTTCTCTTTCCTTTCCCCCCTCCCTGCTGCGGGAGCAGGACCGTTTTTTTCTCGAGGACATTCTCACCGGTCCCGGCGCCCATCTGGCCCTGGGCCTGCTTAAGGAGAAGGGGTGGATCGACGCCCATTTTCCGGCTCTGGCCCAGCTGGCACGGGTGGAGCAGAACAAGGAGTTCCACCCCGAGGGGAACGTGTGGGAGCATACCCTGGAAACCCTCAAATACCGCAAGGAGCGCCCCCTGAATCTCTCCCTGTCCCTGCTTTTTCATGATCTGGGAAAGGGACGGGCCGAAGAGGTGGGACAGAACCGGTTCCACGGCCATGCCCAGATCGGAGCGGATCTGATCCGGCCTCTTTTGAGGGAGTGGGATTTTCCCGATGATCTGATAAACGAGGTGGTCTATCTGGTGGCCCATCACATGATGCCCGCTGCCATAGAAAGGCTTCCCTACCATAAGAAACAGGAAACCATTGAGAGCGAACTTTTTCCCCAGCTTCTGGAACTGTACCGATGCGATCTTTCCTCTTCCTTTCACGGCCTGGACGGCTATTATGACGCCTGCCGTTACTACAAGTCATTCCGCAGGAACAGAAAGAATCCCTACCGCAAAGCGGACGGCTCCCTCAAGAGGGGGGCCAGCTGATGCTCAGCGAGAGACGGCTGACCGCAGAGGTCCGCCTGAAAATGGCCGAGGATGTGGCCGATGCCGAGGGTAACGAGGTTCTGTGGTGGGGGAAAATGGACGAGGACGGCCGGGTCTGCCGGGCGGAAGCCGCCGCCCGGGGGGATGAATCCTCCGTGCCCGCCCTGTTTCCCCACATGACCCGGGGAGACGTGGTTATCCATAATCACCCTTCCGGCTTTCTCACCCCCAGCCCGGCGGATCTGAATGTGGCCACCAACCTGGGCAATCAGGGGATCGGCTCCTTTATCGTGGACAATGAGGTCCGCCGCATCTACATAGTGGCGGAGCCGGTCAAGGCCCGGGAGCTGCAGCCCCTGGACAGGGAAGGGGTGGGAGCTTTTCTGGAGCCCGAGGGTGAGCTTTCCCGCTTCCTGCCCAACTACGAGCCCCGGGAACCTCAGATAGAACTGCTCAAGCAGATTGTGGACGGGTTCAACCTGGGCAAGGTGGTAGCCGCCGAAGCGGGGACCGGGGTCGGGAAATCCTTTGCCTACCTGCTGCCCGCCTTCATGTGGGCCGAGAAGAACAAGGAGCGCATCGTTGTCTCCACGGGGACCATCAACCTGCAGCAGCAGCTCATGGATAAGGACATTCCCCTGGTGCAGCGGCTGCTGGGGAGCAGTGTCAAAGCGGTCCTTGTGAAGGGACGGCGGAACTACCTGTGTCTCAAGCGCTTTGAGGAGGAGCTGGAGGAGGGATCTCTCTTTCGGGAAGACAAGGACGAGATCAACCTGATTAAGGAGTGGGCCGAAACCACTTCGGACGGTTCATTGAGTGATCTTTCCTTCAAGCCGAAGGGGGAGCTCTGGAATAAGATCAACAGCGAGGCGGACCTGTGTACGGGGGTGCGCTGCCGTCACCACGAGACCTGCTTTGTCATGCAGGCCCGGCGGGAAGCCTCCGCCGCGGGTATCCTGGTGGTAAACCATCATCTGCTCTTTGCGGACCTCTCATTGAGAGTGGGGGGCTTCGGCTTCGAGGCCTTCGCCGTGCTACCCCCCTTTCAGCGGGTCATATTCGACGAGGCCCATAACATGGAGAAGAGCGCCACCAGTTTCTTCTCCCAGAGTTTCAACCGCTTCTCCTGCACCCGTTATCTGAATCGGCTCTACCGGAAGAGCCGCAAAGGGGCGGCCGGGCTGATTCTCAAGCTGGAGGCCATTGTGGGAACCAATGAGGAGTTCCTGGCCCTGCCCGGCATGATCGATGAGATCCAGTCCAAGGCGGTGCTCCTCGAGGAGACCACCATGGCCATGAATCCCTTTCGCGGGTCCCTGTGGATCAGCGGCGCCCCGAGCCAGGGGGTGGGATTCGGGATTCTGGAGCCCATGCTGACTCTGCAGAAGGCGATTCTGGATCTGGTGGGTACCGTTTCCCGGCAGCTGAAGCAGGTTCCCGAGGATCAGGAAGAGGGGGATGTTCCCCTTGAAATACGCAGCCTCATGACCCGCTTCGACAACATGGCCGCCTTCTTCGAGGTTTTCAGGGCTTACCGGGAGCATAACGAGAAGATCTTCTGGCTCAATAAGGGGCGGTTACCGGACGGGAAGGAGTTCGTCACCTACTACGTGACACCCCTGGATATCTCCCCCCTTATGTACGAGGCGGTCTTCGAGCCCTTCGACAGCGTGATCTGTACCAGCGCCACCCTGGCGGTGGACCGGAATTTTTCCTACTGGATGAACCGGACCGGCGCTTCCCTCGTCCCGGATGAGCGGCTGATCAAAGGAATCTACGACTCCCCCTTCAACTACCGGGACCAGGTGCTGCTGGCCATTCCCGCCGAAGTGCCCCTGCCCTCGGAGCAGGATGCCTGGATCGCCTGTTCCCTGCCCCTGATCAAAGAGGCTATACTGTTGGCCGAAGGGAGGACTCTGGTGCTCTTTACCAGCTACGAGCTGCTTCGCCAGGTGCATGAGTATCTTGTCTTTGATCTGGAGAGGGCGGGGATAACCCTGTTCGCCCAGGGGGATGACGACCGGGGACGCCTTCTGGAACACTTCAAAACGGAGGTGTCCAGTGTTCTTCTGGCTACGGACTCCTTCTGGGAGGGGGTGGATGTTCCCGGCGATTCCCTGCGCCAGCTCATCATTTGCCGGCTGCCCTTTAGGGTGCCCACCGAACCGGTCCTGAAAGCCCGGGTGGAGGCTCTGGAATCTCGGGGAGGGAATGCTTTTATGGAAATTTCCCTGCCCGAGGCGATCATGCGCTTTAAGCAGGGCTTCGGCCGGCTGATGCGCAGCAAAAGCGACAGCGGGGTGGTTCTTGTTCTGGACGGAAGGATTATTAAAAAGAATTACGGCCGCTTCTTTCTCTCCAGCCTGCCTGAAACGCAGCGGAGCGTGAAGCACAGCAAAGATCTGCTTATGGATATGGAAGAGTTCCTATACCGGTGAGAGTTAATGATGTATCATTAACTCAGAAGCCTTTCTTCTGTCTTTTGATCCTCAGGTAGTCCATCTCCCGCATCAGCTCCCTTAAGCGGATTTCGTCGGTCATATCCCGGTCCAGCTGATCCTGAAGGTCGGAAATGAGTCTCTCTTCCATGTTATAGAATTCCCCTTCCAGCTCACCGGACCAGATATAGCGGGTGAGCATTTCCGGCTCATGCCGGTAGGAAAGGAGTTTGTCAGCCATGTAGCTGGCCATATACCAGCGCACATCGTCTATTTCCAGGTCGAACTCATCAAGAAGATCCTTTACAGTCATGGACCGATTCTATCCCATAAGGGTCTTCTTGATAAGTAGCTCCCTTAAAATTCTTCGAATTCGTCATCCTGCAGAGCGGGTGCCGGTTTCTTCTCATTCGTAATGAGAGGCGTCTCCGGTGTTCCCCTGTCGGGAACGACCGCTTCGCTGTGGGAGACGGAGGTACGGGGAAGCTTCTTCTGCCCGATATTCTCCCGGTGCCGGGACAGTTTGAAGAAGGCGATGCTGTTGGTCATCATCTCCGACTGGCTGTTGAGCTCTTCCGACATGGAGGCCAATTCCTCCGAAGCGGAGGCGTTCTGCTGAATGACTGTGTCGAGCTGCTGTATCGAGGTATTGATCTGCTCCGCCCCTCTTGTCTGCTCTTCGCTGGCCATGGTGATCTCCTGAACCAGCTCGGCGGTCTCCTGAATCTGGGGCACCAGGTTGTTGATGATCAGACCGGCCTGTTCCGCCGCCTTCACGCTGTTGGCTGAAATATCGGTAATATCCGCAGCGGCCTTTCCCGAATTCTCCGCCAGTTTTCGTACTTCCGAGGCGACCACGGCGAAACCCTTGCCCGCTTCCCCCGCCCGGGCCGCTTCGATGGCCGCGTTCAGGGCAAGCATGTTCGTATTGCGGGCGATATCTTCGATGATTCCGATCTTTTCCGAAATGCTTCTCATGGCCAGTACCGTGTCATTTACCGACTCTCCGCCCAGGGAGGCGTCTTCCGCGGCCTTACGGGCGATTTCGTCGGCTTTCTGGGCGTTCTCCGTATTCTGTTGAATATTGGAGACCAGCTCCTCCATGGAACTGGAGATCTCCTCGGTGCTGGAGGCCTGTTCCGTGGCGCCGGAAGAAATCTGCTGGCTGGACTGGGATATCTGACCTGAGCCCGAGGATACCTGGTCCGAGGCATTTCTGATATCGGACATGGTGCTGGAAAGGTTGGCGGTCATGTTCTTCATGGATTTGTAGACTCCCACCGCCTTTCTGTCGTCGAATTCCAGAGTCAGATTCCCCGAGGCGATTTCCTCGGCGATATTGGCGATTTCATCGGGCTCGCTGCCCAGGCTCTTCATGATATTGTTTGTGAGCATGAGACTGATGGTCAGGCCGGTGATAATCGCGGCGCCCAGCAGGGTGAGGATGAGGATGATTGCCTGATTGGTGGTTTTCGCGATTTCCACATTCATGGCATCCCGGACCTGTCGTCCCGCGTCCAGGGTATTGGCGGCCTCGTCCCTCATGACTGCCTGCTCTTCCCTCTGGTCCCGGTTTATCTGACGGAACGTTTCCACTTCTTCGGCATAATTGTCAAGGGCATCATGCACCTCTCTCAGGCCGGCGAGGGTTGAGGGAAGAACGAAAAGATTCAGGCACTGCTGATTCAGTTCCTGGGACAGGGTGATCTCCTCCACCCAGGATTTGGCGATGCTGTCCTGATCTTCCGCCTTCACGGCGGACTTGTACTTACCCGCCCAGATGCGGACCCTGTTGTAGCTGTTCCGCAGCTCCTGGGCTACTGACACGGCCCGGTAGTACTCCGTATCCATACCCTGATTTCTGACCTGGGCGGATATTTCCTGATCAAAAAGATCGGTTATGCCCGCTTGCGTTATGCCAGCGGCTTCGGCCCGGCGCTCCTCCGCTTTGATTTTGTCCAGGGCCAGCTGGTAATAGCGGTTGTTGCTGGCGTCGTACTTTTCCATGGCCCGTATGAGTTCGTCCACCAGGAGCTTGTCCGCTTCATTTGCCATGTGCTCTTTGGCTTCCGCGGCGTTGGTATAGACGTTCTGTACCTCCGTCTTCATATCCGCCTGATAGGATTCATCCCCGTAAATAACGTAACGAAGAGAAGCCGCCTGGACATCCTGGGTATCCACGAGAGCCGTATTGATAAGCTGGCCCCCCTCGTTCAGATCATTAATCTTATTAATACTGGAGTATCCGATCAACCCGATAACAGCCGCCATAATGATAATACTGAGAAAGCTGATTATCAGCTTCGTCCTGAGTGACATTTTTCGGATCTTCATAGAAATCCCTCCTCATCCTTCATTCTATATTCCATTAAATAATACCCGTTGCTATGGGGCATCCGAGCTCCCTTCCAGCAGGAGGGTTTCCCCCTCGGCCCGCAGAGAGAAATAGGATATGCTGTCCCTCATCATGGCGGCCTGGCCGTTCAGCTCCTCCGACATGGAAGCCAGTTCCTCCGAGGCGGAGGCGTTCTGCTGTATCACCGAATCGAGCTGCTGCAGGGCGGAGTTGATCTGCTCCGCCCCCCGGGTCTGCTCTTCGCTGGCCGAGGTAATCTCCTGCACCAGTTCGGCGGTGCTCTGGATCTGGGGTATCAGCTCGTTGATGATGGTCCCCGCAGTTTCGGCAGTCCTGACGCTGTTAGTGGATATGGCGGTGATTTCCGCCGCCGCTTTTCCCGAATTCTCCGCCAGCTTTCTCACTTCCGAGGCCACCACGGCGAATCCCTTACCCGCATCCCCCGCCCGGGCCGCTTCTATGGCCGCGTTCAGGGCCAGCATGTTCGTATTGCGGGCGATCTCCTCTATAATGCCGATCCTTTCGGCAATGCTCTTCATGGCGGCCACGGTTTCGTTCACCGATGAACCGCCCAGGGAGGCGTTATCCGCGGTCTGCCGGGAGATGGTGTCCGCTTTGCGGGCGTTTTCCATATTCTGCTGAATATTGGAGGTAAGCTCTTCCATGGAGCTGGAAATTTCCTCTGTGCTGGAAGCCTGTTCCGAGGCGCCGGAAGAGATCTGCTGGCTCGAGGCGGATATCTGAGTGGAACCGGATGAGACCTGCCGGGAACCGCTTGAGATATCGGTCATGGTGTGATTCAGGGTCCGGGCCATATGCTTCATGGACTGATAGATGCCCTTCTTCCGTTTTTCATCAAAATCTATATCCAGGTTTCCCCCGGCTATGCTTTCGGCTATACGTGATATCTCATCGGGTTCGCCACCCAGTTTTCCCGTGAGCATGGCGGTGATGGCTACGGCAATGATGATTCCCAGAATAACGCCGATACCGATGCCGAACCAGATGACGATACTCTGGATAAAGCTCTTACGGTCCGCGTTCTTCTGCAGGACAAGCTGGTCCTCTTTGATGATATCTATGGCTTCGCCCAGCCCCGTAACCACCGCATTCAGATAGGAGAGGGTTTCCCCCCGAAAAAGAACCAGTGTCTTTTCCTGACTCGCTTCCAGCTCTCCCTCCAGGGCGATGATCTTGCCGAAAGCAAGCATGATCTCATCCAGTTCCGGCTTGACCGTCTCCCGGTAGAGGCTCGTCTTCTCTTCAATCGCGGCCGCACGGTTTATGTCGGGAACAGCCCTGTGCAGAGCGTTGTGGTGGACGATAACATTCTCCATAAGCAGCTTATACTCAGGCCAGGAAGCGAGGAGTTCCTTGTTTTCGGGACTTTCCAGGAATTTTCCGAAAGCGCAGAGCCGGGGATCGGTTTGAACATCGCTCGATACACCCTGCAGGATGTCCTCCAGCAGGGTATTCGCCCAGACATTGTGGTCGTTCAGCCTCTGGAGTAGTTCCTCCCCCAGGCCGGAATGGGTGGCCTTCCAGATAAGGCTCATCCTTTCGGCGCTTTCATGCAATGACAGATGGCTCTTCTCCAGGGTGCGGATTTTCATGGCCGCCCGGGGGCTGTATTGCTCCAGCCGCTCCACTCCGCCGGAATAGTACCAGCTGCCGAATCCACATTTGTGCCCGTCAAGCTGTACGGTGAATTCGGACTGATTCTCTACGAATGTTTCCTCCAGGGTTGCCTTCCACTCGTTATGGGCGGCAAGTGCTGTAACCAGCTCCTTGCTGACATCGGCCATCTCGGAGACCTTGCGGTTGTCGTCCAGGGTTGAGTTGCTGATGAGAAAAGCGACAAACCCCACAATAAAGGTAATCAGTGCCATGCCCAGAAAGCTGGACAGAAGCAGATTCCTGACTTTCATATATACCTCGTATCATCATCGGATATGGGTATTTTTAAATAGATATAATTCAAGTTTATTATTTTCCGTCAGGATTGCAAGGATTTCGCTCTTATTCGTAAAAAAAACGGATATCCACGTCGGCCTGTTTCCATTTCCCCCCTTCCCGGGTTCTGAGAAGAGAGGGGCCGTGGATCTCCTGTATCAGGCCCGTATCCTCATCTATGACATAAAATACCCTGTCCACGAGCAGTCTTACGAAGAAATTCCGGGAACCCATCTCAAGAACCGTCCGGCCCGGAGCGGCGTAGGGGCTGGTTCCGGCCTTTCGTAGATAAAATTCAGCCGTGGTTGTCAGTTCGGCCACGGGCAGGGCAAAGTGCAGGGTTTCCCCCCCCTGCAACCGGGAAAGATTGTCTATGATAAAACCCTGCTGGCTGGGGCCGAACAGGAGATCATCCTTAAACCCGAGGACTTTCTCCTTTCGCTCCTCTTCCCGTCTGAATGAGATTTTCATGGCATTGCCGTCCGATTCCAGGCGTGAATACTCATCCATGGCATAGAAGGAGACCCTGTGAAGAAAGCGCCCTTTCCCTTGAAGGAGAAGGGATTCCTCCGCAAAGATTTCCCCGTCCGGAGTATAGTATCTGTGAACCTTTTTTTCCCCGTCCGATTCTGTTGTCTCCTCGCTCTTCATGGTGAAGAGAAGATCCTCTTCTCCGGTGCCCTGGCGGTAGATCCGGGCCGTGAAGTTTTCCCCGCCCGCAGCGGGGTAAAGGAAGAGGAAGAAGAAAAGAAGCCCTGACAGCATGGTTTTCATATCAGCTCCTTTTGGCAGGAAACCAGGGAATGACCAGGTTTGTTCTCCTTTTGTATTCCCTGTAAGCTTCCAGGTCGCCGTATTTCTCATCGCCGCTCTTCTCAAGAAGGGGGACGCCGGATACGAAAAGAATGAGCAGGGTAATGAAGAGAGGCCCCGCAGCTATCCACCAGAAGGATGCTCCCCTGAGGGAGAGGGCCATGGCAAACAGCCCCCACCAGAGGGTGATCTCACCGAAGTAGTTGGGATGGCGGGAGTACTTCCAGAGACCCGTCTCAATCCATTTTGACTTGTTCTCCCCCCTGCTTTTGAAGCGGTATTTCTGGGTATCGCTTATCACTTCCACGGCGAATCCCGCCGCCCAGATAAGCAGTCCCGCCAGAAAGAGGGGAGTCAGGTCGTTATCCGCCAGCTGGGAGAGGGTTACCGAAACGGGAATCATGACCGCCCAGACCGTAACGCCCTGGAGCACCCAGAAAAGGAGGAAACGCAGGAAATGACCTCTCTTGTCATCAAAGCGGTCGTCCTTTCCCATTCTGAGGATGCGGGACAGAAGATAGAATCCCAGACGAAACGCCCAGACTGCCACGGCCAGGGCCATAATGACCTGGGTCAGGGCGAAGGCTTTGAACCGGATGGTCAGGATGACCGTGAGGAGAACAAAGGTGAAACTGTAAGTGAAATCGGTGAACTTATCGGTTTTGAATGAGTAGGCCAGAGTGAAAAAAAGGGCCTGAACCCCAAGACTAACGGCAAGAGTGAAAAGAAGGGAATAGGTATCTATTATCATTTTATAACTCCTTGGTGTTTAATTCCCTTAATTTACTGCTTTTTTGAAGAAAAGAAAAGAATTAATTGAATTATAAATAACATAATGTTATATTTTAGTAAATCTGATAGAGAAAAGGATAATGAAATGAAAAAAGTAGTTGGATTGATACCGTTGATTATAATAATGATCTCCTGCGCCAGCAGCGGGGAGCAACCCTTCCAGCCCACCGTGGATTATGTGGATATGGAACGCTTTATGGGCGATTGGTACGTAATTGGTCTGATCCCCACGGTTTTTGAAAAGGATATCGCCAACGGGGTGGAGAATTACAGCCGCAGGGAGAATGGAGAGATCCGGGTAAGGTACAGTTTCAGGAAGAAATCGCCCCAGGGGAAAGAGAAGGTGATGTTTCAGAGGGGCTGGATCGTGGACAGCGCTACCAATGCGGAGTGGGAGGTCAGTCCCCTCTGGCCTCTGAGGCTTCCCTACTATGTACTGGAATTGGGGGAAAATTATGATTACACTGTAATCGGGACGAATAATTTCGACTATCTGTGGATTATGTCCCGTACTCCCTCCATAGAGGAATCTCTGCTGGAGGATATCATTCGGCGTATGGAGAAAAGGGGATACGACAGGGAAAGAATCCTGTTTATGGATCAGGTCTGGAAGGAATAGGCGTATGAACAGAATAAACGGATTTCATCTTTATCAGGCCATTCTGGCCGGTTATGCCTCTATGGCTGAATCCCGGGATAGAATGAACCGGATTAATGTCTTTCCCGTGAGCGACGGGGATACGGGATCCAACATGGTGGGCACCCTCAAGATGATCGCCGCCGGCCTGGAAACCTGCCGGTCCGCCGATGTGCTCCTCGAGAGG
>JAFGPQ010000044.1 GCA_016936115.1 Spirochaetales bacterium | reverse complement strand
CTTTCTGGACCGGTTCGGCCTTATGGAGCATTACCGTTCCCGGGACCGTCAGGAGGGCACCACCCGGGAAGACAACATTCATGAGCTGATCAACAGCGCCACCGAATACCGGGGCACTCCGGAGGAGCTTATCCGCTTCATGGAGGAGCAGGGCCTGAACCCTCCCAGCCACGAGGAGACCGAACATGTGCAGGGGGTGACCCTGATCACCATGCACAACACGAAGGGACTGGAATTCGAGCGGGTCATCATCTCCGGCATGGAGGAGGGTCTCTTCCCCCGGGGCGGCGGGGACATCTACGAAAGCAATGAGGACACGGAGGAGGAGCGCCGCCTCTTCTACGTGGCCATCACCCGGGCGAAGCGGGAGCTCTATCTGACCACCTGCCGTTTCCGCCCTCGCTACGGGCGATTGGAAGAGAGCTGGCCCTCCCGTTTCCTGAAGGAACTGCCCCCTGAGCATATTCAGGAGGAAGCTCCCTGCGACAATTTCGGCAGCATTCAAAAGGAAAAGGACCCCTGGGACGACAATCAGGAGTCCTACACCCCCGCCGAAGGGGAGGAGCTGGGGGGATACCGCAAGGGGACCCGGGTCTACCATGACGACTACGGGTCGGGCATGGTATTCAACGTCATAAAAAACGGGGGACATGTGGTCATCAACGTGCAGTTCGAAACGGGAAAAACCGCCGTACTGATGCCCGAATTCTGTTCCCACAAACTGGAGAAGCTGGCCGATGACGAATGGCAATAATTTTGAGGGACTGCCGCCGATAAAGCGGTGCCGGGACTATCACCTCTACGACTACAAGGGCAACCGCTACCTGGATCTCTACCTGGACGGGGGGAGGGCTCTCATAGGCCATAAGCCGGGCAAAACCATGCTCCCCGTAAAAAACAGTCTGGAAAAGGGTATCTGGGCGGCCTATCCCTCGGTCTACGAGGGGCGTCTGAAAAAGCTACTGGGAAAGCTTTTTCCCGGATACGGCCATATCACCCTCTTTGCCAACAGGGAAAGGGCTCTTGCCGCTGCGGAGCAACTGGGTATGGCCCCCGTCATCGAGTGGATTCCTCTGGCCGAAGAGACGGGAGAGAACCTGCTGCTGCGCCCTCTTCTCCCGGGCATTGATCAGACCCATATCCTTCTTTCGCACCGGGAAGCCCGGGGTGACGTCATCTCGCCGGTTCTTCTGGAAGGGATTATCCGCAGCTTCCACGACCTTCAGAGTTACCGGGATAAGACGGATTTTTCCCTCTGGGAGGAGTTCGACTCCTTCGGGGACTGGACAAGGAAGGGACCCTGCCTGTATTACATAGGTAAGGGAGATTACGACATGATACGAAAAGGGGCTCTTGAAAAGGGGATTCTTCTTCCCGGAAATCGGGAACAGCCTGCTTTCCTACCGGGACAGCTCTCTGTCCATGAGAAAAAGCTTCTTAAGGAAGTACTGTCCCTGAATCCGGGAGTCCCGTCATGACGACAGGCACCCTGCTCTTTATTTCCCTGAAGCTCTTCTTCGGTTTTCTGATCGCCTTTCTGGCCATACTGTCCTGGGCGAAAACCCGGGAGGGAGCCTGGATTTTCATCATAGCGGGAACTCTGGTCCGCTATCTGGAACTGATCTACTCCATTCTCATAGAACTTGAGATCCTCACCCCCGAATGGGGTTATGCGGGGAATCTTCCCCTGGTGGAGATACTTCTCTCCCTGCTGCCCCTGGCTCTTATGTCCGTCGGTTTCGCAATTTTCCTTGTGAAGAGAAGGAAATACTGATCCCCCGCTTCTGTACGGACGGCGTGAACCGCCCGCACAGAAAACGTCAGCTTCTGAAATTCTCCTCCGCCTTCTCCCAATTGATCAGGTTGAAGAAATTCTCGATATACTCGGGTCTTCTGTTCTGATACTTCAGGTAATAGGCATGCTCCCACAGATCAAGTCCCAGAACCGGGGTCGATCCGGAAGAGAGGGGATTATCCTGATTGGCCGTAGTCACAATGGACAGCCCCGAGGCGCTGTCCTTAACCAGCCAGACCCAGCCGCTGCCGAATAGTCCGGCCCCCTTCTGGGAAAAACTGTCCTTAAAAGAGGCAAAGGAACCGAAGTCCTTCTTCAGTGCCTCTCCCAGGGAGCCTTTCGGTTCACCCCCTCCCTTGGGGGAAAGGATCTCCCAGAACAGGTTGTGATTGAAATGACCTCCTCCGGCATTGCGTACCGCCGTCCTAACCGATTCGGGGAGATCGTTTAATCCTTTAAGAAGATCTTCAATACTACGACCGCCTAAATCAGACCCTTCCAGAGCCTTGTTCAACTTGCCCGTGTAGCCCTCGTGATGTTTATCATGATGGACCTCCATGGTTTTGCTGTCTATATAGGGTTCCAATGCATCATAGGCATAGGGTAATGCGGGTGTTAAGAATGACATAATCTACCTCCTTTATGTTATTCATACATATCTTAATTAGAATAAACTAACTTTATCGTAATAAATCAACAAAAAAAGAACGGATATTCCGGAAAATTTGCAAATTCCCTGCGGGTATCACATAATTAGAGTGAAAACAACAGGAAAGGTTAACAGCAGTCTCCGACTGTCGCTCTTAACCGCCGGACACCGCCGCGCTCCCCCACTGCGGCGGTGTCCGTTTTTTTGAGTTCTCTCCTTGACAAATTGGTTAACCAGTTATAAAATCAAATAAATTGGTCAACCAATTGAAGGATGTCATGTCAAAGGAAGAAACGCTGGATCTCAGCCTTTTTGATAAAAGAAACCGGGAAGACGCGGAGGAGTACATTATCTCCCGCATCAGGGAACTGGTACACCGGGGCGAACTGGAACCGGGCACCCGTCTTCCCTCAGAGAGGGCTCTGGCGGATAGCCTGCAGACGAGCCGGGGCAACGTGCGCAAGGCCCTTCAAAGACTGGAGTTCTACGGCCTTGTCAACATCACCCCCCAGAGCGGTACCCGTATCGCCTCCCTTCATCAGGAAACGGTGGAGGAACTGATCGATTCGATCCCCGTCTCCCGGAACCGCAAGATGGCGGACCTGATGGAAGCCCGTTTCATCCTGGACGTGCAGTGCGCCCGTCTGGCGGCGGAACGTCGTAACGAGGCTGATCTGGCACTGATTCAGCGCCGGCAGGAGGGTTTTCTGAAAGCCTTCTACAGCAGCAGCGAAAGTTTTCTGGAAGAGGATTATCTCTTTCATCTGGCGATCGCCCATGCCACGGGGAACCATATCCTGGTATCCCTTTTCAGTCAACTGACTCCTCCCATCGTGACCAGCAATCAGCCCCACCTGGGGCAGAGGGACCGGGATTTCTCCCGCATCCCCTCGGAGCATCAGAAAATCATAGACGCCATCCGCTCCGGCAGTCCCGATGAGGCGGAAGAAGCCATGACGGGCCACAGGAACTGGGCGCTTAAACGTATATTCGAAGGAGAAGGAAAATGAATAATTTAAATAGGGCAGTAGCCAAAGAGGCGGGAGTGGAGAAACAGTCCCGCCCCGTAAGAGTTCTTCAGTTCGGCGAGGGGAACTTCCTGCGCGCCTTTATCGACTGGATGGTGGATGAAATGAACAGCCAGGGCCTGTATAACGGAAATGTGTCCGTCGTTCAGCCCCTTGCCCAGGGTATGATAGGGATGATGAAGGATCAGGATTACCTCTATACCCTTCTCCTGCGGGGTATACAGAAGGGAGAAGTGATCGTCAAAAGGAAGATCATAGACGTGGTTGACCGGGCTGTGAACCCCTATGAGGACTTTGTCTCCTACCTGGCGGAAGCGGAGAATCCGGACCTGCGGATCATTATCTCCAACACCACCGAGGCAGGCATCGAATACCGGAAAGAGGACAGCCCCTACGACGAGCCCCCTGCCTCCTACCCGGGCAAGCTCCTTCTTCTGATGAAGAAGCGCTACGACCATTTCAAAGGGGCTACGGACAAGGGATTCCTGCTCTTTCCCTGCGAACTGATCGACCGTAACGGTGACAACCTGAAAAAGATACTGGTTCAGCTGGCGGAAGAGTGGTACGCCGGGGACAAGGCCTTCATGGAGTGGCTTACCGGGGCTAATGTTTTCTTCAATACCCTGGTGGACCGGATCGTGAGCGGTTATCCCCGGGACGAGGTGGAAACCATCTGGGAAGAGAACGGCTACAGGGACAACCTGGTGGATACGGGAGAGATTTTTCACTTCCTGGTCATCGAAGGTCCCACAGAATACGAAAAGGAGTTTCCCCTTATCCAGGCTGGGCTCAATGTGAAGTGGTGCGACAACATGACCCCCTACCGGACCCGGAAAGTGAGAATCCTCAACGGGGCCCACACCATGACCGTTCTGGCGGCCTGGCTTTACGGACTTGAGACCGTTAAGGACTGCATGGATGACGATATCCTCTCCGCCTACGTGAAGAAGGGCATCTTCGAAGAGATCATCCCCACCCTGGATCTCCCCGCGGAGGAGCTGGCCGAGTACGGCGGCGCCATCCTGGAGCGGTTCAGCAATCCCTATATCAAACACTTCCTCCTGAGCATTTCCCTCAATTCGGTCTCCAAATGGAAGACCCGGGTCATGCCCTCCCTTGTGGAATATATTGAAAGGAAGAAGGCTCTCCCCGAACTGCTGAGCTTCTCCCTGGCCGCGCTGACCCTTTTCTACAAAGGGACGAAAGCGGACGCCCGCTGTCTGAACGCCCAGCGCGCTGTGGACGGCAAAGCCTACGAGGTGAACGATTCCCCCGAGGTTCTGGATTACTTCGCCGGCCTGTGGAACGGGAAAACCGCCTCCACCACCGAAGAAGCCACCGCCATAATGAAGGACGTCCTTTCCCAGACCGGATTCTGGGGTCAGGACCTGAGCGAGAAGGAAGGCCTGGCCGAACTGACCGGTTCCTACCTGAACAAGCTCGCCTCCGGTTCCGTCAGGGACGTGATGACCGCTCTGGTCAAGGAGTAACAATATGTCCGACAGGTTTATCCGCATAAGCGACAGGGATAACGTGGCCGTCGCCCTGGTTCCCCTCAAGGAGGGAGACCGGATTCTGGGGGTCACCCTTATCGAGGATGTTCCCGCGGGCCATAAATTCGCCCTGAATACTATTTCACAGGGGGAGCAGATTATAAAGTACGGCTATCCCATCGGCCATGCCCTGCAGTCCGTGAAAGCGGGGGAGCATGTGCATACCCACAACTGCAAAACCGGCCTGGGCGAAGCCCTGGATTACACCTACACCCCGGGTGACCTGGCTTACAAGGGTCCCGATTTCCTCAAGGGCCGCACCTTCAAGGGCTACCGCCGGAAGAACGGGAAGGTGGGCACCCGCAACGAGATCTGGATCATCAACACGGTGGGCTGCGTCAACAAGACAGCGGAAGTCCTCTGTAACAAAGCCCAGAAAGAGGCGGGGGATTCCTGCGACGGGATCTTCACCTTCGCCCACCCCTACGGCTGTTCCCAGATGGGGGACGACCACGAAACCACCCGGGTCATTCTGAGCGACCTGGTGTCCCATCCCAATGCGGGGGCCGTCCTTGTTCTGGGCCTGGGCTGCGAAAACAACAATATTCCCGAGTTCAAAAAGATTCTGGGAGACTACGACAGGGACCGGATCCGCTTTCTCGTTACCCAGGAGGTGGATGATGAACTGGAAGAGGGATTGAATATCCTCAGGGATCTCATGAAGATCACCGCCGGGGACAAGCGGGAGGATTGCCCCGTTTCGGAACTCATCGTGGGGATGAAGTGCGGCGGCTCCGACGGACTTTCGGGCATCACCGCCAATCCTCTGCTGGGCCGGTTCAGCGATACCCTCATCGAAGCGGGGGGCAGCACGATACTCACGGAAGTCCCCGAGATGTTCGGAGCCGAGACGATCCTCATGAACCGG
>JAFGPQ010000043.1 GCA_016936115.1 Spirochaetales bacterium | reverse complement strand
GATACGCCCTGACCAACGTGCGGGTCATGCTCGAGGCGGGGGCCATTCAGATCGACCGGAAGCCGGAGGAAGCGAAGGATCTGATCCTGCGGGCCATGGAGGAGACCCGCCTGTGTCTGGAGGAAACCCGCGCTTCCATGCGGGAACTGCGGGGTCAGGTTCAGCCCGACTACCGGGGCCTGACCGCCATCAACCGCCTGGTGAAAGCCTTCGAATCCTCCACGGGAATAGAGGTGACCATGGAGTTCGGGGAAGCCCCTTCCCAGTTCCCCCCCGAAATTGATAAAATAGTATACCGGACTATTCAGGAAGCCATGACCAACTCCTTCCGCCACGGCATGGCCAGCAGAATAGACATCATGTTCTGGCTCGGGGAGGGTACCCTGCAGGTGCTTATCCGGGATAACGGCAAGGGGAGCCCCTCGGTGAAGGAGGGACTGGGCCTGGCGGGGATGCGGGAGCGCGTCCGTAGCATCGGGGGTACCGTGGAATACGGCAACGGGACGGGGGGATTCCAGGTTCGGGCGTTTATCCCCCTGCCCGGCAAAGGGGAACAGGACGATGAAGAACAGTAAAATCCGCCTTCTTCTGGTGGACGACCAGAAACTCTTCGTGGAGAATCTCAAAGTCATACTGGAGATGAGCGACCCCGCCCTGGAGGTTATCGCCATCGCCGAAAACGGCAGCGAAGCGGTGGAAGCGGCGCAGAGAGAGAAGCCGGACATCATCCTCATGGACGTGCGCATGCCCGTCATGGACGGGGTGGAGGCGACCCGGATCATCCACGACAAATTCCCGGACATCAAAATCATGATGCTCACCACATTCGACGACGATGTTTACGTCCACGACGCCCTGGCCAACGGGGCAGCCGGATACATCCTCAAAAACACCTCCTCGGAGAACCTCGTCCAAGGGATAAAAGCCCTGAATCTGGGACAGGGACTCATTACCCCCTCCCTCATTTCCCGGCTGGTCTCCTCCGGTTCGGAGGAAGTCCGCCATGACAGAAGAAAAACCGACCGGAGCTACAATCTGGATCTGCTCTCCAGTCGGGAGCGGGACGTGCTCTTCCTGCTCTCCCGGGGGTACGACAACCAGGAGATCGGGGACCGCCTCTTCATCGCCCTGCAGACGGTAAAGAACCACATCTCCCACATCTACGACAAACTGGAGATCCACGACCGCATGAGCGCCATGAAAGCCGCCGGAGACCCCCGGCTCAAGGAGTGGTGCCGCCATCTCATGGATGACTGATGGTACTATTCCGGTACTTCGCCGGTACCCTAATGAACTTGTCCGCCCCGGGGTACCGGGAATAGAATTATAGACAATTCACTATTAAGGAGTTGTTTATGAAAAGGACTTTATCTGTTCTCTTAATTCTGGCACTTTCTCTGCCCCTGATATTCGCCAACGGCGGAAAGGAACCGGAACCGGCAGTCAAGGCCGGACCTGTAGAATTCGAATTCTGGACGACCGAAACCCAGTCTGACCGCCTGGCTACGATCCAGGTTCTGGTCGATACCTATACAGCCATCAACCCGGATGTTTCCATCAATGTCATACCCGTTGACGAGAACGATCTGGCCGGACAGATCCAGGCCGCCGCGGCAGCCGGAAATCTCCCCCCCCTTATCGAAGCCCCCTCCGAAACGGCGGTCTCCTTCGGTACAGAAGGGATTATGGACACCGCGGCCAACGGCGCCCTGATCAATGAAATCGGCAAGGACAAGTTCTATGCGGGAACCCTCAAGCTTCTGCAGAGCAGTACCGGAGAATACTACGCCCTTCCCTACCACGGCTGGGTACAGGGTATCTGGTACCGGGCGGACTGGTTCAAAGAAGCGGGCCTGGAGCCTCCCAACACCTGGGACAATATCCTCAAGGCGGCTAAGTACTTCTATAAACCGGACCAGAACCAGTACGGCATCCTGGTGGGTACCACCGCAGAAGCCTATACGGAACAGTGCTTTACCCAGTTCGCCCTCTCCAACGGGGCCGGACTCTACGACAAGGACGGGAATCTGATCTTCAATTCCCCCGCCATGAAGGAAACGGTCAATTACTACGCCGAACTGGCCAAGTACAATCCTCCCGGACCCCAGACCTGGAGAGCCCGGGATTATTACATCCAGGGCAAGATGGCCATGTTCTTCTATTCCACCTACATCATGGACGACCTGGCCCTGCAGGACGCGGCTGCGGGCTCCCTTACCGGTGACAACTTCGCCGATCTGGCCGGTTCCACCTTCGATCCGGAACTGGTCAACAATACCAAAATGGCCTCCCAGATCACGAAGAAGAACCCCGCCGGCTACGGAACCATTGTCTCCATGGCCCTTCTGAAACAGGATGACGCGGCAGTAACCGATGCGGCCAAATCCTTTCTGCGCTACCTGTATACCCAGAATGCCTACATCACCTTCCTGCACATGGCTCCCGGCGGTATGAACCCCACCCTGAAAGAGATCTCCACCAACCCCCGGTTCCAGAACGACCCCAACGGCATCTTCAAGCACTACGGCGCTGATAAAATGGCCGAGATCATCCAGGGCATGGACAGCATCGAGACCTTCTCCATCGTGGACGGAAAAAGAATAGAAAAGGCCAGCAAGGTCTACGCCCAGCAGATCATCCCCCAGATGCTCTACAAGATCACCCAGGAAGGCATGGACACGGACAGCGCCATGGCCTGGGCCGAAAAGGAAATGCAGAAAGTCCAGTAAAAGGGGCACGGATTAACACGGATTTGGGGAGGAGCCACGGATCGGCACGGATATTCCGCTATACCGTACTCCTCCTCAATTCTTCATTCCCCATTCTTCATTCATAATAATTTTTTAAGGTAACCAGCTATGAAAGGAACACTTCAGCAGCAACAGGCCCGGTTGGGGGTCAGGCTGATTTCACCCGCCGTGATTATCATCGGCCTACTTATCATCTACCCGGTCTTCTACAATCTCTACCTGAGTTTCCACAGCGTCAAACTTTCCGGGGAGAGCCGTTTCGTGGGACTTTCCAATTACGCCGCCGTCATAGGGGATGCGGAGTTCTGGCGGGCCTTCCTGTCCACCGCCCTCTATGTCTTTTTCACCACCGTGGGCACCACTCTCTTCGGTCTTATCGTCGCCCTGGCCATGAACAAGGAATTTCCCGGACAGGGGCTCGTACGCAGCCTCCTGCTCCTTCCCTATATCGCACCGGTCATATCGGTGGTCTTCGCCTGGCAATTCTTCTTCGACCCGGTGAACGGCATCTTCATGCATCTCATGGTGGACAAATGGGGTCTCTACGCGGAACGGTTCAACCTGATCCGTTCGCCCCAATACGCCCTGTGGGTGGCCATCATCTTCTCGATCTGGAAGAATTTCCCCTTCACCTATCTCATGATTCTTTCCCGGCTCCAGGCCATCGACCAGAATCTCTACGAAGCCGCCGAGATAGACGGATGCACAGGGATCAAGAAGTTCTTCTACATCACCCTGCCGGAGATCTACTTCGTCCTGGGATCCATCGTCCTCATGAGAATCATCTGGAATATGAACAAATTCGAGGATATCTACCTGCTCACGGATAATGTGAAGACCCTGCCCATCTACACCTATTTCAAAGCCTTTACGGGGGCTCTGGACATGGGACAGGGATCGGCCATCTCCATCATTCAGTTCGCCATCCTCATCAGCTTCATCATCCTCTACGTCAAGAAGGTGCTCAAATGGTAACCAAACATAAATTCATCAAGAATATTCTCTTTTCCCTGCTGATTCTGGTCATCGTGCTGTTTGCGGTTTTCCCCTTCGCTCAAATGATCTCCACCAGCCTGAAATACTCCTGGGACTGGGGAAATCCCTCCCTGGTGCCCCTGAAAATCAACTGGGAATCCTACGGGGAACTCCTGGGTTTAAGCCAGAATATCAAGGATCTGCCCGAATCGGTCCAGATCCTGCTCGAAGAGACCCCGGACCTGACGAAGGAGCAGAAGGAGGCGATTATCGCCAAATACCGGGATACGGGGGATGTATTTCCCTTCGGGGAGTACTTTCTCAACTCCCTGCTCTTCGCCTCTTCATCGGCCTTCATTTCCCTGATCATTGCGATTCTGGGGGCCTACTCCTTCTCCCGCATGGAGTACAAGGGCCGCAAGGTGATACAGCGGGGAGTGCTGTTCGTATACATGTTCGGGGGGATTCTTCTGCTGATCCCCCTGTATAAAGTCTCCGTGGCTCTGGGATTGGCGGGCACCCAGGGAGGGACGATCCTGTCTATCCTGATTATCTACGTGGTGCAGACCCTGCCCGTCTGTCTGTACATGCTGGGGAATTACTTCAGAACCATCCCCTTCTCCATCGAGGAGGCCGCCTTCATAGAGGGGCTGAACCATTTTCAGACGATCTGGAAAATCATCATCCCCCTGAGCATCTCCGCCATCGCCACCGTTTATATCTATGCCTTCATGATCGCCTGGAACGAGTACCTCTATGCTTCGGTCTTTCTGAAATCCTACAAGGACATCTACACCCTGAGCATCGGCCTCAAATCCCTCTTTGTCTCGAAGAACGCCATCTGGGACCGGATCATGGCGGCCAGCATGCTCACCGCCCTGCCAGTGGTGGTTCTGTTCCTGCTGATTCAGAAGCACCTGACCGGGGGCATGACCTCGGGGGGCGTGAAAGAGTAGTTTCCTCTTACGCTCCCAGCATAAGATAGAGTATTCCGAAGAGCAGGGCTCCCAGAAAGGCAATGCCCAGATACAGACCGAAAACCCGGGATTTCGCGATTCCGAAAACAGCGGACATGGCGGGCAGCGTGGTCATGGGCCCGCTTATCAGAAAGGCCAGAGCGGCTCCCTTCCCACCCAGTACCGTGATGATCGACTCTTCAGGCACATAAAGCACAATCAGAGCTTCCAGCAGATACACGACGATCAGGAACTTCCCCACGAAGAGCAGCGATTTGCCCGATTCCTGTAGAATCCGGAACCACAGGGATTCCATCTGGACGTCCCCGGAGGAACCGCCGCAGCCGCAGGATGACTCCCCCACCGTAGAACAACAGAGGGATTCCCCTCCCGCGGCTATTTTCTCTACGATGAGGGGAACTCCGGTACAGCACGCTGTAGCGCCTTCGGGGACGGGTCTTCTTTGGAAAAGCTTTTTGATAACATTCCCCCATGTCTGCAGTTCAAGGGACGGGCGCTCCCTGAGTATCCCAGTGCTGAAATATCCCCTGACAGAGAGAAAGTAGGCCGTGAATCCGGCGGTAAGGCTCAGGAGAAAGGTCGCGGCCAGACGCCAGACGGCCAGATTCCATCCCAGGGTGCCCGCGGAGAGAAAAAAGATTTCCGGATCCATGGATGGGGAAGCGATCCAGAAGGCCATGACCGGTCCCAGGGGAACGCCTGCCGTCAGATGACTGAAAATAACGGGGATAACCGTACAGGCGCAAAGGGGACTCAAAGCCCCGAACAGCGTCGCCAGAAGGATGAAAACGACAGGACGCCGGCCTATGAGTGATTGAACCCGCTCTCCCGTTCCGGACAGATTCACCGCTACGGAGAGGGGAATGGAAACAAGAATAAAGGGCCAGGCCAGTTTCAGAGCCCTGCCGATAAAACCTAATGTATCAAGTAATTGGTTCATAGGATCTCCATTAATCCTTTAACAGATCTTTCATTGATTCCTGAAACCAGGAGATGTCTCTCTGATTCAGGCAGTAACTTACAGCGGTACCCGCCACTTCTCCCTCTATCCAACCCGCGTCTTTTAGGACCTTCAGATGCTGGCTGGTGGTTGATTGGGAGACGGGAAGAATATCCACAATATCTCCTGTAATGCAGCCGGGTTGGGTAAAGAGAAATTTCAGTATTTCAAAACGAACGGGATTACCCAGGGCATGGGCCATTTTCTGAAGCTTCTTCTCCTCTTCAGAGCTAAGTCCCGGGGAACAGCAGCTTATCATTTTCCTTGGTTTCATAGAATCTTTTTTTATCGCATTTTTACGATTATATGTTTTGTCCTACCGGCCGATATCGATAACGAAGATATCACCCCGGGCGGCGTGGTAGGCATAGGCCTCGTCCATGATCTCCCCATCCAGGGGTACGGGAGGATGGTAGCTCGTGAGTCCCGATCCGTTGCTCACCTCAAACTTGACAATGCGAAATCCCGATTCATCGAAAAGGTGTGTCCTGACCTTATCCAGATTCACGCAGAAGGGGTCGTAGGTGGCGGTCCTTTCCACATCATGGGCATCCATCAGCTCAATCACTTTCTCCGGGGTCACGTCGATTTCGCCCAGTTCAGGGGGGATTATATCTATGACCTGGCCGCTGGCGTGGACCGCCTTTCCCCTGCCCTGGGCCCGGAGCTCCCCCTGGGAGCCGAAGCCGGCGATCACCTGTACGATATGGGCATGGGCGTCGATGATTTTCATTTTTCCATTCCTCCTCTCTTACAGCCGATGTAAAGGGCATGGAAGCATGATACCCCCGATTCACTATGAAAAAAAACGGTTCCTCTCTGAGCAGGGAATAAAACAGTTTTCTATTTTACTATTGAGTTCGTTATTTTACTATCAATCTCACTTTTTCAGACCTAATATGAAAAAAAAGGAGGGTAATCCATGCTCTATCCCCTGGAAACGGAAACAAGAATCATACACTCGCTGGACGGTATCTGGCGTTTTCGCTTTGACCCCCGCAGCGGCCGGGAATCGGAGGGACTGGAGAATAAATTTTACCAATACCCCCTGAGGGACACCATCTCTATGCCCGTTCCCAGCGCCTGGAACGATATGTTCGAGGATCAGAAGGATCGGGAATTTTGCGGATGGGTCTGGTACGAGAAGGAGTTCACCCTGCCCGTGGGCAACTACAGCGAGAAGGAGAGGACTAATACTCCCAACTTCGATTTCTTCAATTACGCGGGACTACAGCGGCACGTGCTTATCTGCCGGGTGCCCCGCAAACGGATCGAAGACATCATCGTCATCTCCGATTACCGGAAAGATACGGGTATGGCGGAGTACGGGATAGCTCTGACAGGTGAGAGAGAACTCACAGTGGAGGTCCTGGATGAAGAGGGCAGAGCGGTCGTCTCGGGAAAGGGCTCCGAGGGGACTCTGGAATGGGAGGGAGTGATCCTGTGGCAGCCGCGTAAAGCCTACCTCTACACCCTGCAAGTGACTCTGCGGGAGGGGATTGTGGTCATTGACGAGGTACCCACGGTGGGACTCATGGTGGGCTTCGGGGCGAAGCTCTTCTCCGGCGGAGGGGGGAACCGACCCAAGACCTGGGAAGCCATGAAAACGGCGGAGCACCACCGGGAGGTGATCGGGAATATGATCAGCCGGGACAAGAACCATCCCTGCGTGGTCATGTGGTCCGTGGGGAATGAGCCCGAATCCTGGACCGAGGGAGCGGCGGAGTACTTCGGCCCCCTGCTTGACCAGGCCCGGGAGTCGGACCCCCAAGGGAGACCGGCCACCTGTGTTCTGATGCAGAACCGGAGCAGTGGCAGAAGGAATTGCCTGACAAACCGGTTATCTTCACCGAATACGGTGCCGATACGGTAGCCGGCCTGCACGATACGGGAACAGTCATGTTTACCGAGGAGTATCAGGACCAGTATTACCGGGCCAACCACCGGGTGTTCGACCGTTTCCCCCAAGTAGTCGGGGAGCAGGTCTGGAATTTTGCCGATTTCGCCACCGCCCAGGGAATCATTCGGGTACAGGGCAATAAAAAAGGGGCTCTTCACCAGGGAGAGACAGCCCAAACGGGCGGTCTTCCCCCTTAAGGAACGGGGGGAGGCTATCCCCGACCTGGGGTGGGACAAGAAGGACTAGCGGCCGTTGATACGGTCCAGCACCAGGCTTACCTCTTTCCCGGCCCGGCCGTCCACAGCGGGGGATTGTCCCTCCCTCAGGGCGGCCAGGAAATCCTCGATCAGGGGCTGATGCAGATTAGCATGGGGGGCATGCTGCTCCCGCCTTTCCCCCTTCTCCGTCCGAATGATAAGTTCGCGTCCGTTCAGGACGGGGATATGCAGGCTTCCTCTCGTTCCCAGAATCTCCACCGAATCCCGTGATGTGAAAGAGGCGTGGGAGACCTGGATATTCCCCAGAACACCCCCCGCGAAGAGCAGAGACACCCGGGCCGTATCTTCCACCTCCCTGTCATGAAACTGCAGATTATAGATTCCCGACTGGATCCTGTCCGTAGTTCCGAACAGGTGCTGCAGGACCTCGATCCGGTGACAGCCGAAGTCCATCATGGGACCGCCTCCGGCCTTATCCTTCTCCAGAAGCCAGGATCGGGGATCCCCGGGCCGCCGGTCGAACCACTCGAAGGCCTGCACATCCGCCATGACCGGATCCCCGATCTCACCGGAAGCGATAATCTCTTTCACCCGCAGGACCAAGGGATAAAAGTGACGGTAGTAGGCCGTACCCAGGGTAACGCCGGCAGCTGAGCAGGCGTCGATAATCCTGTCGCATCCGGCCGCATCCAGGGCCAGGGGTTTTTCACAGAGAACGTGCTTGCCCGCCTCCGCCGCCGCCACGGCCTGTTCAGCGTGAAGATAAACCGGCGTAGCGATATAAACCGCTTCGATTTCGTCGTCTTTCAGCAAATCCCGCCAGTCGGCATACCAGCGATCCACCCCGAACTCCCGGGCGAAGGATTCCGCTAAAGAGGCATCCTTCCGGGCCACGGCGGTCAGCTCGCTTCCCGATGCGGCAGCCAGGGCGGGGGCCACCCTCTTGCGGGAGATGTCCCCGCAGCCGATCAAACCCCATTTCACTGAATTCATAAAGACCTCCACCGCTCATTCTAAGGTGGAAAAGGTTATGGCGCAAGGGATATGGATAGGATATAATTCCGCTATGCCTGTGATCCACAATCCCTCATCGGACGATGAAACCCGGTAAGATGAAAAACTTATTGAGGAATCCTACCGCCGGGAGAGGGCCCTGAGGGATTGCATCGCCCGGGAAGACAGTTCAGGAGCCCGGGAACAGCTGCGGGAATTCCCTTTGGCGTCCCGGATGCGGGAACGGCTCCCCCTGAATGAATTGCGCGCCCTAAAGAACGGTCTGGTTATTCTGAATACCTTACTCAGGCTCAGCGCCGAGCAGGGGGGCCTCACCCCCATGATGCTTCACGGCATATCATCGGATTTCGCCCGGCGGATCGATACGCAGGAGCCTCTTGCCCGGATAGCCGAAAAACTCGGATACGATGATACGAGCTATTTCATCCGAGTCTTCCGCCGCGCCTCGGGCATGACCCCGGGGCGGTATCGGAACCTTTACGGGAAGGGGTGATCAGAACCGGAAGTCCCTCTCCCCTTCGACAATCTCATCAAGATAGGCTTCCACCTTTTCCCGGGTTTTCAGACGGGGGATATTGACCAGCTGACTCCGGATCATCTCCTCACCCCTCTTTTTCGTTTCGGGGGAAGCGTAATCCTCCAGGTACTCTTTCAGGGTGATCAGCGCGTTGGGATGGCAGCAGTTCTGGATCTGCCCGCTCTTGGCCAGACTCATGAAACGATCCCCGGTCCGGCCTTCCCGGTAACAGGCGGTGCAGAAGCTGGGAATATGCCCCATTCCCATGAGCCAGTGGACGATCTCATCCAGGGTTCTCTTGTCGCTGGTGTCGAACTGCTCCGAGTTCTCCTCCTCTTTTTCAGGCTCGCAGTAGCCGCCCACGCTGGTTTTAGAGGCGCCGCTTATCTGGGAGATCCCCAGGTCCAGGACCTTTTCCCGGCACTCCTTGCTCTCCCGGGTGGATACGATCATACCCGTGTAGGGAACGGACAGCCTGATGCAGGCCACCAGCTTGGCGAAGATGTCGTCGTCGATTCCGTTGTCGAAGGTTCCCGGATCCACATCGTCGGCGGGGCGGATACGGGGAACGCTGATCGTATGGGGTCCCACCCCGTAGGCCGCCTCCAGATGCTCCCCGTGCATGAGCAGGGCGGCGAATTCATAACGGTACAGCTCCAGGCCGAAAAGCACGCCCAGACCCACGTCGTCAATGCCTCCCTCCATGGCCCGGTCCATGGCCTCCGTATGCCAGGCGTAATCATGCTTGGGGCCGGTGGGATGGAGTTTTTCGTAACTGTCCTTGTGATAGGTCTCCTGAAAGAGGATATAGGTCCCTATGCCCGCATCCTTCAGGCGGCGGTAATCCTCCACGGTGGTGGCGGCGATATTCACATTGACCCGGCGGATAGCCCCGTTTTTATGCTTCACCTGATAGATGGCGTCGATACAGTCCAGAATATATTCGATGGGGTTGTTCTTCGGATCCTCCCCGGCCTCGATGGCCAGCCTCTTGTGACCCATATCCTGCAGGGCGACCACTTCCCTCTGAACCTCTTCCCGGGTCATCTTCTTACGGGTGATATTCTTATTTTTGAGATGGTAGGGACAGTAGACGCAGCCGTTGATGCAGTAGTTGGAGAGGTACAGGGGGGCGAACATGACGATGCGGTTGCCGTAGAGTTCCCTCTTGATCTGTTTGGCCAGGCGGAAGATTTCCTCGTTCTTCTCGGGAATGTCGCAGTCGAGAAGTACCGCCGCTTCCCGGTGGGAGAGGCCTTTCTTCGTACGTGCCTTTTCCAGAATCTCATCGATCAGGGGGATGTTGTTTTTGTTTTCTTCTGCATAGGCCAGAGTCTGCAGAACCTCTTCGTGGGAAATAAATTCCCCGGCCTTAGGCGACTTGGGATCGTACATGGATTGAGAACTCCTTTGGGTCAGACAAGTCCTTCCCTTCAGTATGATGATTTGATATGCGGGCCTTCTCTTTCCGTCCGATGAAAATCTCGCGGTCGGGCAGGTCCCGGTCTGGGGATATGTTACACTATCGTGGCGGGCGTTTCAAGGCGAAAAACTCTTGTCTCCCGGGAAAACAACCCTTAAAATAGACCAACGCCTCAAAGAAGGAGACCGGAATCATGGAGAGCATTTCCAAGCTTAAGCTGGATGAGGACAAACTAAGGGAGATTGTAGAGAACGCTTTCGGCAAGGGGATTACCCTGTTGGCCTCCCGGGAAAATGGGGAAGGCTGGTTCAATGCCCTGTACGCCCTGTCCCTCTCCGACGGCAGGGAGGTGTTCCTCAAGGCGGCTCCCCCCGCGGGCGTTTCCTGTCTGCGCTATGAGAAGAATATCATCAGAACGGAAACGGCGGTTCTGAAAATTTTCCAGGAGCACGAAGAGATTCCCTCCCCCCGGGTCCTTTACAACGATGAGAGCCGCCGGATTATCGAATCGGATTACTTTATCATGGAAAAGCTGCCCGGTTCCACCCTGACTGCTCTCAGAGACAGTCTGGACGACAGGACAAGATACCGGCTCGACAGGAAGAAAGGACGTATCAGCCG
>JAFGPQ010000368.1 GCA_016936115.1 Spirochaetales bacterium | reverse complement strand
CTCGGTCACGGTGGGACTGTTCAGATCAATCCTGAAAGCCCGGCTGACCGGGGAGGACACATGGCCCACCCCGTCTTCGGCTATGATGCGTATGGTATGACTGCCCGCGCCCAGGGCATGGGTGTCCATGGTCTGGGTCCAGTTACGGGTTCCGGTCACATCGTACCAGTTGTCCGATCCGTCCATGTCGTATTTCACGGAGGCCACCGTATTGGCTTCGGCCACCGTACCGCGCACCGTATAGGAGGAACCCACCAGATACTCGCCGTCCCCGGGAAGATCAATGGTTACGGAGGGAGCGGTCCGGTCTACCAGAACGCTGCGGCTCAGGCTGGTTGTCCTGTTCACGGCGTCGGTGGCAGTGAAGAGGAGGGAGAAGGTTCCCTCCGTGTTGTCCTGGGTCCAGGTCCAGGTGTTGTCGCCGTTTACGGTGATCTCCTCTTCCGCTCCCCCGTTGAGGGAAACGGTCAGTTTGGCGAGGGCGTTGGTATCGCCGGCGGTACCGCCGAAGGTCAGCCCGCTGTCGGCAACCTGTTGCTCCGCGGTTCCCACGGTGCTTTCTGCTAACTGGGGCAGGGCCGTATCTATATCGATTCCGGTAAACTGGGCGGTAGAGGTGGCATTGCCCAGGGCATCCTGTGCCCTGATGAAAAGGTTTTGATCCAGCCCTTCGGGAAAGGCCACATTGCTGAACCAGGTGGACTGAGTGCTCGTGAAGGCGGTCCAGTTTGTCACCCCGTCCAGGCTGTATTCGATGAGGGCTCCGTCGGCGGAATCGGTACCGCTTCCCCCGTTATCAGACCAGGTCCCGCTCACACTGTAGGGAGAGGCGGTCAGAAGCTGATCATTCACCAGATTGATAACTGTAAACGAGGGCGCCGTGGCATCCATGTATATCAGGAGTGACTGGGTGAACTCTTTTCCGTAATTGTCGGTCGCTTTGAGAATAATGAGATGACTCCCGTCTCCCGAGCCGTCGGCGGGAACGGGGACTGTTTCACTCCAGTTCACCACGGAATTATCCGTGCTGGTTGCACCGCTTACGGTGGTCCAGCTGCTGCCGGAATCGGTGGAAATCTCCAGGCTGGCAATTCCGCTGGCATCCTGAGTCGTACCGGTTAATGCAAGATCACTGCTTATCCAGGTCTTGTCCAGAGTATCCCTGTTATCAATAGCAAGAGAGGGGACGGCCAGGTCCAGACCGAAATTGATGGTAGGCAGAGTAGAGACACGGCCGGCCATGTCGGTGGCCTGGAAATCAAGGGTATTTCCGGAACCTTCGTTCAGGCCGCTGACCTGAAGCTCCCAGTTTCCCGTCCCCGTAAGAGTCACCGGTACCATGGGATCCCCGTTCAGGCTGTACTCTACGGACTGGATGCCGGAGATATCGCTGGCAAGACCCAAAATCTTAAAACTGGCTGAAGTAACGAAATCCCCGTCCGCCAGATTGGAAACGACCAGTTCCGGCCCTACCGTATCCACGGTCACCCGCTTTCTCAGCTCATCGGTCTTCCCCGCTTTGTCGGTCAATGTAATGACATAGTCGTAAATCCCGTCATCCGCTCCCGCCCCGTCAATGGTTCTGCTATAGGTCCAATCGTAACTGGTGGGATCGGTAAAATCCGCTTCCACCAGGGGAAATCCGGAGACTGAAGCGGCCGCGGCCCCGTTAAGGGAAGCCTTGATATCCAAAGAAACAATGCCGTTGGAATCGGAGGCGTTTCCGTTCAGGGTATAATTCCCCGCCATAATGGCGTCATCCGTGCCCTGGTCCATGGTCAGAACGGGATCGGCCAGGTCAAAATCAAAGTTCACGTAGGACACGTCCCCCCTGTTGGCGGCAATATCCACGGGATAAGCGAAAAGGGTAAAAGCCCCTTCCGGATAAACGGAGAGATCCAGGGGCAGGGACCAGGTCTCGTTACCCTTGGCCACGGTCCAGCCGGCGTCGCCGGCAGCGGGAGCGTCCCCATCGGCAAGAGTCCCTTCAAGCAGGCTTACGTAGACCTGATACATTTCGGAGCCCGTATCGGCTGCGGTACCGGCGGCGGTCAGGGCGTTTCCCGAGATGCTGTCGTTATTCGCGGGAACGGTAATTACCAGGGTGGGATCGTCGCTGTCGATGGACATGGTTTTGGAACGGGTGTTCTTGAGCCCGGAGGTATCCTCCACAGTAACAACGAGAATCACTTCGTCCTGGGTCACATTGGGAACGGTGCCCTTCCAGGTACTCACATAGGTGGTCTCGTCCCCGTCGGTGACTTCCGCTTCGGCGATAGTGGTTTCCGTCGTAATGCCCGGAAGCGGGTTTCCGTCCGTATCATAGGCTTCCACGATCAGAGAGGCTCCCGCGTTATCATCTTCGATCTGCACTGTGGTAATCAGCGAACCGTCAGCCTCGATACCGGCATAGGTGGAAGAGGGGGTCATGCTGATGATGGAGGGAGCCCCCCGGTTGATCAGAAAGGAAAAGGTCAGACTGCTCGCCGTCCCCTTCTTATCGGTAAGATTGATGGTTCCCGTGTAGATGCCCGGATCGAGTATGTACGCTCCGGAAAGATCGAACTGAAAGGAGGTGTAAAGACCGTCTCCGGGAGAGTTGAAGTTACTCCCGGCCAGGGTGAAGAGATCCGTACTGTCCTGGGTGACCGTAAGGAAAACCGAATCCGTATCGATTCCCTCCTTATCGTCTGTGGCCGAAGCGTAGATGGGCACGTTGATGCCCAGGGAGTTATTTTCCACAGCCTGGGCGGGATCCAGATTGGAAAGATCGACCTGGGGGATGTCCTGATCGGAGTTGTAAATGAAATCCAGGGATCCCGTGCCGTTCTGATCCAATTGAATCGATGTCTTGTCCAGGGCGACGAAAGGATTGTTCCCCTCATCGTCGGGCACGGTCACGGTCAGCTCGGCGCCTTCCTGATCCCACTTGCCGATGACAGAAGCTGCGGGGAAGAGGTTGCCGTCGGGAAGAATATCCCAGATGTCGGCGGAGTGATAGACGTAACTGTTCGTATTCCCCGCCATATCCATGGCCACCACTTCGTAATAGAAGGTATCACCGCTGGTAAGGCCGTTGCCGTCCAGGGTGATCCGGGCGGACCAGGACCGGGTCCCGTCGGCAAGCTGGGACAGGAGAACCGTGCTATGATCTCCCTGGGCATAAATATTGACGGTGACCGACTGGATATCGGACCGGTCCCAGGTTTCCCCTTCTATCTGGATATAGCCGCTGTTCGTCGGGCCGGGGCCATAGGCCTGGGGCGATTTTACGATTACCGTGGGAGCCGCGTCGTCCACCACGATATTCACGTTATAGGGGCTGCTGCCCTTGCCCGCGTTATCGTAGGCCACGGCGCTCAGCAGAATGGTTCCCCGGGAGGAAATGTCCCCCAGGCTCACATCGGCGGACCATGTTTCCCCGTTAATAGAGGCGTCCGTACCGCCCCCGGGCCAGCTCAGGCGGACTTTCTTCGCCGCCACGTCGTCTGACACGGTGCCGGAAACGGTGAAGTTGCCGCTCTTGTACTGAAGGGGATCACTCACGGGATCGGTGATGGCAATGACAGGCGGAGTAATATCCACATTTTCCCCCAGGCCGGGGGAGAAGAGGTCGCAGGACCCCAGATTCAGAATAAAAAGTGTCGCAGCCAGAGATACCAGACTAATTGCTTTTTTCTTTCCCATGATATTCACCTTCTTATTACATTAAAAAATATCCGTTCGGATACCCAGGGCCATCCGCGGTTCGATTCCCGCGTCCACGTCGGAAGAGATAACCCAGAACTGCATCTCCACATAGAGGGAGAAGGAACTGAACATTTTCCTTTTGGGTATTTCGTATTTGATTAATTCCGCCTGGGCGAGCATAGCGCCCAGGGCCACCCCCTGATCGCCGACAAGAGCGTTCTCATCCATGGAAAAGTACTGGAAGACAGTTCCCACTGCCAGGGAGGAGGAGAATCGTTCAAAATCATAACCGATAAAGTAGTCCCAGGGCAGGGCGGCCACATTGGCGAGTAACTTGATTCCCCCCGTATACCCGTGGAAACGTCCCAGGGGAGCCTGTCCGCCGAGAAGCTGGAGCTTGACATTATCCTCGAAGAATGTCAGCCCCATGCCCCCTTCGTAAAAGGTGGATCCCAGGAAATGGAAATCGATGAACAGGCCCTGAATAAAGGCGGGAACCTGATACTGATTCTTATTGCCTTCCCGCAGCAGGGCCCGGACCGACTTGAGGCCGTTTTCATCCTGAGCCGTACCGGTAAACAGGGCCAAATCGTTGAACCGGCTCCCCTCGTCGGGAGTCAGCAGTTCCACCTGGGGCGCCGTTTCGTCTACAATAAGAACCGTTTTGGCCGTGGCCGTGGTGTCGTCGGCGAATCGGGCCCGCAACAGCACCCATAACTCCCCGTTGCCCAGCTCCTGAGTTTCCAGGCGGTACTTCCACTCCTCCCTGCCGCTCACGGGCTGGAAGGAGAGACCGTTATCCAGGCTGATTTCCACCTGCTTGACCGCCTTGCTCTTCTCAAAGGCTTTGATCTCCTTGTCATCCAGAGCGGGAAGAACATAGTCGTAGCCGGCGGTTCCTGTTATCCAGGGACGGTCCGCCGCAAAATCCCCGGCGGATAAACTGTCCAGGGAGATCCAGGGCCCGATACGATTGAAGACAAACCGGGAGACTTCCGATTCCAGAATATCTCCCTGCCCGGTCTTCACATTAACTGAAAGACTGTGCTCCCCTTCGGTCAGGCCGTCCTTAGAGAGGAGGGCGCTGAAGAAGCCGGAATCCTTGATCTCTCCCTCTCCTTTCCGGCTGCCGTCCAGAAAAATCTCCGCCGAAACGAGAGTGTCCGCATTCTCCACCATGCCCTGCACCAGAATATCTCCGGCCAAGGAAGCGCCGCTGACCGGGGTGAGCAGGGTGACCCTTCTCTCCGGAACCGATTCCACTCGCTTCACGTTGCGGCTGATATGGGTCACGTTCCCCGTGACATCCTCGGCGCTGATGCGCAGGTTCACCCACCCTTCGGGCATGCCCGAGAGATCCAGGGTAGTCCTGACCAGGCTGTCCAGGGAAAGGATGATCCGATCGGTCTGTTCCGGATTCTCGAGGGAGGTGATATCCACATAGGATCGGGCCAGCTCCCCCTCGTCATAGACAAAGCCCTCCAGATCCAGAGTCCCGGTGCATTCCACACCTTCCCGGGGTTGGCGAACCTCAAGGGAGGGGGCTTTGTTGTCGACAGTCAGAAGGGAGGTGTATAGGCCGGAAATACCGTAGCGGTCCACGCTCTTTATGAGCAGGGAGTGATTCCCGTCGGCCAGCTGCTTCGTATTAAAGCTATGTGTCCAGGAGACCCGGGGAATCTCCGTCTCCGTCACCTCCGCCGTCTCCATGAGATTATAGCTGTTCCCGTTGTCAAAGGAGATATAGACCCGGTCAATGCCGTTGGAGTCCTCCGAATAACCGCTGATCTCTACCACGTCCCGTATGGATTTACCAATCACGGGCAGTTCCATCTGAGAAGAGGGTTCCGCCGTGGAAACCCGGAAGTTCAATCCGGTCCAGTCTCCGGAGACGCCGTTCCTGTCTACAGCCCGGATCTCCACCAGATGCTCGTTGTCTGTCAGGTTTTTGATGGGAAGGGTCAGCTCGAAGCTGCTTTTCCCGGCCAGGGGCAGCTCTTCCCCCCCGTCCAACCGGTAATAAAGGGAATCCACCTCGTCATCATCAAAGGCCATGCCGGAAAGGGTGAAGTCTTTCTGGACAAGGGCATTCTCTTCGGGGATTTGAATCAGGACCACCGGCTTATCCCCCTGCAGGTCGATAAGAACAGCCGGTTTGTACAGGGTGACGTTTCCCGCCTTATCGGTCAGGCGAAAAAGGGGCCCCTCCGAGACGGGGGGAACCGGAACTATTTCTCCTTCCACGGGAGCCGCAGCAGCCTCCCCCTCTACGGGAGCATCTTCAGGAGCCGTTTCGACGGCGGGGGAACTTAGAATAAGCTGATTGCGAACCCAGGCAGAAGCGTCCATGGGAACAAAACTGATTCCGTCGGAAGCGAACTCCACAGCGGCCAGCATTTCCGGATCATCGACCTGTCCGATAAAGCTGATGGCCCCATTGGTGCCCCTGTCCTTCTGGGGAGCGTACTGGGTCATCTTCAGGGGAGTGCCGTCCTTTCTAAAAAGTACGGTCTTTTCGGTAATCCTGCCGCTGCGGTCCTTCGCCCGAACCGTAAGGATCCGATTGCCCTCGCTGATTTCACTTGGGATGAGCACCGTTTCGAAGGCACCCTCGATCAGTTCCAGGGGAATGGCACGACCCCCGTCCAGGGCATAGCTCAGCTCCTCCAGTCCGTTATCATCCTGCGCCGTACCGGACAGGGGGAAATCCGCCGAACCGAAAACCCGGTCCTCGGGAAAAACCAGGGACAGTTCCGGATCATGACTATCGGCGATGATGGTATAGGGCCCCAGAACCGTCTCTTTACCGCTTTTCATGGTTACGGACAGGCTCACATCTTCGGCAAAACCCTCGTCTCGGGATTCGAGCAGAACCCGGTTTCCCTTCACGACGGCCGAAAGAAAGGGGAAATTTCCGGAAAGGGAAGCCTCAACGGGGGCATCGCCCTGCCACAGGAAAGTCACCCGGTCCTTTTGCTCCATAGAAAGAGCGGGATTCTTCAGTTTACCCGCCGCCGTATAGCGGTCGTCCGCATAGAAGAGCCCCCTGTCGCCGGCGCCTTTGATGACGAAATAGAACTCCCGTTCTTCGGTCAGATCGGCCTTATCCCGGGCATTGATCAGCAGGGTGTGATAGCCGGGCAGAATATTTTTCAGGGGAAGGGAAAATATTTTGAATCCGGCGGGATCATTCTTAAGGGAAAGGGATTTTACCTCGCCCCCGTCCAGGGAGTAGGTCGCCTGTACCCCGGCATTTAGGAATTCCACCGTACCGTTCAGGGTTTTCCAGGCCTCCGGTTCCAGTTCCAGCCCCTGCTCAAAGGCTAAAGACGATCCATTCTCAATAGGTGTAAAGTCTGTGAGGGTCACATGGGGTGCGTTTCCCAGAACGGAAAACTCGGTTTTCACCTTGTCGCTCTCCGCGCCGAAGCGGTCGACCCCGTAGTACTCCAGCTTGTGAACACCCGGCTCCAGGGAATCCAGAGGGATATGAAAACTGAAAGAACAGGCTTTTCTCTGATACTCGCCTCCGTCCAGGGAGTAGAAGATCTGGGCAGCCCCGTCATCGTCGGAAAGAAATCCGGAGAAATAAGGGCGGGATGAGGGAGAGTCGGCCAGGGGAGAAATCAGCTCCACCACCGGTTTATCCTCTTCAAGATCCAGGTCCCTTTGAAACCGGTATTCCGCCGTATTTCCGGTCAAATCGGTCAGGAGAAAGCGGATGTCCGCTTTCTTCTCCCCTTCCAGATCAAAGGAGGCGGACCAGTAGGGATCCCCCGGAATCAGAGGGACTTCGACAGGTTCCCCGCGGCCGATTTTATAAGATAGAGAAGCGAGGCCGATATCGTCCAGGGCGGTTCCGGCGATGGTAAACTGTCTGTCCAGACTTATCTCCTCGCCGGGATAGACCAGATCCAACAGGGGGGGGTTATTATCGATAAAGAGAAGGAAGGAGGAGACACCTATTGAGCCGGACTTATCCGTACTGCGTATCCAGACGATCTGAGCCCCGTCATCCAGAGCTTCCGTATCCAGTTTGAAATGAAAAGCGGCGAAGTCATCCTTCTTCTTCTGTTTCCAGGAAATGGGTTTGTAATATTCCCCGTCCAGACTCATCTCGACCAGGGCAATTCTGTTGCCGTCCCGGCTCTTTCCCTGCAGCTGGATCTTTCCATGGACCAGTTCGCCGTTTTTATGGGATTCGATTTCATTGATGGGGAGAGTTTTGTCCAGTATGAATTCAAGGGTTTTTTCGTTGCCCACGACCCCGTTGACATCCTTGCTCCGGACAGTCAGCAGACAGGGACCGTCGGCAAGACCGGAAGTATCCAGATTATAGGACCAGAATTCCGTACCCACCGCCGGAGAAAAAGGGCCCTCATTGATTTTCACTTCAACCAGAGCAACCCCGTCGTCGTCACCGGCGGTACCGATGATATTCAACATACCCGGAACGGTTGAACCTTCCACGGGATGGGAGATCCCCACCACCGGTTTGTCCGACTCGGGATCCACGTAGAGGTTTATCGGTTCGGACTGGGTGGTATTGCCCGCCCTATCCGTACCTTCCACAATGAAATTGTAAGTCCCAGGATCCAGCTGATTGACATCAACTCCATAGGACCAGTTTTCCAACCCGTCCACATTCTCCATACCCCCTTCAACAGAGGCATCCCTCTCCTGGGCTGTTATTAACCCGAAACCGGAAAGGAGAGAAACGAAAATGACGGCGAGAAGAAAGCCGGATCGGTGTCGAGACGTTTTTTCAATAATCATTACCTATTACCCCGGTTAATTTTCGAATACTTTTTCCATTAACTTAAACGAAAAATAAACCGTCTTTTTACATATATTTTGTAAACCGGCAATCTCATTTGCTGGCAACATAGAAATTTACCACTGATTCACAAAAAATCCACAAAAAAATAAAAAAAGCACAAAAACAGAGGAATTAGGCAAATTATTGCAACATTTTTACATGGTTTGGATTTCTCCTGATACGAGTTGAAGATGAGGAAAGGATAGAGCGTAACCTTCCTATAACCGGAATTCCACATTCATGCCTACATTATAGGAATTGAGGTTCGCCAGATTCTCCTCAAGTATAAAGCCTATCCCTCGGCCTTCGACAATCAGTCTGATTCTATCGGTAACTCTATACCCTACGCCGATACGCTCCACCCAGATCAGGGAGGAGTTCCTGTAGAAGATCCCGTTGCTATTCACCTCGCCCAGACCGTCGGGCCCCTTGGTCAGAGTGGCGATACAGCCGCCGAATCCGGCTCCCACAAGAGGATAGACCCGGGTCTTCAGCTCATAATTCAGAGTCAAAGCAATATACTGAAAGAAGAACTGGGCCCCCCCTCTTCCAGATTGTAGGCTCCGGGAGTCATGATAAGGGAAAAATTCCGGGATATGGGAAAACTGACATAGAAATAGGACGTATGCCCTCCCGGGCTTAAATCGTTAAATCCCCCATCAATGGCACTTGCATTCAGGGGATTCAGGGAGTAGTCCAGTCCGTAACCAAAGGAGATCCCCTCTGCAGTGAGAGGGATGAGGTAAAGAGGGACCCCGCCTGTATGAGCGTCAGAAGGATGCCCGAAACTATGTTCAGAAGGCGGTTCCAGCCATAGGGGAGTATCGGGGAGAGAAGAATCATGATCATGGGAATTTCCATGATTATGGCAAAGGCGAGCAGAAAGCTCTGAGTAATCCTCATATCCCCGATCTGTCCCTCACCCGGTTTTGCGCTCCCTATTCAGACCGTTTTTTAACAATTCCACGCAGTAGGCATTCAGGCTCTCCCCTTTGACCAGGGCCCGGAGCGACAGTTCCCTGTGAAGGTCTTCACCTGTGCGCAATACGAATTTCCCGGAATAGCTCTTCCCCGCCGTTTCCTCGGGCAAGGAAATGCCGTCCCGCTCCATAATCTCGATCCACTCCCGGGCGTAACGGCACAGGTCTTTGTATACCGCAGCCTCGTCGTCCCCATAGACGCCGCCCCCTGCCAGAAGCCCGGGACAGGTCCCCACGTAGCACTGATGCTCTTCGGACCACTCCACAATTTTCAGATACCCGTCGCTTTTCTTCACAAACTTTTCCTCTGGCTGGCCGATCCGGCGCTCTTAAGCCACTGCTTGGGGGTGATCCCCGTATGCTTTTTGAATAATTCAATAAAGTAGGAGGTGCTGGAAAAACCGCAGTCAAAGCAGGTTTCCGTGATGTTCTTGCCCTGGCTTTTGAGCATTTTCTTCGCTTCCTCGATCTTGATCAGGTTCAGATAGTTCATAATGGTCACGCCGGTGGTCTTCTTGAAAAGCCGGCACATATAGTACTTGGAAAGGCTGCTCAGGGCGGAAAGCTCGTCCAGATTCAGATCCTTGTGATAGTTTTCATAGCAGTAGTCGATGATTTTCTGAATGCTGACCAGGGAGGAATCGGGGAGCCGGTACTCCTCGCTGCCCTGTTCGAGCAGAAGGGCCAGCAGGCGGGCCAGGACATGCAGATCGTTAAACTTCTCCCTGACATCTTTATAGGTTTCGCCCCGGTGGCTGTAAAAGTAGAACTCCCTGATCAGCCTGTGAATCTCATCGAGCCGGCTGCCCACGACCCGGGGGGGAACGGCCAGAGGCTTATTGCCGATCAGGTCGGAGATATGTTTGTAATCGATCTGTATGGTGGTCCATTCAAAATATCCCCGGCTCCAGAAAGTCACATCGTGGATACTGCCCGGGGGAACCACCAGCACCTCCCCCTTTTCCGCCCGGTAGGTCCGTCCGTCACAGAGCAGTTCCGAATAGTCCCCTTTGAAGAACATGACTTCCATGGCCTCATGATAATGGGGATAGAATTTCCAGGACCGCAGCTCCCCGTCATCGGTGCCGAACCGGTTACGGATCAGGTGATAAACGTTCCCCTCGTACCGAACGACCTCCCTGACGATACCGTGGGACTCCTTAATGTAATCATTTCTATGCATCCCCCCTAGTTTATCAGAGATTGAGCAATTTAGCGACATTTTTCGGCAATCTCCCGATAGCGGGACAACCCGGGAGATGGCATGATATATCCACTACTGCCAATAAAGGAAGGAATATATGGAAACAACGAAAATCGCCATAATCGGCTGCGGCGATATCAGTGAAATCTATTTGAAAAATACCTCTGAAACCTTCGCCAACCTCGAAGTGGTCGCCTGTGCCGATCTGCTTCCCGAAAGAGCAAAAGCCAAGGCGGAAGCCTACGGGATCGACGCTCTTTCCGTGGAGGAGCTTCTGGCGAGAAAGGACGTGGAGATCGTTCTGAACCTGACCCCCCCGAAAAGCCATAAGGAAGTCAGCCTGAAGGCCCTGGAAGCGGGCAAGCATGTGTACAGCGAGAAACCCCTGGGCATCACCCGGGAAGAGGGTAAGCTTCTCTTTGATACGGCCCAGGAGAAGGGGCTCTATCTTGGATGCGCCCCGGACACCTT
>JAFGPQ010000367.1 GCA_016936115.1 Spirochaetales bacterium | reverse complement strand
TAGGTGTCTACGGAAACGGTGGTGGCCACGAAGCTGAGCATACCGATGGCAGCCATGGAAACACCGTACAGGCCGGCTACCGCATTGGCGGCGATAATGGCAGCGGCCAATACCAGAACCGGATAGAAAACGCTGAACATACCCACGGCGAGTCCCTGGGTAATGGTCAGGGCGGCACCCTCGTGGCTGGCGGCGGCGATGGTCTGGGTCGGCTTGAAGTCAAAACTGGTATAGTACTCGGCCAGATGACCGATAACGATACCGCTGACAATACCCATAACGGCAGCTACCCAGGGACTCAGGGCCCCCAGGTTGAATCCGATAAGAGCGAAATCCTGACCGCTGAAGTAGAACCAGGAGAAGATGCCCGCGGCGATGAGGGTCAACGCGGCGGATACCCAGGTGGAGAAGTTCAGTTCCCGGTGGGGATTGGAGGAAGCCTTCTTCACGACCAGGCTCAGAATACCAATAATACTGGAGAGCAGCCCCAGGGAAGCGAAAATAAGGGGGAAATAGATAAGTTTTCCCACCAATTCCTCGGGAATGAGCTTGCCCGTATGGGTGGAAGCGAAATACATATAGGAAGCCAGAACCACGCTCGATACGATGGCTCCGACGAAGCTCTCCAGAAGGTCCGCACCCAGACCGGCCACGTCGCCCACGTTATCACCCACGTTATCCGCAATGGTGGCGGGGTTACGGGGATCGTCCTCGGGTATACCCGCTTCGGTCTTGCCCACCAGGTCGGCCCCCATGTCGGCGGCCTTGGTGTAGATACCGCCGCCCACACGGTTGAACATGGCTATGATGGAACAACCCAGCGCGTAGGAAGAGATGGTCATTGTCAGGGGAATATCGCTGATTCCCAGCCAGTTTTTGTGAAACGTCAGATGTTCCGGACTGGCCTGACCCATAAACTTTCCGAAGATAAGGTAGACGAGTCCCAGGCCCAGAAGAGCGAAACCGGCCACGCAGAGCCCCATGACCGATCCCCCCTGAAAGGCGACCTTGAGAGTGGCTCCGATATCCCTTGTGTTCCGGGCTTCGTTGGAAACGCGCACATTGGACAGGGTGGCGATCTTCATTCCGATCCATCCGGCGGTAGCACTCATACTGGCCCCGATGACAAAGGCAACGGCAGCCTGCCATGAGACAACGACGCAGAGCAGCGCCACGATGATGAGTCCGATTTTGACGATGACACTGTACTCGTGATTGATGAAAGCGTTAGCCCCCTCCTGAATCGCGGAGGCGATCTCCTTCATTTCATCCGTACCGGCATCCCGCTTCTTTACGGCAGAGAAGTTGATGGCGGCAAACGCAAGAGCGGCTACCGCGACAATGAATACTAATCCCAGCATTTTATGATACCCCTTTCTGCAGACGCCCTTTACGTTCCGTCCGCATAAAAATTATTTCATATCAGGGATAATCGCTTGTATTGCCCCCGATATTCTCCAATTTTGTTTTGAGTTCCCCCACTCTGGCCGTATTGTCCAGGCCCTCCCAGGCCAGATAGGCTCTGCGGTAATAAAGGAGAGCCTCACTGGATCGTCCCGCCTTCTCAAGGACCCGGGCCAGAGCCGAAAGATCCGATGCTATGCCCGGCAGCAGTTCAAAATTCCTGTCCAGAACAAGGGCTTCTCTCAAAGAGGCTTCCGCCTTTTCATAATTTCCGGTCAGGGAATAGGCCGAACCGGAAAGATAGTGGTCCGTTCCCGTCTGCAGGGAATCGGGAATATGGCTGTCCACATCAAGGGCTTTCCCGTAAAAGGACAGGGCCTCTTCGTAGTTCCCCTTTCTCTTTTCTATGGTACCGCTCAGGCGGTAGAATTCGGCTAGCTCCGCCGTAGGCTCCTCATAGGCCGGACCATAAACCAGCCAGGTCTCCGCTTCATCCAGTTCATCCTTTCCCAGATAATAGTTTCCGTAATGGTTGGAAACATCCCGTATCAGCCGGGGGTCTTCGGTATCCTCCGCCAGGGGAAGGGCCCAATCGAAACAGGCCCGGGCCTTATCATAGTTTTCAAGTGCCGCTGCGCACTGGCCCATTGCCAGCAGGGCCCGGATAACTCCGGTTCTCTCATCCAGGGCAGCGAATTGATAAAGGGCGGCTTCGAAATTATCCATGGCCCCCTTATAGAGCCCCTGGCGAAGCTGGGTTTCCCCCAGACTGTATGTCTGCTGGGCGCTTTTGTACTTTTCCGTCACCGGTTCCGATTCCGATTTCCCGGGAAGGGAGGAACAGGAAAAATAGGGCAACGTCATAATAACAAAAAATAAGACAATCCGCAAACATTTTCCAATGAATTGTGAAACAATCTTTTCTTCGCAATGCGTCCTGTGCAACTTCAATTTGTTTATCATGCCACTCATTATCTAGAACTCCTCATCCCGTAGGGAAGAGCCTCCCGCCGAGGGTACCGTTTTATACTCTTCGATGCCCCCTTTCAAGAGAGGATTGTTCTTGAGCCCCTCCATGACATCCTCCGCCCTGTCCAGTGTAACCGAAAGCTTGGAAAGGATCAAATCCAGCTGGGGGCTGAAACTGCTGAGCGACCCGGTCAGGGAGGCCAGGTTGTTCAGGCTTACGAGCACCTCATCAGTCATTCCTGTAATCCTACCGTAGAAGTCGGAGTTATCCGAGAGAAAGCCCCCCGCCACCCCTTCGGTCCCCACCAGCTCGGGAAGGAGATTCTCTGCCTGTTCCAGGTCCGAGACCAGGGAGTTTATGGTACCCACCAGGGTATCCGCTTCGCCCAGAAGACCCTGGGCATCCCCCAGGATCTCACCCACCGGTCCCGCCTCGGGGTCGCCCTGCAGGGAACCGTCCAGGGTCATGACCAGGCTGTTTACGGATACCACGGTCTGGTCGATATGGGTCAGTAGTTCCGGTACTGTGGCCAGAAGCTCGCTTACCATATCGCCCCCCTCCTCCTTAAGGGTCATCTTATCTTCCACCAGCTTTTTACCCTCGGGGAACTGGGTCGAGGGGATGAAGGATCCCTCCGCCGGGGGAGGTTCCTCGTTATTGCCGGGATAGAGATTGAGACCTCCCCCCAGTCCCAGGGGATTGGAAGCCAGCTCGATCACGGAACGGGGACGCAGCTTATTTAAATAGGACTCGTAGATGACGAAGTCCGCATCCACCGTATTATTCTCATTGAGACTGAAGGATTTGATGGATCCCACTTCGACCCCTCTAAACTCGATGGACATGCCCACGCTCAGCCCGTCCGCCGAGGTGAAACGGGTATGGTAATGATACTTGTGGGCGAACCACTGCCGGTTCACCCCGGCGATAACCAGCATAAACAGAACGAACAGGAGAGCCACGAGTATGAAAATGCCCACGATCCTGTCGGCATATCGGAATTTAAAAGTCATGTTAATACTCCTCAGTTCTGAATAAAATCATTGATGAATACCCTCACTACCGGATCCCGGCTGTCCATAATCTCTTCCGACGATCCGGCGGCGATAATCCGCCCCCCGCTGAGCAGAATGTAGGAATCGGCCAGCTCCCGGGCGAAGTCCATATCATGGGTGATCCCCACGATGGTCTTTCCCTCCTCTTTGAGAGCCCGGATCTTCTCCTTGAGAAGGCCCACCTTGCTCCTGTCGATAAAAGTGGTGGGTTCGTCCATAAAGAAGATCTCCGGATCGGTGACGATGGCCCTGAGAAAGGAGAAGATCTTCCTCTCCCCCGCGGAAAGGGCGGCGGGCCTCTGGTCCAGGGGTTCCGTGAAATTCATCACCCCCACGGTCCGGGCCACGATCTCATCCAGCCGGGCCCGGGAGATATGGGGGGCAGTCACAAGGACGGGAAGGGTCAGATTGTCGTAAAGGGACATATTCGCCCAGAGGGCCCCGTCCTGAAAGAGAAATCCCGTCCGCCGCTGCATATGCTGGTACTCTTTCTCATTCATGCGGGAAACATCCTGCCCCTCGAAGAGGACCCGGCCCTCGATATTGGGATAGAGGCCGGCGGTCACCTTGAGCAGGGAGGATTTTCCGCAGCCCGACGGGCCGATGATGATGGTCGTCCTTCCCCGGCGGAAAACATGGGAGATATCGGTGAGGATGGATTCCCTGCCCACGATGTAGGAGACCTGTTCCAACTGCAAAACCTCTTCCAAATCTCTCCCCTACCTGAGTGCCGTGATGATAATCACATCGGCGATAATACATCCCACGATGGATGTTCCTATGGACCTTATCGTTCTGACCGGTACTTCCGTAACGGCCAGATTGACTTTGAAACCGTGGTAACAGGAGACCACGGCAATGATGATTCCGAAAACAAAGCTCTTTATAAAGGATGAGATAACATCCAATATATTCATCTGCATGACCAGGCCGGTCATATACTCCCTGAAGGGAAAGGGGGAGATGAAATGGGCCACCATATAGGATCCGAGCAGTCCGAATAGATTGAAATAGACGTTCAGGAGTATCATGGCCGTGGTAACGCCGATGAGGCGGGGAACGCCCAGCTGGGAAATAGGATTAATGCCCACGGACATGTAAGCTTCCATCTCATGGGAGATGACCATGTTACCCAGCTCCGTGGTAATGGCGCTGCCCGACCGGGCGGTGATGATGAAGGCGGTGACCAGGGGACCCATTTCCCTCATGATGACTACGATGAGGATCTGGTACAGCAGATCCGGATTTCCCAGAAGGGGCAGGATATTGTTTCCCTGCACTATCAGCACGGCCCCCACCCCCAGGGAGATGAGGGCTATTACGGACAGAGCCTCTACTCCGGTGAAGAAAATCTGCATGATAAGGACACGCAACCCGATTCTCCTCTTTTGAATAAAGAAGAATGTTTCCTTGATAAGGAAGAGGAAAAATCCGATCGCTTCGGAGAATTCGGCGAACTTCAGTCTGGCCCAGCGACCCACAGCGGTAACCATGGTTGCAATTATATAACGTTCGTGAAAGTGCGAACAAGCGATTATAAGGGTGAAAATACTTTTTTTTTTCGGCGAATGGTGATAATCTTCACGGACTATCCCTGTCGGGGAAGGAGCGGTACCTTTGTTATCAGTCAAAGAAAAGATTCTTACAATCCTGTTTGCGGGAATGATTTTCCTGCTCTCTTCCTGCGGGGAGAAAACCCTTCCCCTGCCCTATACACAGGATGAGGCGGATCACTACGCCCGGGAAATCCGTATGAAAAGTCAGACTCCCGATGACTATGTCATGGGTGTTCTGAAAGAGGAAAACCTAATCGCCCTTGTAGACCGGAAGGGCTACTCCGCGGGGCTTGACGTTCTCAAGTACCTTCTTCCTCTTCTGCACAGCGAAGGGATTGTCGATCTGGATCTCTGGTTCATTCCCCGGGACGGGTTTGTACAGGCTAACGCCCTGTTGAACAGTTCCCGTTTTTTCCCCGATTCCGCTGCGGACCTCATGGGAAGGGCCGATTACCTTCACCTTTACGGGGAGCATCTGGCTTTTCTGCGCTACCTATACGAATTCAACAGCAATCTGGAAGAGGGTGAGGAGAAAATCAGGCTGACCGATCTGTCATCCGGAGAGAGCAATGTCAAAGGGATTCTCTATCGGACGGAAGCGAAACCGGGGATTAATAATCTGTATATTCAGAATCCCCTTATTCTGGGAGAACTGGCGGCGGACAGGGAAAGGGATCTGATAAACCGCATGGCCCAGCTGTACCGGAATATGGACGGGGGGTCCTTCTTTTTCGTCGCCCCGGCGGATCACTTTTTACGGGAGGGGGGCGACGCCGATCCTCTGCTTATCCTGGCCGAACCTCTGACGATCCGGCCCTGTTCCCCTCTGAAGGGAGGAATTAACAGGAGCAATTACGAGAAAGCCCTGAAAGACTTTCCCGAAATCACCTTTCGAAAACCGGCTCCCGCTGTTATCTTTTTCATGAGAAGCGCCCAGAGAAGTTTCATCAAGGAACTCCCCTGATCGACTCGATTGTTCTTAATAATTCCGGATTGAAGAAAAATCCCGTAAACCCAGGGTCTGGCATATTTCCGTGGAGACATGGGAATTATTCAACGTATAGATATGAATGCCGGGAACGCCCTTGTCGACCAGATCACGAACCTGCTCCGTGGCCCAGTGGATTCCCGCCCGGGCGACAAGATCATCATCATCGGCCCTCTCTATCAGGCGGATAAGGGGAGCTGGGAAACGGGCATTCGCCGAGAGTTCCGCCATACGCTTCATGGATTTGCGGGAGCTGATAGCCATAATGCCGGCCACCACGGGGACTTTGATTCCCACCACGGAACAGCGGTCGACGAAATCGTAATAGTCCCGGTTATCGAAAAAGAGCTGGGTTACGATATAATCGGCACCCCGGTCTATCTTCTCTTTTAAGAAGTCTACTTCCCTGAGCCTGTTGGGAGCTTCCGGATGCCCTTCGGGAAATCCGGCTGCGCCTATACCGAAATGGGGCTTCCTCTCCTTGATGAACCCCACCAGATCGGCGGCATGTTCGAAGCCCTTACCGGAGGGATTCCATTCGGTCATGCCCTGGGGCAGGTCCCCCCGCAGAGCGAGAATATTGCTTACCCCCGCTTCATCATATTCGTCCAGAATACGGGCGACCTCATCCCTGGTGGATCCGACACAGGTCAGATGGGCAACCACTTCCATGGCCGATTCCCTCTTGATACGTGTTACCAGCCGGTGAGTATTCTCTCTTGTGGAGCCGCCCGCACCGTAGGTGACGCTGACATAGGAAGGTTTGAGAGAATTCAGCTCCCCCATGGTGTGGAAAAGGTTGGCGAAACCCTTCTCTGTTTTGGGAGGGAAGAACTCAAAACTTACGGACGTATGGTTATGGGATTTTAGAATATCTACTACCTTCATGGAAACGGCTCCTTAATTATTACAAATCATCATATCATCATTTAATGATATTAGTCAATATCCTCTTCTGAATTCACCTGGGCCGGAAAGAGAAAGGGCTCTCTCCCCACACGCCTGCGTATAAGATTGAGACCTTTCTGTACCGGGGAGTAGGACAGAAGCTTGTGTACCAGAAAGGTTTTTCCGGGAAAACGCATCAGAACCAGCCCGGCCAGCATGGTCAGAATTCCCTGTCCCGGTATGAAGAGCATGATGAACCCCATCAGGAACAGCAGAGAACCGGTAATGTTCCTCAGGACCAGCATGACCAGCCGCACCAGGGGATGCCTCTCTTTCCCCTGACCGGGGGATATGAAAATATCCCGGGGCAGAGAGCGAATTATCAGCGGCAGGGCAGCCAGAGCAGAGAAAAACAGGACAAGGGATGCGGCCCCTGCTATTTTCACTCCCTCTCCCAGGGGGATATTCATGACATAAAACTAGCACATCTTCCCCGGTTAGTTAAGAATATGGGGATTTTCCCCCTTGCTTTTCGTGTATATTAAGCATAATCTTGTAACAAGATCACTATTAGGGAGGAACCTATGGCCCATAAAATTGATGCCGATGAATGCGTAAATTGCGGCGCTTGCGAACCGGAATGTCCCGTTGAAGCTATCAGCGAAAAGGACGGAGTAAGAGTTATCGACCCGGATATGTGTACGGATTGCGGCGCCTGCGTTGACGCCTGTCCCGCCGACTGTATCAGTCAGGCATAAGTTGAAAGGCTTCGCAGATTCCTGGGAGGCCGCCCGTTTCCGTTCCCGGGTATACCGTGTCATCAGGGATTTTTTCCTGGACCGCGGTTTCCTGGAAGCGGAGACACCCCTTCTGTCACCGGATCTTATCCCCGAAAGCGCCATTGAAGTCTTCAAAACTGAGAAAATGGATCTCTCCGGAAGAAAAGAGGACTACTATCTCGTTCCTTCTCCCGAAATATGGATGAAGAAGCTTCTGTCCCGGGGGTCGGGAAGTCTCTTTCAGATAAGCAAATGCTTTCGCAATTCGGAGCAGTCCGGCAGAATCCACAGCAATGAGTTCTCCATGCTCGAATGGTATGCGGTAGACCGGGATTACCGGGATAACATTACCCTCACAGCAGAACTGTTCCAGGAGCTCTCCCCCCTGGCTCCCCTGGAGACACGGCGCCTCTTCACCGATCCTTTTCTGATCCTGACCATGGACGAGGCTTTCTTACGCTATGCCGGCTTTTCCCTGGGAGAGAAGAACAGTTCGGAGGAACTGCGACGGGAGCTGAACCGGCTGGGAATCCCCCATGACGAATCGGATGATCGTGAAACCCTTTTCAACAGAATCTTCCTGAGCCTTGTGGAACCCTCCCTTCCCCGGGAGAGGGCTGTGATTCTCATCGATTACCCTGCCTTCGTCCCCACTCTGGCCCGATCTGTGGAAGGAACGCCCTGGTGCGAACGGTGGGAGATGTACATAGGCGGAGTGGAACTCTCCAACTGCTTTTCAGAGGAAACGGACAGGGAAAAGGTTACCGCCTACTACGATGGCGAGGGAGAGGAGAAACGGAAGAACGCCCTTGTTCCCCACCGGACGGACAGGAGTTTCCCCGCCCTTTTCCACCGGGGATATCCCCGGGTATCCGGTAACGCCATGGGACTGGACAGGCTGATCATGGCTCTGTCCGGGGAAGAATACATCGACCGGGTTCTGCTCTTCCCATAAAGTCGTCCCAAATCGCCGGGGGACAGTTTATTTTTTTAAACGCTTCTGATATACTGTTGCTCCGAAACAAAAAACAGAGAAAGGCCCGGAAGCGGCTTTTCCGGATAAAGGATACAGATAATGGGTGTAATAAAAGCTGGTTCTATTGACAACAGCATGTTTATCGAGGAAAAGGGCGATCCCTATTCCGTTGTGGAGAGGGAATTCGTCAATCCCGGAAAGGGATCTTCCTTTGTAAGACTTAAGCTGAAAAACCTTAAAACCGGAGCGGTTCTCAAGGTGACTCACAAGGCTCAGGACAATATGGAGCAGATCGATGTGGAAGACGTGGCTTCCCAATACCTCTATACCGATGGGGAGAGCTTTCATTTCATGAGTAACGACACCTTCGATCAGTACGAGGTTTCCGAAGCGGTCCTCGGCGACAAGAAGTACTTCCTCATCGAAGGCAACACCTACAAGGTGGTCAAATGGAACGGGGAAACCCTGGATATCAAGCTTCCCCCCAAAATGGATCTGATCGTTACGGAAGCGGAAGAAGCGGTCAAGGGAGATACGGTGACCGGGGCGACCAAATTCGTAGTAGTCGAGACGGGTCTCAAGGTAAAAGTACCCATTTTTATCAAGGAAGGGGAAAAGATCCGCATCAACGTGGATACCCTGGAATACCAGGAGCGCATCAATAGCTAATCAGGATCTCTCCCGCCTATCGAACAAATCGGTTCCCTTTCAGTTCAACGGCCATAAGCTTAAGCTGGCCCTGAGCATGGGGTTGTTCTCCAGCAACGACGTGGACAGCGGCACCCGCCTTCTACTCAAGACACTGGCCAAGGAAATCGATCTCTCCTCACTCCGGGATATCGCCGATATCGGCTGCGGCGTGGGGACCATAGGTCTTTCGCTCAAGGCGCATCTTCCCGAAGCGCGCGTGATACTGCGCGACCGGGATGCCCTGGCCTGCGACTATTCCCGCTGGAACAGTGAAATCAATGGGATCAAACCGGATCTGATTGAGCAGGAGCTCATGATGCACGGCCTGGAAGAAGGAAGCCTGGATCTGCTGGTCACGAATATTCCCGCCAAGGCGGGAGACTCGGTTCTGGAAGATTTCTTCGAGCGTTCTCCCAACTACCTGAAAGAGAAGGGCATTGTGGCCCTTGTCATCGTTTCCCCCCTGCGTGAGGAAGCGGAAGCTCTCATTGCTGAGCATGACATAGAGATTCTCTACCGGGAGCATACAAAAATGCACTCGGTCTACCATTTCAGCCGCTCCGACGACCGGGGAGAGGATCAGGGTCTGGACACCTATATCAGGCACCGGGCGGATTACTCCCTGGAAGGACGGGATTATACTCTGGATACGGTCTTCAATGTTCCCGATTTCGATATGATAGGGTGGCGGCATCAGCTGGCGGCTCGGGTTCTCAAGCCCCATGCCAAGAGCGGGACCTGGTGCTTCTGGAATCCGGGACAGGGCCATCTTCCCGTCTTCTTTCATAAAAAGTGCCGTCCCGGCGCCGACAGAATCATTCTTTCGGGAAGGGATCTGCTCCAGTGCCGCATTACAGCCCATAATCTATTAAGGGAAGAATTTGCCGGGGAGTGTCTGATTGAGAGCGTCTCTCTCTTTTCCTCTCTGATTCCTGTTGCCGGTGAAGAATCCCTGGACCTTCTGGCCGTGGATATGAACGACACCATCCCCCGGACAGACTGGCATACTCCTCTTAAGGAGTCGGGCAGAACCCTGCTGAAAAAGGGGGGACTCCTGGTTCTCTACGGCAAAAGCAGCGATATCCAGCAGTTCATGAAGGGCGGAAACAGGGGCTACACCCCCTGCGGTGACGATAGGGCCCGGGGAAACCGCTGCGTCATCCTGCGCCGGAACTAATCCGAATATAAAGGTAAATCCCCCCCAGCAAAGGCAGGCAGATAAGTATCGACCGGATTCCCGCCAGTCTTACACCCTCCGCCCCCAGAAAAACACCAAGGGAAAAGAATAGAATGAGCATACCATAGATACGGGCTCTCTCCCCCCCTTCCCGGTCTCCTGTCATCAGGCGGCCATGGAGATTCTCCATGGCCAGCCGCAGATTTCCCGTTATCATGGTAGAGGCATAACTCGCCCCTCTGACCCGGTCGAATGTCGAAACCTGCAGAGCTGCCAGAAAAGCGATAAGCACCGCGATAATCCGGTGATTCATACCCTCACCCCCAATTCCGATCAGGGTCAGGAGCATTCCCTCGCACAATAATACCGCACCGATACGGCGGCTGCCGGGCAGACTCACCCCCTTGATTCTAATATGGCGGGAGACAAAGATTCCCAGAGAGAAACTGATAAGCGGGAGAATATAGCGGGGAATCATAGCCCATTCCCCTCGGGCCAGAGAAAAAATGAGGAATACCGCATTCCCCGTCTGCATGCTGGCGAAGGAACCGTCCAGGAGCAGATAGGCGTAGGCATCGAATATCCCGCCCAGCACCATCAGGGTGAAGGCTACGCCATGGTGCTCATGAATATCATTTATCTCCAAACCGGCTCTCCTCTCTTTAGCATCATATAACAGAAGTACCGTTCAGGCAAGTTTTGCACCATTTTTTCATCTCCGTCCGGGATGTTATCAGCCAAAATGACACAATGGGAAAAGAGGGTGGATTTGAACCTGTGTTATTTCAACACAGACAGGATATTCCCTTTAGTGCATCCGGTAGGATCTCCCTATCCCGATAGCATTTATTTCTTTTTAAAACATAGGATTAAAACATTATGAACTATTGTGGCTGAAATTGGCACAGCTTATGCATTATCATCTTTGAAATCAATTTCAGGAGGTGCTGATATGGCATTGATCAGATGGAAAGACAGGGACGCTTACGATCCCTGGACAACATTCAAATCCCTGCAGGATGAGATTAATAATCTGTTTGATCTGGATCTTTATCCGGTGTCAAATGGGTTATTCGACCGGAGTGCCTCACCTGCCATGGATGTGGTGGAGGGCAAGGATGCCTTCACCTTGACCTGCGAGCTGCCCGGTATTGAGCAAAAGGAGCTGGAAGTCTCCGTTTCGGCTAACGTGCTGACCCTCAAGGGGGAAAAGAAAGCCTCAGAGGAGTCGGGCAAGGGCAAATATTACCGGAGGGAGATCTGGTCCGGTACGTTCCAGAAAACCTTCTCCCTTCCCCCTTCTGTGGATGCGTCCCGTATCGAGGCGAAGCTGGAGAACGGTATCCTTACGATGACCCTTCCCAAGAGGGAAGAGGAAAAGCCCAAGCTCATTCAGATCAAGGATAAATAGGAGGTTGCCATGACGAAGGAATTGCAGAAGACAGAACAACAGGTAAAGACCTTTCCCGCCCGATGCGACATCTATAAAGAAAACGACCGGGTACTTCTTACCCTGGAGATGCCCGGCGTGGACAGGGGCTCCCTGGAAATCCGGGTGGAAGGAGACAGGCTGATCATCGACGGAAAGAAGAATCTGCCCCACGGAGAGGGAGAATTCAAAATACGGGAGATACGGGCCGGGGATTTTCATCAGGAATACACCATCGACGATACGATAGACAGGAACAGTATTGAAGCGTCCATAAAAAACGGAGAAGCCCGGATCGTCCTGAAAATCAAGGAAGAAGAGAAACCCCGAAAAATCACGATTAAAGTAAAGTAAGGGGACAGGGCCGGCTGCGCCGGCCCTCTTTCATGTCTGCGCCGGAGGCTCGGGCCGCGTGGGAATAACCTGATCCTTGATGTGCAGATCCACCTGGGGATAGGGAATCTCGATGTTTCCGTCCCGAAAGCGGCGCCATATCTCCAAATTTGTCCAGGCGAAAGCCTGAAGCCGGAAATTTACATCCCGTACGGTGACCCACAATTCCAGGGTAATGCCCGAATTATCGAAGGAGCGCACGAAGGAACGTATCTCCGTATTCCGTTGATGCCAGGGATTATCCGCCCCGATCTCTTCTAGCAGCTCCAGAGCCCGGTCGAGATCGGTCTTGTAATGAACGCCGATAGAATTGACCAGAATCACTTCCCGGTTATTGTAGGAGTAGTTGTGCATGGTATGGTTAATGATATGGGAGTTGGGAATGATAATGTTTTCATTCTGGAGAGTGGTCACCGTGGTGGAGAGGAGCTTGATATCGGAGACATTGCCCTCTATATCGTTAACCAGAATCCGGTCGTTCATCTTTATCTGCCGGGCGAACAGAATTACCACGCCGGCAAAGAAGTTCGCCACCAGATCCTGCAGACCGAATCCGACGCCTATGCCCAGGGCTCCGAAGACGACCCCCAGGGCGGTCAGATCGATGCCGATCACAGAAAGCATGAACAGCAGGACCAGAGCCAGGGTGGTAAAGCGGGCGAAATTGCCGATGGACATTTTCCGGGCTTCGTCCAGGGTGGACAGGTCGGGGAAGATATTTTTTTCGAGCAGGGACTGGACCAGTTTGCCCGACCAGGAGGCCAGATAGAAGATGGGAATGACCAGGATAATGGTGACGATGGAGATGGAGGTTCCCCCGGTCTCGAAGAAGGGATTCTTCAGGAACCGAAGGAAATCGTTTATATATCGGTAGGCGCTGATTCCCAGAACCGACCCCAGAGCCCCCAGTATCCCCAGAAACAGGGCGAGCTTGAAGACCATTCGGGACCAGCGGCGCACCTTTTCCGATACCTTTTCCTCCGCCTTGGCCAGACTGAGGATTTTTCTGACCGCCAGCATAAGCAGGGAGTATCCCACTATCATGGCGAAAACGGGGAGAATCAGCTTGAAGATGACATTGAAGATGCTTACCGATACGGTGTAGTCCCCCAGCTGTATCGTATGGAGGGCGGTCAGAAAGTCCATTTACTCCTCCCGGGCGTAGTTCAGCATGGATTCCAGCTGAATCTCATCGATCAGCCCCTTTTCATGGCAGGGGACAAGGAACTCTTCCACATGGGCGTAGGCGTGAAGATTGATATCCACGGCGGTCATGTCTTTGCGGCCCTGGGCGCCCCTTTCCAGAAGAACGAAAAGATCCTCCACCACAAGGCCTTCGGCCCGGAGTATGTCGATGGCTTCGATCTTGCTCTTTCCCGTGGTGATCAGGTCATCCAGGAGGGCGACTTTCTCACCCTTCTTCCACTCCCCTTCGATCCGATTACCCGTCCCGTGTTCCTTCATGGTCATGCGGGGATAGATGAGGGGGATGCCCGTTTCCAGGGAAACCGCTGTTGCCAGGGGAAGAGCGGCCAGGGGGATGCCGGCTAAACGGTCATACTTGTTCCCCTTGAGAAGGGAGGCGTAGGCCCGGGCTACTTTCGCCAGGAGGGCGGGGTCTGAAGATACCCGTCTCAGGTCAATGTAAAAGGGGGATTTCTTACCCGATTTCAGGGTGAACTCCCCAACCCGGAAGCACTCGTTCTCGATAAGGCCGTCTATCACTTCCCGCTTCTTAATCTCTTCGAAGGTGGCGCCCTGTACCTTGACGGAAGCCTGTTTCCGGGCCTTGTTCAGGCTTTCCACGAAATCCTTCGCCGCCTGTCCCGGATCGGCCGCATCGGCGATAGCCCGGGAAACGTTGGGGAGGATTCCCAGACCGTCTTTTCTCTGACCGGCGGCGACGGCGTCAACCATGGATCCGCCCTGGGAACCGATCCCCGGGGTCAGGAACCAGGTGTCCGGACAGTAGTGACGGATCTTTCTCAGGGCATCCAGGTCGTTACCGGCGACGACCAGACCGATCCGGTCGCTCCAGGAAGTACATTCGATAGCTGTTTTCAGGTACATCTCGCCCTTTTCCCCCCCGGGAAGGGTCACCATGAGATCCTGGAACGCCGGGGCGCCGGGATTGGTTGTCCTGGCCAGCAGGAAGAGACCCTTCTCTTCCCATTTAAGGAAGGGATCCACTGCGTCCCGACCCATATAGGGGGACAGGGTCACGCAGTCGCCTCCGTAATATCCGAAGAGGGAATCCGCATAGGCCTGGGCGGTAGAACCGATATCGTTTCTCTTGGCATCGATAAGAACGGGGATTTCATCGGGAACAGTGGCGATAACCCGTTCCAGAGCCCGGAGCCCTTCGGGACCGCAGGCTTCGAAAAAGGCGATATTCGGTTTATAGCATATGGCGTAATCGGCGGTGGCGTTGATGATGCGTTCATTCCATTCCACCAGCTTCTTATAGGGAGTCTCTCCTTCCTCCCAGTCGATACGCGGATCAAGGCCCACACAAAGGAGACTGTTCTTCTCCTTTGCTAAAGTTTCGAGTCTTGTGAAAAAAGTATTCATATTTCCTCCAGGGATTTAATCCTATTTTAAAAAATGACAGGAAAAAATGCAATCCTTCACGGGCCGTAATCCCTTACCGCTTAGCGGGCATCGGTTACCATATCCCGGTCCGCATTGACAGTCTCCGGGGGGCCGGTTATGATAGTTTGGAGGGGGCGAATATGACCGGCTCGGGATCATTCCGGCGCTTGACAATCTTCCATTATCACCTGCTGCCCGGGGGAGTCACCGATGTGATTATCCTGTCGGCGAGGGCTCTTCTGAAGCATATGCCCTCTCTCGAGAAAATAACCCTGGTCTACGGACGGGATGAAAACATCGATAAGGTCCGTAATCGAATTCTCAGGTACATGATTCCCGAACAGACCGACAAGCTGCAGATGGATCACCTCCCCCTTATTGATTACCGGGAAAAGGTTGATTTGTCACTGACTCCGGACCGGATTATTGATGTCCTCAAAAGGCGTTACGGGGGACAGGATAACCTGTGGATGATTCATAATTATCAGCTGGGAAAGAACCCTCCCTTCACCCAGGCACTTATCAGTACCGCTCAGGAAAGAGAACAGCCCCTGCTTTTTCAGATTCACGACTTTCCCGAATGCTCCCGCTATGCCAACCTCAAGGCGCTCATAGAGGGAACTGAAGGCAATATCTACCCCCAGACAAAGAACACAGCCTATTGCGTGATCAATGCCCGGGATTATAACCTACTCAGGGAAGCTGGTATCCACGATGAGAATCTGACCCTTTTGAATAATCCGGTTCCCCTGGATAGAACAGCCCAGGCCGATCCCGATGAGATCAAAAACGCCCTCTACCGCAAATACCGGAACCGCTTTCCCGCCTTGAAGTCGGGGGGGAAGCTTCTTTTCTATCCTGTCCGCTCCATACGGCGTAAAAATGTCCTGGAAGGGGCCTTTCTCGTAAATATGATGGAGGAGGACCTGAATTTCATGGTGAGCCTGCCCGGAGTGTCTCCCCAGGAGAAAACCTATTCGGACTTGACCGAGAGGGCGTTCACCGAGGGGCTTGTCCCGGGATACTGGGGAATCGGCGCCGATGAAGAGACGGAGCTTCTCAACTACCCCCACTACTGGGCGGCCAGCGATATGATCCTGTCCCCTTCGATCCAGGAAGGCTTCGGCTATCTTTATCTGAACGCCCTGCACTGGGGAAAGCCGCTGTATGCCCGGTATCTGGATATCATGGAGGGATTCAAATCCCTCTTCGACAGCTCATCGGCCTGGTTCTACCATGCCCTTTCCGTCCCCCTTACGGAGTCGGAGAAAACCTCCCTCACTGGGGAATACCGTGAGAAATTCGCCCTGCTTTCTGAGCACATGCCCGCCGGGCGGAAAGAATCCCTTCTTAAGGAGTGGGACAGCATGACCGGAGAGAACCGAATATGTTTCTCCTACCTGTCCCCGGCCGGGCAGTACGCCATGCTGGCTCGCCTGAAAGAGGACAGAGAGTTTGCCCGGGACGCGGCGGCATTGAACGGGGAACATGTGAAGGCCATGAAAGATCTGCTCCGTTCCACCGTGCCCGACAGGGACAGGGAGATCGGCCTCACCTTCGGGGAGGAGTCCTACGCCAGGACCATGGAAGGAATCATGGGAAAGCTCAGTGCGGGCAGCCGGGAATCTGAGGACAGTGGAAATATTCAGGGGAAGCTGGAGGAAACCTTCTTTGCCCTTCCCTATCTGAGATTATTATACGGAGATGGAAAATGAAGGGAATTATCAGAGCGATTCTGGGAGTCATTATCGTTGTAACCGGATTTCTGGGTTTCTATTTTATGAAAGACGTGGGCCTTGAGGGTGATGTGGCCCTGCTGGGCTTTACCGTTTCACCGCTGATGCTTATAGTTACGGCTATTGTGCTGGCCTTTATCCTGTTGACGAATTTCTTCGCCTGGATAGCCATCGGCGCGGCTATCGTCCTATTAATTCTTCATTACGGACTGCATAAAACTGTAATCGAGGGCCAGCAGATGATGATTATCTACCTGCTCGTTTTCGGTCTGGTGGATATTTGGATAAGCAAAAAAGATTAGAGAGAATAAAGGCATGAGCATACAAGATGCGGCCCGTGAGGCCAAAGAAGCCGCCCGTAAGCTGGCGGCCCTGGACGGAAAAACGAAGAACCGGGCCCTGGAAGGGATTGCCCGCCGTCTCACCGAAAGAAAAGAGAACATATTCGCGGCTAATCAAAAGGATCTGGAGAGGTCCCGGAAGGAAGAGCTGGCCCCACCTCTTATTAAACGGCTTACCTTTAATCAGGGGAAACTGGATGAGGTCACCACGGGTATCACATCCCTCATCGCCCTGGATGATCCGGTAGGGAAGAAACTCCGGGCCACCGAACTGGACGAAGGGCTGAACCTCTATCAGGTAGCCTGCCCCATCGGAGTCATCGGGATGATTTTCGAGTCCCGCCCCGACGCCCTGGTGCAAATAGCCAGCCTTTGTCTTAAAAGCGGTAACGGGGTTCTTCTTAAAGGGGGCAGCGAGGCCCGGGAAACCAACCGGATTCTGGCGGATATCATCGCCGAAGCCAGCGTCGACGCGGGCTGTCCCGCCGGCTGGATTCAGCTGCTGGAGAGCCGGGAAGAGGTTCAGGAGATGCTGGCCCTTGATAAGCTGATTGATCTGATTATCCCCCGGGGATCGAACAGCTTCGTCCAGTACATCATGAAAAATTCCAATATTCCCGTCATGGGCCACGCCGACGGTATATGCCATGTCTATATCGATGCCCAGGCCGACCCGGACAAGGCGGTTCCCATCGTGGTGGACTCGAAGACCCAATACGTGGCGGTCTGCAACGCCCTGGAAACGCTGTTGATAAACAGGAGTATCGCCCCCACCCTTCTGCCCCGTCTCAAAGAAGCTCTGGAAGCGAGAAACGTAGAACTCCGGGGCTGTGATGAGACTGTAGGCATCATCGATGTGGAGAAGGCCGATGAGAAAGACTGGGAGACGGAATATCTGGATTACATTCTCTCCATAAAAATCGTGGGGTCCCCGCAGGAGGCCATCGACCATATCCACCGTTACGGCTCCGGCCATACGGACGCCATCGTCACTGAAGATGTAACGGCGGCGGAGGACTTCATGAACCGGGTCGATACGGCTGACGTGCTCTGGAACTGTTCCACCCGTTTCGCCGACGGTTTTCGTTATGGTCTGGGAGCGGAAGTGGGCATATCCACCGCCAAGATCCATGCCCGGGGCCCCGTGGGCATGGAGGGACTGATGATCTACAAATGGCGCCTCTACGGCAACGGCCATATCGTGGATGACTACAGCACGGGGAAAAAACATTTTATCCATAGGAACATTAACATACAGGATACGGCAAAATGAGGGGGAAGCGACTCCTGCAGCTCATAATGGCAGCAGCCGTACTGCCCCTCGCAGCCGGAGGCAGGGGCGAGGAGAGCAGGGAGATCCTGCAGATTCCCGGCAGCGAAGGGACGGCCCTGGTCCTGGAGAAACCGGCACAGCGGGTCGTATCCCTGGGGCCCAATATCACCGAAACCGTCTTTGCCCTGGGCAAAGGGGATGCTCTGGTGGGAAGGACCGATTTCTGCGACTATCCCCCCGAAGTCAGTGAAATCCCATCGGTGGGAACCTTAACGGAACCCTCCCTTGAGAGCATACTTCTCCTGAAGCCGGATCTGGTCATCGGATCGACCCATATGCAGCAGGAGACTGCGGATAAGCTGAATCAGGTGGGGATTCCCGTTCTCTATCTGAACAGCGAGGACAGTTTCGAAGGCGTGTACGCTCTCATCGAATCCATCGCCATGGCCCTGGGAGCAGAAGAGTCGGGAAAGGCCCTTACCGATGAAATGAAAGCCACTGTCGGCAAGGTGAAAGAGGATGTGAAGAATCTTTCCCGTCCCCGTGTCTACTACGTGATCGGCTATGGAGAATACGGCGACTATACCGCCGGGGGCGACACCTTTATCGGACAGCTCATCACCATGGCCGGAGGAGTTAATGTGGCTTTCGGGCTGGAAGGATGGCGCTACAGCCTGGAAGAGCTGATAAAACAGAATCCGGATCTTCTCATATGTTCCCGATACTGGCATCAGAAAGAAGGGTTCATGGAAGCCGCCGGCTACAGGGAACTGGATGCGGTAAAGGCGGGACGGATCTATACCATAGACAACAATATGCTTGACCGCCAGGGTCCCCGTCTCGCCGAAGGCCTTGCCGAGCTGGCCCGAATTATTCACAGTAATGAAATACCCTGACAGGACAGGGGCCCCTGTTCTGTCGGCCTGGCTCCTTCTGGGGCTGATATTCCTGCTCTCCCTCTCTCTGGGAGCTGTTAACATAGGACCGGGACGTCTCCTGTCCGTACTGATCAGGGGGGACCGGAGCAATACGGACTGGATCATCATCATGAAACTGCGCCTGCCCCGGGCTCTGCAAGCCTCCCTGACGGGAATCTGCCTGGCTTTGGGCGGAACCGTATTCCAGGCCGTTTTCCGCAATCCCATGGCCGAGCCCTACATTCTGGGCATCTCCTCGGGAGCGGCCCTGGGCGCTTCGATGACTGTCTTTGCCGGCTTCAGTTTCTCATTCTGGGGAATATCCGCTCTGGGAATCGGGGCTTTCGCCGGGGCCGGCCTGAGTCTTCTCATTCTTTTTCTCTTCTTCGGAATCCGCCGGTACAGCAACAGAATCGGCCTGCTTCTGGGCGGAGTGGTGCTCAGTTTTTTCCTCTCCTCCTTTATGTCTCTCATCCTGAGCATGGACAGGGATCTGGCCTCATCCATCCTCTTCTGGTCCATGGGCAGTTTCACCGCGGCCAGTTGGGATAAGATTTTCTTCCTCTCCCCTTTGACTCTGGCGGGTGTTTTCTTTTTCCTCACACGCAGCAATGCCCTGAATCTGCTCACCACGGGAGAGGAGACTGCCCATACCCTGGGGCTTAATGTCCGTAAAAAGGGAAATCTCTTTCTTCTGGCAGCTTCCTTACTTACCGCTGCCGCCGTGGCCTGTTCCGGCACCATAGGCTTTATCGGCCTTCTGGTTCCCCACGGGGTACGGCTGATCACCGGCGCCCATCATCGCAGGCTTCTCCCTCTGGTTGTTCCCTGCGGGGCGGGACTTATGCTGCTCGCCGATCTCCTGGCGAGGGCCGTCCATCCTCCCATGGAAATTCCCGTGGGAGTCATAACAGGGCTTTTGGGTGCCCCCCTCTTTCTCTTTCTTCTCAAAAGAAACGGCAGCGCCCCTGTCATGGGGGAACGTTCGTGATAACCCTGGAGGGACTGAGCTTCTCCTATGGGGGAGATCCGCTTTTTGAAAATATGACCCTTTCAATATTCCCCGGTCAGTTCACCGCCTTTCTGGGGCCTAACGGTTCGGGAAAGACCACACTCCTCAGACTCATTCTGGGGCTTTTGAAACCGCAGAGCGGAAAAATCAAATTGAAGGATCAGGATCTGATCTCACTGCCGATAAACAAAAGGGCGTCCCTGCTCTCCTATGTTCCCCAGAATATGGAAAACACCTACGATTTCACCGTGGAGGAAACCGTTCTGATGGGCCGGTATCACAAGAGACCGGACTGGCAAAGAGAGACCGGAGAGGATATTCTGGCCGCGGGAAAAGCCATGGGGCTGATGGAGGTGGACTCTTTAAGAAAACGTTCGGTACGTTCCCTGTCGGGAGGGGAAAGGCAGAGGGTTCTCATCGCCCGGGCCCTGGCTCAGGAAACGCCGATGATCCTCCTGGACGAGCCCACCGCGTTTCTGGATCTGCGCCATCAGCACAGCATTATGAAGCTATTAAGGCAGATTACAGAGAATGAGAAAAAGACGGTTATCTCCGTTGTCCATGATCTTAATCTGGCCCTGAATTATGCGGATAGGGTGGTTCTGCTGGAAAGGGGAAGCCTGAAGGGCAGCGGCCTGCCCGGGGATGTGCTGAACCCGGTAGAAGTGGAACAGGTATACGGCATGAAAACGGAACTGATTACCCGGGGCTCAAGAACGTTCATCGTCCCCCTTGATGATTAACCCTCTATCCAGCCGCTAAGAAGTTTGGCCAGTTCGTCCACACCGTTCTTTTTTTCCGCCGAATAGGGAATGATGATGGCAGGAAGATTCATGGCGATAAGTTCCTTCTCCACTTTCTTTATCGTCTTGACCCGATCGTTGGTTCCCAGCTTATCCGATTTGTTAAGCAAAAAGGCAAAAGCCTTACCCGAATCCCGTACCAGGGAAATCATGGCCCGGTCCAGCTCGGTCAGGGGGTGCCGCATATCCATGATAATGATAACCCCTTTCAGATTAGTACGTTCCGCAATATACCGGGTCATCTCCTGTCCCCACCGCTCCTGCTCCTTTTTCGAGACCTTGGCGAATCCGTAACCGGGAAGATCGACGAGGCGGCATTTCTCATTTACTGTAAAGAGATTGATTTCCCGGGTTTTTCCCGGGACGCCGGATGACTTGGCCAGCTTCTTCTGGTTCGTAAGAGAGTTGAGCACGCTTGATTTGCCCACATTGGATCTGCCGGAAAAGGCAATCTCCGCCGCGTCGTCCAGGGGCAGATTTCTGTTTGAGGGGCAGGATTTTAAAAATCGGGTGTTACGGAAATTGATCATGTTCCTAAACTAACATAATTACCCAGCCTTAGCTAGGAGTCGGACACCCTATGTGTCAAAGAGGACGATTCGGCTTTCACTGGGGGGAAGAGTCTTCTGAATATCCGGAACAGGGGGCGGTCCCTTTTTCTCTTTTTTGAGAAAAACCTGAAATGTCCGGGGATACACGAATAGCCTACGTGGTCTCTCACCACCCGTATCGCTGGCCATAATAGGAATTCCCTCATTTTTCAGAAACCCCATGGCGAATATGATATTCTGCTCACCAATATCGTTGAGATGCTCATTGTCCCTGTAAAGTATGCGGCTTCCCCCGAAAACTTTCGCCTGCAGTTTTTTCTTATCGCTTCCGGACCGGATGAATTCATTCAGTAAGGCTTCCATGGCATAGGTGCCGTATCTTTCATAGCGCATCACATCACCAAGGTTGCCCATGCCCTTCCCTTCCACGAGCATGAAGTGATTGATACCGCTCATGTTGCGGGAACTGTCGTTGATCACCACAGAAACGCAGGAGCCCAGCACGGTGCTGAGAACCACATCCTCTTCTGTGGCGATATACTCTCCCGGAGAGATATCGATTATAACCTTGTCAAAGCGTGGATTGAAATAAGTATACACTCCGGTCCTTTCCTTCTTTCATTAAATATACGAAAGGAAAGAACATAATGCAAATAAATCATTTCCTTTTGAAACGGCTGTTATGAAGCAAAAAGCGTCCCAGATTCTCGTTAAGAGTGGTCCTGTCCATGATACCGTGAATAAGAAAATAGCGGCCTATGGGGAGATTCTGCCTCTTCTGAGCCCGAAGGATTTCCCGGCACTGCTCAACGGAAAGGAACCCGTTGTTCACAGCGGCCAATCCGAAACGCTGGCTTGATTTTTTAAGCCTGATAATCTGCAGAATCTGACTATCCGTGAGCCAGGCCTTGTCCCGGGCCATCTCACCTATTTTGGGACGGTTCAGGAACTGCCAGCTCAAAGCGGATATGAGCTGTTCCCAGGTGATGGCTTTCTTATAGTAAAGATATTCGGCAAACCGCAGCTTCTTATCGGGAAACCGGCCCTTATAAAATCCCAGGGAAACGGATTTCTCTTTAACCTTCTCTTTGGGCTCGGGTCGGACATGCACCCGGGATGTACGGTAGGAAACACCCTTCTGAATCATGATTCGATTCATGAGGAGCTGATAACTTTCACTGATATCAAGAAAAGCGGATTGCATTCTTTCCGGATCACCTCCCCGGGCGGCTGCTCTGTCCGGGTGTGTAGAAAGGGCCTGCTTTCTGAACTGTTTTCTGAGCATATCCTCTTTGAGGATCAGCTGGCCCGTGTCAAAACAATCATGGACGCCCAGTAACTGCAGGGCGTTTTTCTCTTCTTCCGTAAGGGGCATTAACATCTTTTTCTCCCAGTTTCCTCTCCTCCCCGGGGGAAGGAGAACCTATAGTCATTATCGGCGGAAAACAGGGAGAAATGAGAGTCCCCATCCCTAAAAGAGAGTTATTTCACTGGCCCCGGCCTGCTCCCTGTCCAGGGAAACAGCTCCCTCATCCTGGCCGCCGGTCATGACTTTCTTATGAATAAATATGGTGAACTTATTTATCAGGGTTGTGATGCGGTCCCCTTCCAGGGTCCAGTCATTCCGTCCCGATTCTTCCAGAAGGGCCTGCAGTTTCTGATCATTCACCATCCGCTCCTCATCAAAAACATTTCTCATCCGGTCGATTTCGGCCAGAAGGGCCTCCATATTCGCAAGATGCCGGTTGACCAGTCCCGTGAAGTCAAGAAAATCCCGATTCACCTGGGAGAACTGGTTTATATGGTCCTCCAGCCCCTTCCGGTAACTCTCTATCGTATCGAGAATAGGTTCAAGATTGGCCATATTCTCCTGCATCCGGTCCTTCATCTGGGAGAAATAGGAAACGAAATCCATGATTATCTCCCCGGAAGCCTTTTTGAATTCATCAACCGACTCACCGATCCGGGCCAGCTGATCCTCCATGGTACTCACCGTTTCATCGATATTACTGATGATATTTTCCATGTTTTCCAGTTTATTCAGCTTAACCACCTCGATACGGGAGGCCACATGTATGCTTCTTATGGAACTCAGAACCTTGCTGAATCGGGTTATTCCCTCTTCAATCTGGACGATCAGGGCGATGAAATGGTCCTGATTCAGCTCTTCAAGGAAATAGTTCTTCTCCTGAGAAGAAAAATAGAGACCCAGCGAATTCTGCATCATGGCTATACGCTTGCCGATATCATCTTGGGCAATCTCTCTTAGTTTCTTATCCATCTCCCGGCCCAGATTACTGATTATCTCTTCTACCCCCCGTTTTTCATGGGAAAAACGCTCGAAGGACCGAAAAACACTCTCCCTGATGTCATCGATGATAAATCGGCTCAACTCATATACCTGTGAGGCGAATTTCAAATGATTCAGCTGATCGGAGAGACTACCCTCCCGGGGGATGCTCTGAATTTCATCCAGTGAAATAATAATATGGTTCACAGACTGACGAACGATATCGTGCTTCTGGACCTCTTCCAGAATCATATAAAGGGGGGAGCGCATACGGCCTATGCCGTCCTGAAAGAGCACACACTGTTCTTCGAAGGTACCGCTGTAAAAGGAGAGACGGGAAATAACCTCCTCCAGAGCTCCGAAGACCCGGCCCATATCCTCCCCGGTCTCCTTCTTGTTGCTTTGGATTTTCTGTATCAGGCTCTTGTATTCCCGATCAAGATTTCTTCCCTGCATCCTTATGGAGTTGCTGTTCTCTCCGGAGAGGCGGGACACTCTCTGCAGCTCCCGGGTGATATAGGGAAAGGCCCCCCCGTTGTTTCCCGCTTTGAGGGCGGATACCATAGCGTTGAGAGAAATAAGCTCCAGATCTTCGGAGCACTCCTCCAGACCGCTGATTCCCTCTTCGATGCGGGAGAGTTTTTCCAGCTCCTTGTCTATGGTTCCTATCAGCTGCTCCTCTTCCCTGTGATTCTGATCGGTGAATTCCTCCTTCTTACGGAAAAATTCGGTCACGTTCTCAGAGACGGAAACTAGGGTATCCGTTCTCTTCTCTTTCTGCTTGAAGCAGGAAAACTCCCGGTCCAGACGATCAAAGAACTGGGGATACTGATCAGACATCCCCAGGTAAATATCTCCCAGCTTCTCCACAATACTGTTGAGGGTTCCCTCCATATCCTGCTTTGTCATGACTGCCCCTCCATGCTTTTCCTCAGGGCTTCGCCGGCTATCTGTTCCAGGGGAAGCACCTTATCAACGCCCCCCCGGGCAATTGCTTCCTTGGGCATACCGAAGACGACACAGCTCTCTTCATTCTGGGCGATATTATAGGCTCCCGCCTTTTTCATCTCCTCCATGCCCCGGGCGCCGTCATCTCCCATCCCCGTAAGGATGACCCCGATCACGTTCTTGCCTCCGTAGCGGGCGGCGGATCGGAAAAGCACATCCACTGAAGGCTTGTGACGACAGACGAGGGGCCCCTCCTTCAATTCCACCGTATAGGCGCTCCCCGTTCTCTTCAGAAGCAGATGGAATCCCCCGTTGGCGATAAGGGCCTGCCCCGGCACGACCCTATCGCCGTTCTCAGCTTCCTTGACATTGATCCGGCACAGATCGTTGAGTCGGGCTGAGAAGGAGCGGGTGAAATGCTCCGGCATATGCTGGACCACCACGATGCCCGGACTGCCGGGAGGCATCCCTTCGAGAAAAACACGCAGGGCCTCGGTACCCCCCGTAGAAGCCCCTACGGCGATGATCTTTTCCGTTGATCCGGCGATGGCCGCTCGGGGAGGCGGCATGATCACATCGGCTGTCAGTTTCGGCGAAACCGACGGGACCGGATTGCGGCTGCGGGCAGCCACCCTCTTCTTAGAGGCGTGGGCAGCGCGGATGGCATTGGAAATGGCGATGATAGATTCGTTAAGAAAATCCCGGGTGCCCATCCTGGGTTTGGTGATGATTTCAACAGCTCCCAGTTCCATAGCCCGGAGGGCGCTTTTCCCCCCGCTGTCCGTTTTGCCGGAACAGATGATAGTGGGTATGGGCCGTGAGACCATCAGTTTCTTGAGAAAAGTCAGCCCGTCCATCCGGGGCATCTCAATATCCAGGATCAGTACGTCCGGGGAGAACTGTTCTATTTTCTTCTCCCCGATAATGGGATCCGAGGCGGTGGCCACAACTTCTATGCCCTTTTCCTGCGCCAGCAGACTGGAAAGGGTTTCTCTTACCACCGCAGAATCATCAATTATCAGTACCCGTATGTCTTGCTCCATAATCCCCTCTAAAGACTGGCGGTGCTCTCCACTTTCGCCAGGGCGGTAATTTTATTCAGGTCCAATATCAGGGCCATGGTGCCGTCTCCCAGAATGGTCGCACCGGTTATCAGCTGAAGGTTCTTGTAGAGGCGTCCCAGATTCTTAATCACTGTCTGGTAATCCCCTATGACCTCATCCACGACAATCCCGAAAATTCCGTTTTCGGTCTGGGTCACCACGAGATGCTCCCGATCGGGCAGCTCCCGCCTGTCAAGGAAGAGCTCCCGCAAGCGGATATAGGGTACCATGCCTCCCCGGAAGGGAAAGAGCCTCTTTTCCCGGTGGGCCTCCCGGTCCTCCTGTCCCAGTTCCAGACAGGCTTGAACAGAAGCCAGGGGAATGACGAATTTCTCATCACCGATACGAACGAGCAGTCCCTCTATGATAGCCAGGGTCAGGGGAAGACTCAGGGAAATGGTTGTTCCCTTGCCCACCGTACTGGTGATGAAAATGCTGCCCCCCAGGCTTTCAATCTCCTTGCTCACCACATCCATACCTACTCCCCTGCCGGAGACATCGGTAATCTTCTGGGCTGTGGAGAATCCCGGCTGTAGGATCAGTTTGAAGATCTCGTTCTCATTGAGATTTTCATCGGGACCGACCAGCCCCTTCTCCCTGCCCTTGGCGAGTATCCGCTCCCTGTCCAGCCCGGCACCGTCGTCTTTTATCTGTATGATCACATTGGCGCCGCTGTAATCGGCCACAAGGGATACGGTCCCTTCCCGCTTCTTTCCCGCTTCCGCTCTTATTTCCGGCGCTTCTATACCGTGATCAATAGAATTGCGGATAAGATGGACAAGGGGATCATTCAGCTTGTCTATGACGCTCTTGTCCAGTTCGGTCTCCCCTCCCCTGGTAACAAGGGTCATCTCCTTGCCCAGGGAGTTGGACAGATCCCTCACCAGTCTCTTGAACCGGGAAAAGGTGGTTCCGATGGGAACCATGCGCAGACCCATAGCGTTGTCCCGGAGTTCGGTGGACAGCCTCTCGATCAGTTCGGCCAGGGCGTTCAAAGAGGGATCGTCATACTGACTGGATATCTGGGAAAGTCGCGCCTGGGCGGTAACCAGCTCCCCCACGGAGTCGACCAGACTGTCCAGTTTCTCGCTCTTGACCCGTATGGTGTTCTCTCTCTCTCCGCCCTGCTTCTCCCGCAGCTTCCGCTCGGTCTGCTGCTGATGAAGGGCCGATTCCACATCGGTGGATGAGACCAGACCGTTTTCCATCATGATCTGTCCCACCGGTTTCTGCGTGCTCAGAACGTCGGAAAGCTCCTCCGGAGTGATGAGCCCCCGCCCGATGAGGATCTCCCCCAGCCGCTTCTCCTCACCCAGACAGTCGGGCAGCTCGGAGGCTTCAACGAGAGAGGATATCTCCAGCTCGCAGGAGGATTCCACAAAGATGAATACATCCTTCACCGCATTAAGGGACGCCTTGGTTGTGAGATAAATCTCCCAGCGTATGTAACTCATCTCCGGATTGTACTCCGCCAGAGAGGGAATACTGCTGGTATAGGCGTAACAGCTGTATTCGCCAAGATCCTGAAGCTCCTCGAGGAGGGCGATGAGATTGGTACCGGAGAAGAAAATCTCCCGGTCGGGAATAAAGAGTATCCTGTACAGGGAGTAACACTCCACGTCCTCATCATTCTGGACTTTTTTTACGGACGGAAGGGGGGCTTTCTTTTCGGTTCCCGCCAGTTTCTCCAAGGCCCCAATCAGAACGGCCGAAGTGGCTTCGTGTTCCGGGGTGACATCCGAGGGGGATCCGATCATGGACTGAATATGATCGCGGCTCTTGAGGGTGAGATCGATGAGTTCGTGGCTAACGGTCAGCTCCCCGTTGCGCACCCTGTCCAGCACGGACTCCACCACATGGGTGAAATCCACGATTCCCTTGAAATCGAACATGGCTGCCGAACCCTTGATGGTATGCATGACCCGGAAGACCGCATCGATGAGATCCCTGTCGTCCGGTGAATCCTCCAGTACCAGAAGATTATCCTCCAGAGTTCCCAACAGCTCCTCCGCCTCTTCTACGAATACCTGTTTAAACTGATCCATCGGCACCGTCCTTCAGAAGTTCCCGGTCCAGTCCGCACAGGGCGATCTTCTGCTCAACCGGCGGGGTGACATGGGAAAGGCGGAAATCCAGATCCTTCTCTTCGCAGGAGCGCTTCAGAGAGTACAGGAGCTGCAGCCCCGCAAAATCCACACTGTTCACCCGGGACATATCGACTTCGACCGGCCGTTCCTCTTCCATGACGTGAAGGAATTCCTGGAACCGGTCATTGACCATATGAATCTGAAATTCGTCGTCCAGATTCACCACGACAGGTTTGGTCCTGCGAGCCATAATCAACCTCCCAGCACTTTCTTTATCACCGCCAGCACTTTCTGACTGTCAAAGGGTTTCACTATCCACCCGGTGGCGCCCAGGGCCTTACCCTTCTCCATAATGGATTGCTGTGACTCCGTGGTCAGAACCAGTACGGGGATAAACTTATGGTCCGGGCTTTTTCTCACGTTTTCGAGAAGAGTCAGACCGTCCATATTGGGCATATTAACATCGGTAATGATCAGATTCGGTCTGGCTGTTTCCAGAACTTTCAAAGCCTCAACACCGTCGGCGCCTTCCAGCACATCGTATCCCCCCTCCTTGAGGAAGAACTTGAGACTGTCTCTTACCGTACGGGAATCGTCCACAATTAGAATCTGCTTCAACTTTTACCTCCTATTCACCGCTGATTTCTGCGGTACTCACCATGTTCAACTCATTTGCTGTCAATACTTTTTCCATATTCAGAACGATGAGGAATTTATCATCCTTCTTTCCCATTCCCAGAATAAACGCCGTATCGATTTTAGCGCCCACATAGGGGGTCGGTTCAATATCGTCATCGTCCAGATCTATCACTTCTTTCACCGAGTCGGTCATGAGCCCCATGACGATGGTCTCCTCATCCATAACCATTTCACAGACGATGATGCTCGTATCGATGGTCTTCTCGGTCAGCCCCAGACCGAACTTCAGCTTAAGATCGATAACGGGCACAATGCTTCCCCTGAGGTTGATGATCCCCCTCATGAATTCAGGCATTCGGGGTACTTTTGACAGCTGGGTGAATTCCAGAACCTCACGAACATTGAGTACGTTGAGGGCATAGGCTTCCTCGCTCACGGTAAATGTCAGATACTGATTCATTTTTTTCCCTTCTCCCATGGATTCACCTCACAAAAAAAAATCCTTATAATAAAATTATAGTTCTCTATTGCAATTCTGCAAGCTTTTAGTCCTTTTTTTAATAATCCGTCTTTTTTCTATGTTTTTTTATATATGGATGAGGCCACGCTGGTTAAACCGCTGTTCATACCGGCCATGCTTTCCGAATGTCCGAGAAACAGGTAAGCCCCCAGGTTCATATGGGAGGAAATCCGACCGATCACTTCGTGCTGGTTCTTCCTGTCGAAATAGATAAGCACGTTCCGGCAGAAGACGATGTCGTAGGTCTCCTTCAGTCCATAATCATCCTTCATGAGGTTTATGGACTGGAAATTCACCCGCGAGCGGATATGGGATTTGATTTTAACCTGATCGCTCTTGGGATCACGGCTCTTGAGAAAATACTTTTTCTTGAATTCCAGGTTCACGTCCTCTATATCCTTAAGGGAGTAGAGAGCGTTCCGCCCCTTCTGCAGGCAGCTTTTGCTTATGTCCGTGGCCCGGATGGAGTATTCCACGCAGGAGGAAGCCCTTTCGCGGAATTCCTCCATGAACATGGCCAAGTTATAGGGTTCCTGCCCTGTGGAACAGGCGGCGGACCAGAGATTGATATGCCCCTTGCCGCGCACCACATCGGGCAGAGCCTTCTCGACGAGAAAGTCGAAATGGGCCGGCTCTCTCATGAAATCGGTTTTGTTCGTGGTGATGGCGTCTATCATCTCCACCAGTTCCTGCCGGTCATTCTGCTCGAACAGAAAATCGCAGTACTCCCTGAAATCCCTGTGGCTGTGAATTCTCAATCGCTTCTGCAGCCGGGATTCCAGGAGTATTTTCTTGGCAGGGGGCATCTTGATACCCACTTCCCTTTCAATGAATTGACTCAGTTTCCTGAATTCCCGTTCTTCTAATCTCGCAACACTGGACTGTTCCATACGGGAATTTTAAGAGACAAAGATCCCAAATACAAGTTTCTTTTTATTTTTCCGGGCAATCCATGAAACTGATGTAGAAACGGGACCCCTTTCCGGGGCTGCTGTCCACTCCCGCCTTGCCCCCGTGTTTGAGAGCAATATGCTTGACGATGGAGAGTCCCAGACCGGTCCCGCCGATCTCCCGGCTGCGGGCTTTGTCCACCCGGTAAAACCGTTCGAAGAGCCTTTCCTGCTGATCCTCGGGAATCCCGCTTCCCCTGTCGATGACGGAGATGACCGTCATATTTCCCTCCCGTACCGCCCTGACGGTGACCTTTTCCCCGGGAGGGCCGTACTTCACCGCGTTGTCCAGGTAATTCACCAGGGCCTGGGCGGTAAGATTCTTATGGCAGCACAGAACCGTATCCGGATCGAACTCGTGTACGAACTCAACCTGGCGCGATTCCGCCTTCATATGGCAAACCGCTTCGGCCTCGCCCACAATATCTTCCAGCAGGACGGTTTCCTTCACCAGGGCGTGGGAATCCTCCAGGGAAGCCAGGGAAAGCAGATCGTTGATGATCTCACCCAGACGCTGGGACTGGTTGTGAATTATTTCAAGGAACTTGTCATGCTGTTCGCTGCGGGCGCCGGGTATCATGCGCAGGGTTTCCACAAATCCGATAATCGACGTAATGGGGGTCCGAAGCTCGTGGGACACGTTGGCCACGAAGTCCTTCCGCATCAGCTCCATCTGCTTGATCTCCGTAACGTCGTTCATGACCAGAAGGAGTCCCCGATCAGAGCCGTCGGAGGAGTTGATGGTGGTACCCTGCACCATGAAATGGCGCGGTCCCAGGGTAATGATCTCAGAAAGGGGCACATTGTCCTTCAGGCACTCCTCGGCCAGGCGGCATAGGTGAATGTCCCGTATAATCTGCAGAAGATTCTTCCCCAGACACTGAATGAAGGAGCAGCCGGTCATCCTCAGAGCGGCCCGGTTGATGTCGTTTATAACGAGATTGCTGTCCAGATAGATAACCGGCTCCACCATATTGTCCAGCATGGCTTCGCTTTTGTTTCTCTGAATAGTAACCGTTTCAATCTTCTCTTTGAGCTGACGCCCCATGGAATTGACCGCGTCCCCCACTTCCACTGCCTCCCGGAACCCGCCCAGGTAAAGATTTTGATGAAAGTCTCCCCCCGCGTAGTCGGTAACCACGGCCACGATGGATTTGAGCATGCGGTTGATGGAGTTGGTCTGCCGGAAACTGATTAGAAGCGCCACGAGCAGAACGAGAAAGGTGATGAGGCTTACCCGCAGAGTGAGCTGGGTGACCATGCGGTCAATATTGCCCACCACCATGGAGACCCGGAAGACGAGACCTTCCTCTTCCCGGTAGAGGGCCGTATAGAGGAGGGATTCCCGCAGGGTCTTGCTGATTCGTTTGGAGGTGCCCCGTCCCGACGAAAGGGCCTGGATCACCTCGGGACGGTTGCTGTGGTTATCCATGAGGGTGATATCCGCCTCCGTATCCCCCAGAACGGTACCGTCCCTGTCGATGATGGTGATACGGATCTGGGGATTCACCTCCAGCGTATCAAGATAGGCCTGCTCGGAACCGGGAGACTGGCCGGCCCGGGAGAACATCTCCGCCAGAATCTCCGTATAGACAATCTGACGGTCCAGATTATCGCTGTAGAGGAACTGGTTCATGGATATGATGCTGAAAAACCCTACAATAAAAAGAGAGAAAAGCAGGATAAGGAGATGGCTGGTGAAGTAGCGGGAAAAGAAACTTTTCATTCGGTGCTTTCCATGCGGTAACCCACGCCGCGGACAGTTTCGATGCAGTTTCCCTTCTCCCCGAGCTTCTTTCGGATTCCCAGGATCTGCACGTCCACAGAGCGGCTGGTAACGGGATAGTCCTCGCCCTTAACCGCATCAATGATCTGGCTGCGGGAGAAGACCCAGCCCGGGTTCTCCGCCAGAAAAAAGAGAATGCTGAATTCGGTGGCCGAAAGGACCACCTGTTTGCCGTCCACCCGCACCTCATGGCGGGCCGGATCGATGGTTATCCCGTGAAGGGAGACAATCCGGTGGCTGGTGGTTTCCTTCAGGACCCCCTTGCGCCTCAGAACGGCTTTAACCCGGGCTACCAGGACACGGGGACTGAAGGGCTTGGTCACGTAGTCGTCCGCTCCCAGTTCCAGCCCCTTGACCATGCTCTCCTCTTCGGAGCGGGCGGTGAGCATGATTATGGGCATGGCCTGGGTCGCTTTCTCGCTCTTAAGCCTTTTGCAGACCTCAAAGCCGTCCAGCCCGGGCAGCATGAGATCAAGCACCACCAGATCGGGCATCTCGGTCCGGGCTTTCTCCCAGCCCTCCTGTCCGTCTGAAGCGCGGATAACGTCATAGCCGCACATCTCCAGATTAAAGGAGATCAGTTCCCTGATGTCTCCGTCGTCCTCGACGACCAGCAGTTTTTCTTTCTTTTCCGGCTGTTCCACTCGGCCCCCCTAGAAGTCGGCGTGTTCCCCTCTTTCGGAGAAGATGACCCATTCGCAGATATTTTTCACATGATCGCCGAACCGTTCCAGATAGCGGGCCACGTAGAGGAGTTCCACTCCCTGGCTGATCTTGCTGGTGTCGGACATGATGTAGGTAAGCACTTCCCTCACCACCTGGGTGTGAAGATCGTCTATCTGTTTGTCCCGGGAAGCTATCTCTTCGGCGGCTTCCGAATCCCGTTCCACGTAGGCGTTGAGCGCATCCACCAGCATGGTCCGGCCGATTTCCTCCATGCGGGGAAGATCTACAATCGGCTTGATATAGGTCTGATCCGCCAGAATCAGGGCTTTTTTCGCCAGATGGACCCCGTGGTCGCCGATCCGCTCCAGCTGGGTGATGATCTTGATTGCCGCAAGAATGTGCCTTAAGTCGGAAGCGACGGGTTGTTCCCGGGCGAGAAGGAGGGCGCACTGATCGCAGAGCTCATCCTCCATGCTGTTAATGGCGTCATCCCCGCTTATCACGGTCTGGGCCATATCCCTGTCCTGATCCTTGAAACACTCCATTCCCTGACGGACCGCTTCTTCCACAAGAAGGCCCATTTTAAGAATTTCCTTATTCAATGCACCTATTTCATCGTCAAAATGATGTCGTAAACTCACGTTTTATCTCCCTTTTTCCAACAGCCTGGGCTGATGATATAGTTAAGAATCCCGATTTCCCCTATCCGAAAAAGGGGGATCAGCCGAACTTTCCTGAAATATAGGCTTCCGTCTTGGAGCTGACCGGATTGAAGAAGATCTGGTCCGTGGTGCCGAACTCCTCAATGTATCCGTTCAGAAAGAAGGCGGTCCTATCGGAAATCCGACCGGCCTGCTGCATATTGTGGGTCACGATGACAATAGTATAATCCTTTTTCAGTTCGTGAACCAGATCTTCGATTTTCGCCGTGGAGACCGGGTCCAGGGCGCTGGTAGGCTCGTCCATGAGCACCACATCCGGTTCTACGGCCAGGGTCCGGGCCAGGCAGAGTCTCTGTTGCTGACCGCCGGAGAGTCCCATGGCGGGGGAATGGATCCGGTCCTTTACCTCATCCCACAGGGCGGCATGGTGCAGACTCTTTTCGACCAGTATATCCAGCTCGGCCTTGTTTTTTTTGCCGTGGATGCGGGGTCCGTAGGCGATATTGTCGTAAATGGACATGGGAAAGGGATTGGGTTTCTGAAAAACCATCCCGATCCTCTTCCTCAGCTCGATCACATCGTAGCGGTCATCGTAAATGTTCTCTCCCCCATAGTAGATCTCCCCGTCGATCCGGACGCTGTCGATAAGATCGTTCATCCGGTTGATCGTGCGGATGAAGGTGGATTTCCCACATCCCGAAGGTCCGATGAGGGCGGTGACCTCGTTCTCTTCGATCTCCATATCTATGCCGTGCAGGGCTTTGAAATCTCCGTAATGGAGATCCAGTTTTCTAACTTCTATCATGGTAGCCATGGTTTTTCTCCTTTGCTCGCCGTAGGGGGGGCTTAACGCCCGGCCATCTGTTTGTTTTTCCTGATGAGCCGGCGGGTCAGCAGGTTTGTGATGAGTACGATGATAACCAGCACCGTACCGGTGGCGAAGGCCCTGTCGAAGGATACCGCCTCGGAAAAGAGCAGGTACAGGTGCAGGGAAAGCACCCGTGCCGGTGAGTGCAGGTTCCTGACCAGATCGTAGCTCGATCCCAGGGTATAGAGCAGGACCGCCGTTTCGCCGGCCACCCGTCCCACGGCCAGGATGACACCGGTCAGGATACCCTGGCTGGCGGCGGGCAGAACGACCCGGAAGATGGTCTGCCATTTGGTGGCGCCCAGGCCCATGCTCCCTTCCCGCAGAATGGGGGGGACCGCTTTCAGGGCCTCTTCGGAGGTTCTGACCAGGGTGGGCAGAATCATCAGGGTAACCGTGAGGGTACTGGATATGAAGCCGATGCCCATGCCCAGAATATTCACGAAGAAGATCCGTCCGAAGAGACCGAACACGATGGAGGGAATCCCCGCCAGGGTTTCCGTCCCCATGCGCAGAACCGTGACCAGGGGCCCCTGTTTGGCATACTCCACCAGATAGACCGCCGCCAGAATTCCGATGGGGGCCGAAAAGAGCAGAGTCATAAGAATCATGAAAAGAGTGTTGATGATAAAGTAGGAGATGCCCCCCGCGTTACCTTCGGCGGGTTTCTCAATCAGGAACCAGAGGTCCAGATTCATGCCCCGTTCCCGTCTCTGGACGGTAACCGTCTCATAGCTGTCGGAGGGGATATAGCCTGTATAGTCCACAAGCCCAACGGCGCCGGGATTCCGGGACATGTAGTCATAGAACCCCTCCATCGTATCAAACTGCTTCGGTATGAATTCCGGGCCGAACCAGTTGTCGGTCAGCGACCGGTTCACATTGGGGGCGATAGCCGGGAGCGGCGCGATACCGATGCCACCTATAGAGGTCATGGAAACGACTTTACCGGCGAAGATTGCCTTAAGGGTATCCTCGGTAAATTCCTGAAAGCTTCTGTTGTCTTTTATCGCCAGGGCTTCGCTGTTCATGGCAACCTGAATCGATCGGAGGGGGATGGGCACCACGTCTTTGGTGAGCAGATTCCTGTCGCCTGCGGGGATATATCCCAGAGCCCCCTTCGTTTCGGCCACCTTCTCGATCATCTGCCGGGAATCCACCGCGTAGGTGGTGTAGCTCTTCCAGTTGTCCAGTCCCTCCTTACCCAGAAGAAACGCCTTAACCGAGCTGTTGAAGGGGGATTCGTCCTTATAGGCAATGGGTTGGCACAGAACGGACTGTTCCGTGTAGTCGGACCATTTGTTCAATTCCCGTATGACATGGGTGTAGAGCTCCTGCATACTGTCCGCGGTCAGATCCTTCACCCGTATTCCCTTATTGGCAATAAAGATAACCTCGGAGCCGTCATTCAGGGTCAGCACATCGCTGGACATATCGGTATATTTATAGCCCACCACGTTGTTTGAGTAGAACCCCCGGTACAGGATGAAACCCAGAATCCAGGCGAGGATAAGTATGGTCAGCCCCGCAAAGCCCCATATCACTCCCCGGGCGATATTCTCGTTTCTATGTATCTTCTTCGTATTCGCTGAAATTTCCATTAGGAGTCCTTCTCTATCGATCTTTTGAGGAAAACCTGAACCACGATATTCAGGACAAGGATGAAGACAAAGAGAACCATACCGGTGGTGAACAGACTGATCCAGTGGTCGCCGGAGGCATAGCTGATGCCCGTGGCGATATTCATGGTCAGGGTACGGGCGCTGGAGAGGAGTCCCCTGGGCATGGTGGGGCTGTTCCCCGCTACCATGAGTACGGCCATGGTTTCCCCGATGGAACGGCCCATGGCCAGAATGACTCCCGCCGTGATGCCCGAACTGGCCGCGGGAACCAAAATTTTCACAATGGTCTGCCAGTGGGAAGCGCCGACCCCCATGGAACCTTCCTTCAAGTGGGAGGGCACTGCCCGAAGAGATACTTCTGTGATGTTAATAATGGTGGGAAGTACCATGATGGCCAGAACAATGGCTCCCGTCAGGATTCCCAGTCCCGTATTACTGCTCGTCAGGGATCTGACTACGGGAGCAATGGCGATGTAGCCGAAAAGTCCGTAGATGACCGAGGGAATACCGGCCAGCAACTCGATAACGCTCCTGAGAACATCGGCGATACGGCCTTTGGCGAATTCGGCCATGAAGATTCCCACGGCCAGGCCGATGGGAACGGCGATGACCATGGAGAAAGCCGTCACCATGATCGATCCGACAATAAAGGGAAGAATCCCGAAAAGGGGATTGTCGCCCTGGGGATCCCACTGGGATCCGAATAGAAAGTCCGCCACGCCCACATGTTTAAACAGAGGAAGCCCCTCTTTGAATATAAACACTGTCATGAACAGAACACTGATGATGGAGATAAGCGCGCAGATCATGAGAAATCTCTCCATAACCCGCTCGCCCATCAATCGAACTTTATTCAATGGTCCACTCCTTTCGCCCCTAATATATGAGACGACGGTTAATATTCTGTTCGGTTATTGTTAGATTTCGGTTAGGAAGCAGGAGCATTTGAAAATTAGATTCCCGTAGCTTAAAATTCACTCAGGAGAAGAGCATTGAAAAAAATTGCCAATAAAATCGTTCTTTTAACCGTTTTACCCATGATGATTATCATCGGTACATTTTCCTTTGTATCCTACCGGTTCACCAGGAGTAGGATAATTGAACTGACCGACAACCTGATTTATGAAAGCACCTCTTCGTGGCGGCATCAGTTCGAGAGCTACTTCGCCAACAAGGAGGTAGCCATAGACATCTTCAAAGTGTATATCCAGGAACACATCACCCTGGATGATCTGAAAGATGCGGAACGGCTGGACCAAAGATTCCAGGATCTCCTAATCCTGTCCACTCCTATCATCGAAGGACTCCACTACCTGAATATCTACTTCTGGCTGGATCCCCAGTATACCTCTCCCACACTTATGGAATTCTCCCACCGGGATATGAAACAGAACGGGAATCTGGAACTGGTGACGGACAACCTCTATACCCATGATGAAATAACAGGTCCTAACTGGGCCTGGTTCACCACCCCCTTTGAAAGGGGGGAGTACATCACAGATCCCTATGACTGGGAGGGTTTCGATGAGAAACTCATCTCCTATACGAAATCGGTGGTCATCGAAGGAAAAACGGTGGGAGTAGTCGGTTCGGATATGTATATCGGGGAGCTGAGTTCCCGGCTTCTGGCAGGAAAATTCCTTGAAAAGGGACACTATGTCCTTCTTAACAGTGATCTGAACGTTCTGGTCCATCCCGACGGCAGGCTGGGTGAGAACTGGAAAGATCTCTTCCCCGAAAACAGTGAGGAGAATATGAAAATCCTCCGAGATGTCAGCCAGAAGGAGGGGATTCTCTTCAGCGATAACAGTCGAATCGGATTTAACAGGATGGAAAATGGGTGGATCATACTCACCGTTCCCAATATAGAAGAGCTGTTCCAGTCTCTGAACCGGATCGGTTTTCTCTATATACTCATACTGGCCATAGCCCTGCCCGGAATCATAGCGGTGAGCCTATTCCTGGCCCGCAGCATCTCCCACCCGATACATATGACGACAGAGATTCTCAAGGACATCTCCCGGGGTGAGGGAGACCTGACGAAAAGAATCATTCTCTCGAGTATGAGAAAGCAGGCCCAGGAGGACGAAGTGGGCCGTCTGGCCCGGTACTTTAATATTTTTATAGAGGATTTGTCCTCCATTATCAGCGATTTGAAGGGCATAAGTCTCTCGAATCGGGATATGGGCGACCGCCTTGCGGTGAATACCACGGAAATATCCTCCAGCTCCACAGAGATTACGGCAACGACGCAATCCATCAGCGACCAGGTGAATCTGCTCTCCCGCAAGATATCCGATTCGGCGGTAAATGTGCGGGATATCAAAGAGCAGATCGATCATGTGAACGCCAGCATTGACAACGAGTCGGCCTTTATCAATCAGTCCTCTGCCGCCATAACCCAGATGGTAGCCTCCATACAGAATCTGACCCGCATCTCGGAGGAGAAGAAAGGAGTTATTGATGACCTTGCCGAACATGCCCACAGCAGCAGCGACGCCATGGGCGAGACGGCCCGGGAGATAGTGGATATCGCCGAGTCGATGGACTCCATTCTGGAGCTGGTCAATGTAATAAACGACGTTTCGGACCGGATCAATCTGCTCTCCATGAACGCGGCTATCGAAGCGGCCCATGCGGGGGATGCGGGCAAGGGGTTCGCCGTGGTGGCCGATGAGATCCGCAAACTCGCCGAAACAACGAATGAGCAGTCCACCCGCATCACCGCCTCGGTGCATAACATAGCCGAAAAAATCACCCAGGCGGGGGGACGGTCCAAAAATTCGGAAGAGTCCATCCGGCTCATCAATTTCAATATCCAGCAGATTTCCGATACCATCGGGGAACTTGTCCAGGGGATGAATGAGATATCAGTAGGTTCAAAGCAGATTGTAGAGTCCCTTACCGAACTGGTCTCCTCTTCCGAAGAAGTCAGGAATTCGGCTAATCAGGTAAACAGGAAATCCGATCTGGTGCTTAACGAGATGGAAGCAGTTAACCGGATATCACAGGAGAATCTGGCGGGCATCGGCGAGCTGGTGGCGGGTAACAAAGAGATTTCCCGCGCCATTGTAGAGCTTGCCGAGATGGGTGTTAGCAACAATGAAAACATTAACGGAATGGATGAGAAGCTGAATCAGTTCCGGGTGGATTAAGGAGCGGGGGGAAAGGTGATACGGAATTCCGCCCCTTTCCCCTTTTCGCT
>JAFGPQ010000366.1 GCA_016936115.1 Spirochaetales bacterium | reverse complement strand
GCGCTCTGCAGGCGTCCAAAGTCCGCTGTCTGATGACAGGGGAAGGGAGACCGCTCACCCATGAGGAAGCCTTTTTTATGGCCACCATGGGAGGACGGCATCTGTGGAAGGACAGGGGCTGTTTCGAAATGGGAACCCCCTTCGACGGCCTGCTTATCGGTGACGACCTGCCCGGAACCGGGGAACTTCCCCCTCTGGACAGGCTCTACCGCTACCTCTATACCGGGGAAGATGACAATATACTCGCCCGGTACAGAGAGGGTCGCCTCCTCTAATCCCCGGAATTGGTCTCTTCCGGCAGGGGAAGGGGTGCATTCTTGAGCAGTTTTTCCATTCTGTCCGGGTTGGAGAGAGCCCTTAACAGTTCTTTCTGGGAATTCTGAAGGATCTCCCAGTCCTCCTCACTCAGCTCTATCGGCTCGAAATCGGGGGAGTTGATGAAGTGGTTCAGCTGAGACTGAAGGCCGTTGAAGAACTTGCTCTCCACCAGGGAATCGAGCCAGGGAAACTCCTCCTGAGGCTGCAGCTCCTCCTGTACGGGACTTAGGGAATCCAGTTCCAGGTTGAGTTCGTTAACCACCTTCTCATCGGAGACAAGCTCCTCAATGCGGCTTTTCAGACTCTCTATAATTCGGTTCTTCTCTTCCAGTTCCCGCAGATGATCTAATTCCATCTGCTCCGATCTTTGCTTCGTATAGCGCATATAGGAAGCCAGTTCGTCCGCATTCCCCGAAAGACGGTTGAGAATAGAGGAGAGCCGGAGCATCCTTTCATTGTCCATGGTGTAGGGATAGCGGACCCGGTGATCAATTTCTCCCCAGGCTTCCTCGAATAGAGTCCTGACCTGAACCTCCACCTGATAGGTCTCCGATCCGGGGGAAGTAAGCAGCTGGTAATGAACCGACCGGTAGCCGAATTTATGTTCTTGGATAGCGCAGTCGTTATCCCGATAATACTGGAGTATCATATCCGAATCGCCGTAACGCACATAGGCGGTGGGCTTTTCCGCCTGCTTCCAGCCGGAGATGATGAATTCGTGGATCTCCGCCCAGTCCTCTTTGAAGATATGCAGGGCCCGCACTCCGATAAGATCGGTGATCTTGTCCCGGTAATTCTTCAGGGTGATCGTCTCTTCCGGATTATTCTTCATACGCCTCAGGATCTTTTCGAGCAGATGCTCTTCGTTTTTGATGCGGTAGTTGATGGAGTGAATGGAAGAGCATGTCAGAAGGGCGTTGACTATGGTCTGCCCGGTTATCTCAAGACGGGGCTTGAGTTTTTTGTAATCTTCCAGAATGGCTTCCAGCTCAGCCCAGTGTCTGTCGGCCAGAATGCAGTCTTCCTGATTCTTTAAGTAGTCCTTGTAGAATTGTTCCCTGGTCATATATTAAATATAACCCTAAAAGGGGCGGGAGGTAACAGAAAAAATCGGGCAATTTCGCCTTAATGGAAGGGAATTGTGCTACAATAGGGCAATGGTTGTGGCAATTGAAAAGATCGTTCCCGGAGGAGACGGCATGGGACGGGCGGACGGCAAGGTTGTCTTCGTACCCTTCGCCCTTCCCGGAGAAGTTCATCGTGTACGCAGAGTACAGGAAAAAAAAGGTTTTGTCCGGGCGGAAACGGAGGAGATCCTGGAAAGCGGTCCCCCCACATATACCCGCCGGGACAGTTTCTGCCCCCTTTATCGGATCTGCGGGGGATGCAATCTGCAGCACATGGCCTATGAAGACCAGCTCAGAGCAAAAGTAGATATGGCCTGCGACAGTCTCGTCCGATTGGGAGGTCTGAGCGAATATCAGTCCCGCAAGCCGGTAATCAAAGCTTCCCGGGAAAAGGGGTATCGCAACCGGGCTCAGTTTCACCGCCGGGGGGACCATCTGGGATTCCTGGGCCGAAACAGCCATGACCTGGTTCCCCTTTCGGAGTGCTCCCTTCTCGTTGAGGGGCTCAATAAATTCCTGAGGAATCACTCTCAGGGGGATATTCCCTCCCGGGAACGGTTCACCCTCTTCGGACTGGAGGATAAATGCTGGAGCGAACTGAACCGGGGGGATATCATAGTGCCTTTGATGGGGCGGAATATCCGGTTCAGGGCGGAGCTTTTTTTTCAAAGCAATTTGAACCTTTTTCCCAATCTCCTTGAGGATGTCCTGGATTTCGCCGGAGAGGGAGACTCTTTCCTTGATCTTTACAGCGGGGTAGGAGTTTTCGCCCTTTTCCTTGAGGACCGCTATGCCCGGGGAACTGCCGTGGAATCCTCCCGGGGAGCCCTTGAATTCGCCCGGAAGAATCTGGCCCGTACGGAGTTTTACGAAGAGCCCGTAGAAAAATGGGCCTCCCGCAACCGCAGGGGGAAACTGGATTTCATTGTGGTCGATCCCCCCCGTACCGGACTCTCCCGTTCCGCCCGGGAGACCCTGATCCGGCTCCGACCGGACAAACTGGCCTACGTCTCCTGTGATCCCGTCACACAGGCCCGGGATCTTAAGGATCTTACCGCACAGGGGTTTCAACTGCGGGATTACCGGCTTTACGACTTTTATCCCCAGACCTCCCATCTGGAAGGAGTAGCCTTTCTGGAGTATCAGCGGTGAGACGCTCCGGAATCATTCCTGCATTCCTTATGTTCCTCCTCCTCTTTCCCCTGGCCGGACAGAGTGTACAGAAAGAGCAGGACGCCCTGTGGAAACGATCGGTGGGAGGAAAGATCAGCACATGGCAGGCGGTGGGGCCGGACGGGGTTATTTATCTTCTGGGGGATGACCGGGCGCTCCATGCTCTCTCTCCGGGAAATGGGGAGGATCTCTGGCTTTTCCGGCCCGGGGGACGGCTTACCAGCTTTCTGGCGGTCAGTCCGGAGGGAACCGTCTATATTCAGAATGAAAACAATGAAATCTATGCGGTGAATCCCGGGGGAGAGGCCCGCTGGCGCTGCATCGTTGACAGCCCGGTCCGGCAGATGCCCGCTCTGACCCCGGAGGGAACCCTGATATTTCTCCTGGACAGAGGCGTTCTGGCTTCCCTGTCCCGCAAGGGGAAGGTGGAATGGACATCCGAGCTGGGGGGGAGTCCCACCGCGTCTCCTGTGATTGATTACCGGGGACAGATCTATGTGGCCCTTGAAGAGGGCATACTCTGCTATACCCTGGACGGAACGAAAAAATGGGCCCTGGGGTTACGGGGAATTACCCGCCTCGCCGTTGACCGGAGAGGTGTTATTTACGGTCTGACCGACAGGGGGCGCATCCGTTCCTTTGACAGCGAAGGAAAAGCCCTCTGGGATTCGGGCACCGAACCGGGGGAAGTGGTTTCCCTGGCCCTGCGGGAGGACGACGTTCTGATCCAGACCGCTTCGGGCAGTATCTTCCGGGCGGACAGCCGGGGCGCGGAGAGTTTTTATCAGGGCCCGGCTCCTTTGGCTCCGGGATATCTGACCGAGGAGGGAAAGCTATGCTTCTTTGACCGGGACAACCGCTTTCTCTCCCTGGATTTTGAAGCGGGATTGGAGCAGGTGCTCTTTACCGTTCCCGGCGTACCCTCCCTGCCTCTGGTTACGGAGAGGGGGCTTATCTTTTTCGGGGCTTCCGACTGGCGTTATTACGCTTACCGGGGCGTGCCCCCGGATCGGGGCTGGAGCCAGTTTCGGGCAAACTCCCGGCGGGACGGCTCTCTCTATGCTGTGTTGAGTCCGGAAGCGAAGGAGGATCTCTATCGCGACGATAACCGGTGGATCTTCTATAATCATTTCACCGATTCGGACAATCCCGGGGAGCAGCTGAATCTGGTCGATGAAATCCGTTCCTACGGGAATGACCGCTATCAGCTGGAAGAGGATATCCCCTTCTGGGATCTTCTCATGATAAAAATGACGAAGACAAAGGATGATGCCCAGGTTCTGGTGGGGGACAGGGGTTACGTGGACAACCCCATTGTCCGCTCCGAAGCCTATCGCCTGATGGGGGAGTGGGCCGTGTATCCCGCCCGGAGTTCCATCATAGACCGCATGAGGCAGGAGCAGGACCCCCTGGTTCTGGCCTCGGCCTGTTATGCCCTGGGGCAGATAGCCTCGGACTGGGACGGGCGGTCCACGGAAGCCATTGGAAGAATCGTGGAAAATCCCTCCCTCCTGCGCTCCGAGCGGCTGGCTGAAGAGGCGGGCCGGGCCCTGGAGAAGATCATGGATTACAACGGGGGAGAGGTGGCGGCCCTGAGCTGGGAGTACTATGCCCAGATCCTGAACAGTTCCGTGGTCACTCGCAATGTGAAAAACCGCCTTATGGGGTTTTAAGGGAAAAATCCCCCTCCGATACAATGATGGCATGGCGTGACCAGAAATCCACCGAGGTTTTCATCTCCTCCGGCGGAACATGGGGATTATGGATTTCCCGGGGAGCCGGCCTACCCGGGTAACAGGTATGAAGCCGGAACAGTTCCGACGATTCGAAGGCTCCCCAGCAGCAGAGAGAGGTGGTCTCCCTTTTTTCGGCGATGATCAGATGCGAGAGGATTGTCCGGCCCTTTCTGTACCCCCAGAAATCCCGGCTCTCCTTTTCCTCAAGATACTTCAGCCCGGTCAATCCGACAGGCACGTCCCACTCCAGGGTTTCGCAGAAGCTGCCCTCCCGGTAGGGAATACTGGCCAACCGGCGGCTGATCCCTGCAAGTATCTCATCCAGGCCAAAGAAGAAATCAGGTATGTGCGCTTCCAGATGATCCGGGTCATCCACAATGATTTGAATCTTGTTGCTCATAGTAATCACTAAATTATCACCCTATCTCCCGACTTTCAGGAACCGGGGGAATAATGGGCGAAATCAATCCTCATCAGCTATTCTCGCTATGACCTTTCTGATATAATCGCCCCTATGAAAAAGGATAAGACCAACGCGCATCTGCGCAATATTGCTATAATAGCCCATGTAGACCACGGAAAAACGACCCTCGTGGATGCCCTCTTCAAGCAGTCCGGCCTCTTTAGAGAGAATCAGGAGACCCAGGACAGACTGATGGACCGGATGGATCTGGAGCGGGAGCGGGGTATCACCATTGCTGCCAAGAACTGTTCCATCAAGTGGTCCGATGTGAAAATCAACATACTGGATACCCCGGGCCATGCGGACTTCGGCGGCGAGGTGGAGCGGGCCCTCTCCATGGTGGACGGGGCCATTCTCCTGGTGGACGCCTCCGAGGGGCCCCTGCCCCAGACCCGCTTCGTTCTGGGAAAAGCCCTTGCCGCGGGCCTCAAGATCATCGTGGTTGTCAACAAGATCGACCGGCCCGACGCCCGCTGCGAAGAGGTCCTTAGCGAAGTCTACGACCTGCTTATCGATCTGGATGCCGATGAGGAGCAGCTTGAGTTCCCCCTTTTCTATGCCAACGGCCGCGAGGGTATCGCGGGAACCTCACCCACGGAACCCATGGAGAATCTGCACTGCCTCCTGGATGCCATTGTTCAGGAAATCCCCGGGCCCCGTTATGACGAGGGGGAACCCTTTCAGATGATGGTTTCCGATCTTTCTTATTCGGACTATCTGGGACGTCTTGCCGTGGGCAAGGTGGTGAACGGCAGCGTGAAAGCCCGGGACAGCCTGATCTGTATGGGCCCCGATGATAAGCAGACCTCCCTGAACGTAAGCAAGATCCAGGTCTACCAGGGACCCATGCTTGTGGATGCGGAAGAGGTGGAGCCCGGCGAGATCGTGGTTCTGGCCGGAATCGACGATGTCTTCATCGGCGATACGATCTGTCATAAGTCCCAGCCCAAGGCCCTGAAGCGTTTGACTGTCGACGAGCCTACGGTAAGCATGCGCTTCACCCCCAACAGCGGTCCCTTTCAGGGGCAGGAGGGGAAATTGGTTCAGTCCAGCAAGATTCGGGAGCGCCTTGAAAAGGAGACCATGCTCAACGTGTCCGTCAAAGTGGAGGAAGCTCCCAACGGGGACGGTTTCATCGTCAAGGGCCGGGGCGAGTTTCAGATGGTCATCCTTATCGAGACCATGCGCCGTGAGGGATTCGAGCTTTGCGTGGGCCGTCCCCAGGTGATTTTTCATAAGAAGGACGGAAAGACTTTGGAACCGATCGAGCATCTCTACGTGGACTGCGAAGAGGAGTATACGGGCATCGTTACGGAGAAGCTTTCCAAGAGAAAGGGGAGAATGCTGGCCTTCGTCAATCATGAGAACGGCCGGGCCCGTCTGGAATTTTCCGTTCCCTCCCGGGCTCTCATCGGCTATCGCGACGAATTCCTGACCGATACCCGGGGCACGGGCATCCTCAACTCCCTCATAAGCGGATACGAGGATTACCGGGGCGACTTCGCCGAAAGGCATACGGGCTCCCTTGTGGGGGACAGGACCGGTGAAGCGGTTCCCTACGCCCTTTATAATCTGGAACCCCGGGGAATCATGTTTATTACCCCCGGGGAAAAAGTTTACGAGGGTATGATCGTGGGCGAGCATAACCGGGAGAATGACCTGGATGTGAACCCCTGCAAAACGAAGAAACTCTCAAACGTCCGGGCATCCGGTAAGGATGATGCGGTAGTGCTGACTCCCGTTCTTCCCATGACCCTGGAGCGGGCGATCCAGTTCATCCGGGAGGATGAGATGGTGGAGGTCACCCCCCATAATATCCGGCTGAGAAAAAGAACTCTCGCCGCATCGGATAGAAAAGTGGAAAATAAGCGCATAAAGAGTTAAATTTCTCTTTATGAAATACATACCACTTATATTAATATCCTTAGTAACTTTTTTTTCCTGCCTTTCCGACGGAGAGGCGGGAAGAGTCTCCCTTTCCGGGGAGGGAACCGTTTCGGCCGTCCCGGACAGGGCCTCCTTTGATCTCACCTTCCGTGAGACCGGAGAGACTACCCGGAAGGCGGGGGAGGCGGTGAACCGGATGTCTAACAGGGCTCTCGCCGTTCTGGAATCCTATGACATCCCCCCCGAAAACATCCGTACCACCGGTATCAGCTATTACAGGAGAACCGCCTGGACCGACGGGCAGGAAGTTTTTCTGGGACAGGAGGGGGTGCAGACTATCCGGGTCAGTATCGACCTGGAAGAATCCGGTGCCAATCTCAATAATATCATAGATGAACTTACCCTGATCGACGGTCTGGGGCTGGGGAGTCTGCAGATGACTCTCTCTTCCCGGAGCCCTTTCAGGGAGCAGGCCCGGAAGGCTGCCTATGAGGATGCCCTCTCCCGGGCGGAGCATTATGCCGCCCTGTCGGGAAGAACACTGGGTAAACTGCTGGAACTGCGCGAGGGGACCGACGGCCGGGCTCCCGAAAGACCTATGATGATGAGTAAAAGCCTTGCCGAAGGGGACACTCAGGTCCAGACGGGAACCTACGACATCACCGTTGTCATTGAAACGGTATTCGCGCTAGAATAGGCTATGGAAATACTCAAGGACATTCAATTCGACTCTTTCCCCTCCCGTCTGGTGCTGGCCACCTTAGAGGAGACCTCCGCAGCACAGGGGGACCTTTTTGTCGCCGATGATAATACCGCCGGTTTTCTTTCCCCGGAACAGCGGGAAAAGGCCGTCATCCTGCCCGCCGGTGAGTCGGAGAAGACTTTCGCTTCCATCGAGAGAATTCTGGCCCGGGCGGTAGAGCTCAAGCTGGACCGGAGTTCCCTCTTTGTGGGGCTGGGGGGAGGTGTCATATGTGATATGACCGCTTTCGCCGCTTCCCTGTACATGCGCGGCACCCGGGTCGAATTGATGCCCACCACGCTCCTGGCCATGGTCGATGCGGCTGTGGGAGGGAAGACCGGAGTGGATTACGGCTCCTACAAGAACATGATCGGAACCTTCTATCCCGCCCGTCAAGTCTGGATCTGTCCTGATTACGTGAAATCCCTGCCCGACCGGGAGTATCTGTGCGGTCTGGCGGAAGTGATAAAGACCGCCATTCTCGGGGACGAAGCACTTCTGATCATGCTTGAAGAGAAGCGGGAAGCTCTGCTCGCCAGGGATCCCATACTGGTCCGAGAGATGATTGTCCACTGCGTCCGATTTAAGGCAAAGGTGGTGGAAGAGGATTTGCGTGAAAGCGGGGTAAGGGCCAGTCTTAACCTGGGGCACACCTTCGGACACGCCCTGGAATCGATCACCGGTTTTTCCGGTGTGAGCCATGGGGAGGGCGTCGCCTGGGGCATGTCAAAAGCCGTTCTGGCGGCCCGTCTGCGGGGAGATATTTCGGAAGCGGCTTACCGCAGGCAGATTACCCTGCTTACCGATTTCGGATACCCACTGGATTATCCCTTTTCCGTGGACGAACTGATAGAGGCCATGGGCCATGACAAGAAGATACAGGGGGGGCAGAAACGCTTTGTTCTTCCTGCCGAAGGGGGCAAACGCTTTCAAATTCTCCCTCTGGACGAGACATTCCTCAGGAAAGTCCTGGAATGAAAGGGAAAGGAATTCTCCCCCTAATCCTGATCCTTGCTCTGGCTTCCTGCACCACTGGAAAGTCAATTTCATCATCAACTGAGAATCCTCCTGACGTAAATCTCTCCGAAGCCTCTTCTGAAGAGGCTGCTCCCGGGAAAGAGGAAGCGGCGGTTGTGCCGGAGTCTGTGAGAGATCTTCCCTTTGAGGAAGCGGGCATAGGATTTACAGGACCCGGTGAAAAAGAGTATCTCTCCTTCTTTTCATCCGATGAAATGGAGCGCTATATTCCTGCAGAAGATATGTTCCGTGATATCGATTTCTCCCGGGAGATGGTGCTGGCCTGTTTCATGGGAGAGCAGAGTTCCGGCGGCTATATGTGCCGGGTCATCCGCCTGGAGGAGAGTTCTGAAATGATAACCGCCTATGTGGAAATTTCCGAGCCCCTGCCCGGCGATCTGGTGGCCCAGATGATCACCCGTCCCTGGTCCGCGGTGGCTGTGCCCCTGTCGGGCAAGAAAATCACATGGACCGAGGTCAGGGAAGAGAGGTAACAAGCTCTATCTGTTCCCTGTACCATTCGGTCAGACCCGGATAGGAGGAGGGGGGCGTCAGAGCTGTTGTCATGCCGATGACCTGCAGGTGGTCCATGGGATAGAGCTCCCCCCGGTAGTTCCATACTCCCTTCGGCGGTATGCCCCTGCCGCCCCAGGGTTTAATAATGTCGCTGCTGCCCAGTGTGGGCCCATCCATGGAAATCGTATTCACAACCCCGTCGTTATAGCGCCAGCTCTCATCAATCTGTATGAGAGAAGACCGGTAGGCGGTGTATCTGCTGATAATATCCGCAAATGGGATCAGGGGGAGTGATATGAGGGGATAATTCTTCATCTGCCCCGCTTTGTTGCGGTAGGTGATGCGTGTGGCCCAGGAAAAATAGTAGATATCATCCCGGGCTTTCACCCACCCGTTCATCTCCCGTGCCCCTTCGGGGGAGACATCGAAATCTGAAAAATCCAGATTCGCCCAGTTCCAGTCGAGAACGGTCTGCCGGATTCTCTCTTCATAGGCCGACCGGCTCTCACCGTCTTTCTGACGGGTCCACTCCCAGTGGTCGAGCTTCAGATCGTTATGAAGAGGGAAGGATTCATCCCACCAGACAAGAAAACCCAGAGCCAGCAGGGCCATATGCTCCCTCTGCCGGTAGCTGGTCATCTCATAACTGAGGGTTGATCCGTCGTGGGGCGTGGAAATGGTGGTGATCGATTTGATCCAGTGATGACCTCCCGTGAAAAGGGGGCTTGTCTCATCGCCCGTAGCCTTTCTTTCCACTTCGCTCCCCTCTTCGAGCAGCTGTGCCACCATCCGGGCCGTCTGTCCTCCCATACTATGGGCGATGATATGGATTTTCTGCACTCTTTCGGTTATGGGATCCCGGCTTCCCCAGCCCGGAAGAATCCCCTCGTAGGTTTCCCCGAAACGGTCATGGCCGTATTTTTCCGAATGGGCTTTACCGTAATCCACCGTACCCCCCACCAGATAGGCATAGAATTCACAACTGCGGTCCCAGTTGCTGCTCAAAGGGCCTACGGCGGCGGTTCTTACCTGACAACAGGAAGTGCGCAGTTCCGTCTCCAGATCGGTCTGTCCGCCCCAGTACCAGAAACTGGAATAATTCTCCCGGCCGAAACCGTTCAATCCGTGAAGAAGGATAACCGGATACCCGTCCGGGATAATTCCTCCGGCAGAAGAGGGAGATATTTCCGGTTCCGAAGTGCAGGTCAGAAGGAGGGGAAGGGATATAAGCAGTAGAAAGGGCGGTAGTTTTCTCATGGGATTAACATAGCCATTAGGGGTGATTTTTCCCATAAACGATTGATAAATTCACCAAATGCCTATATTTTATAAAACCGAGATTTGCCAAGGAGTTTTGAAGTGAGTAAAAAGTTTGATAAGAAGCGCCTGTCCCTGCTTATTCCCATGGGGGGGTGGATACTCTTCTTATTGTTATCCCTTCTTTTCATGCCCCTTTACTCATGGAAAACCGTATCCGGACTGATCTCCGTGGTTATGAGAATTATTCTCATAGTCCTGGCCATTCTGGGCTATTTGCGCTTTAGCGGCATGAAAAAGGACCCCGATTCCCATTTCTATGATAACTGGCGCCTTTATACGGGATATGCCATCATCCTGACCTATGTCTTTTCCATTCTGCCTCAGGTGGTTGTCGAATTCTATCGCATAGAAGGGGTTGGTATCTTTTACACCCTATGGACAGTCCTTACGGCTCTCTGGCCCGCCGCCCTGTGGATTTTGATGGGGCGGGACAGTTTCTGTCTTGACTGGGGATACTCCGAGAAGGAGCTGAAAGAGAGAAAAGAGATTCAGAAGGACAAGAAGAAAAAGAAGGAGTGGCAGAAGCAGAAAAAGGCTCAGCGCGGATTCTGGGGAAATCTCTGGGCCGAATGGGTGGAACCCCTGGTCGGCGCGGTTCTTTGGGTACTCGTCATTAATCATTTCATTTTCCAGCTCTACCAGATTCCTTCAGAATCACTCTTTCCCACCTTTCAGGTCGGTGATCGGGTTTTGGTGGAAAAGCTCCGTTTCGCCCCCAATGTCCCTCTGACCCAGTATAAACTGCCCCGTATCACCAAGCCGAAGATCGGAGAAATTGTTATATTTACCAATCCCAAGATGGAGGATCCCGAGTCGGACTACTACTATAATTCCGTCTTCAGCCGGGTATTCAAAACCTTCGTCTATATGATCACCCTCACCAATGTGGATATCGATAAAATGCCCAACGGCGATCCCAAGGAGAGTATGCTCGTTAAGCGGTATATCGCCGGGGAAGGGGAGAAGGTCTGTCTGCTCAATGACAAGGTTTACAAAAAGAGCCCCGGGGGGAAATGGACCGCCATGGAAGATATGGAAGGGCTCCGGGAGTTTGGAAAGGTCGGCCTTTATCTGAACGATATGCCCTCACTGCAGAGACAATTCGAGACCCCCGAAACCAGGGAACTCTATCTGGCGGCGGCAAAGAGGGTTGATCAATACAGCCTCCCCCTTCTTCAGAGCCTTTACGGGGAAGAAAGGGATCGCTTTCTTTCAAATTATACCGCCGATCGAATTCCTTCCCTGCTGAACGGAACCGCTGATTATCTTGATAATCGGGATCCCCTGTCAGTGAAGCAGAATCTGTATCAGTTTTCCACCTTTCTCTATAAACGGACCCGGCTGATGAACCTTTCCGCTCAGGACAGGGATTATCTCTATACGAACTGGAGACTTCTCATCAAGGGTTACGGATCCACGGTCATGTATGAGGAAATCTCAGATCTGGTGACCGCCCTGGCCGGAGAGATGAATTCTCCGGGCTATCTTGGGGAACAGCTGGCATACGAAGGCCGGCTCGGCAGAGAGCCCTCTCCCTATGAGGATTTCATGGTCAGGATGAATCTCCTCTACAAGCTTCTCAAGCTGCAGCTTTACAATGCTCTGGCCGAAGGGGATATCGATCTGAGTCAGCCGGATCTTGCCTCCGATTATATCAGCGGCCTGACCGAAATCGCCGTCTACACTCAGGGTATCGGCATCTTCACCCCCTTTGACGAGGCGAATTTTCCCGAATACCCCGCTGCTGAAAGCGAATATATTGGAGCCAAACAATATTTCGTTCTGGGAGATAACCGCTACGACTCTCTGGATTCCCGTCTGGGAGGAGAGTATGCCCTTGTTCCGATAGATCCCCATGACACGGGGGATTTCGCCTGTAAGGCCGGGGAGAGCTGGGACCCCCACACGATTCCCCTGAACCTGGTGCACGGCAGACTGAGGTTTCTCCTCTATCCCTTCGGGCGTATGAAGGTCTTCTAGGACATCCTTGCTTCAGTCTGAATAATACCGATTTTCAGGTTGAAAAGTCCCATTCTGTAGACTGATTAATATCATTTTTCAGACTGGGAAATCCCTCTTGCCGGTAAGGCAAGAGGCTTTTTTCAGTAAGGGAAAAGAGTATACTCAGGAGAGAAATTCCTCATAACTGACAATGGGGATACCGCTTTTCCGGGCTTTTTGCAGTTTGGAACTGTTTCCTTCCGGATCTTCGCAGACGAGCATGACCGTGGCTCTGGTCACCGAGGAACCTACCGTATAACCCTTCGCTTCGGCCAGTTCGGTCAGTTCCTTCCTTCCCAGCGGTCCCTTACCGGTCATACAGACCTCTCCCAGAGTCTCATCGGGACTGCTCTCTTCCACCGTTATGACCCCCAGAAGTTCCTCCAGGAATTCCCGATTTTCCCGGTCATCCCGCCAGGCCATAAGATTCTGGCCGATAATATAGGTCTCATCGGAAAAATTCCAAAAATCTTCCAGGCTCTGAATCCCCAGTTTTCTCAGGGCCTTCTGCTGTATGAGGGGAATCCCCAGTTTCCCGATGAGTTCAGTGGCGGTCATGCTTCTCTTTTCCGCCGCCTGATTCAGAAAATTACTGGTTTTCTTCTCCCCGAATCCCTCCAGCCCCTCAAAATCCTTCTCGCCCAGGGTATAGAGATCTTTTATCCCCCGGACTCTCTTTTCTTTGTAGAGCTGCCGGATAGTTCCTTCCGCCACCTGTTCCATATCGCTCTGGCGCACCCAGTAGAGAATGGATTGAATCCTCCGTTCCGGACACTCCCGGTTCGTACAATGCAGCTGGACTCCCCGGTCCTCCAGGGGGGATGAACAGACGGGACAGCGGCGGGGAATGAGGGGGTCGATGAAGGATTCCCGGCTCCGGCCTTCCCGGGAGTGATTCATCCTTACATAGGGGATCACGTCATTGGCCCGTTCGATAAGGAGCCGGTCTCCGGGAATCAGCATCATCTCCCTGACGAACTGGGCATTGTGAAGGCTGGCCCGTTCCAGGGTCGCCCCTCCCAGCTCTATGGGGGCGAACTGGGCCACGGGGATAAGGTTGCCCTGACGGCTTATCTGCCACTCAACCGTTTTCAGAGTTGTTTCCTTTCCCGCGGCGGGCGGTTTCAGGGCGATGGCATAGTGATGGTGATGATCCACCACCCAGCGGCTGTCTATCCCCTCGTGCAGAGTGTTGTCGTCTACGGTCAGGATGAGCCCGTCCGTTTCGTAAAGCCAGCGGTCCCGGTCCTCCTCAAGGTATTTCTCATAAAGGGTATCCACCCCGTCCGAAGTCACCCGGTGATATTCCACCGTGTTGAATCCCGCCCCGTTGAGAAGGGCTATTTTCTCCGACTCCCTGCCGGGCAGTTCAGCCCTGTCCGAGACGATCTGGTAACAGACGAATCGGACATGCTTCAGATCGCCACGGTCTTCCTTTCGGTTGATCAGGCCGACGCAGTTGTTCCGAAGGGGTTTTCCCTTAGTATCGTAGGTGGTGTCCTTGGGCAGGTAAAGCTCACCCCGTATTTCCACATCTTCCCGGGTGAAGGCTATCGTTTCGGGGATATCCTTCACATAGGCGGCGATATGGCTGATGTCCTGACCGATTTTGCCGTCCCCCCGGGTTGCCGTATAGAGGAGCCGGCCCTCCCGGTAGCGGCAGGTGGCGCCCAGCCCGTCTATCTTCGGCTGCTCGCAGTAGACCGTATCCTCGCCCAGGGCCAGACGATCCATCCACTTAAGGACCTCCGCCGCGGTTTTGGCCTTCCCCATGGAGAGCATGGGATGGGGATGCACGATCTTACCCGCTTCGCCGCTGCTTCCCCCGATCCCCACGCTCCCGAAGTAACTGTTCTGCGGATCAAGGGAGCGCAGGAGCTCTTCGAGCTCATCAAAGGCGGCATCGCTCATGAGGGGGGTTTCCTCATTATAATAGGCATTCCGGGCTTCTTCCAGCTGCCGGACTATCTCTTTCACGGTCATGGTGCCACTATAGCTTAAAACGGGACAATATCCTAGGCATATTAGTCGTTGATCAAAACCACTTATTGCGTTAATCTTACGAAATCTATGAACAGAGAGCTCCCGTGAAACACCTGACTATTCTCCCCTTATCTATCCTTTCTACCCTCCTGTCTCTTATTCCTCTTTATGGAGAACCCCGCTTCAGTGATGAGGGTGATCCGGATATCCTGGCCGGACAGCTGATCGATGCCATGACCCTGGAGGAGTGCCTGGGGCAGACTCTCATGTTCAGCTGGACCGGGGTCCAGCCCAGCAGCGAAATTTCCGACTGGATCAGAGAGAGCAACCTGGGGGGAATCAAAATCTTCGGCTGGAACGGTTACGATGACGAAGCCCTGGCCGAAACCATCGGTACCTACCAGAAAGAAGCCCTGGCAAACCGGCTGGGAATTCCCCTTCTCGTGGCAACGGACCAGGAAGGGGGCATCGTCCGTCATATCACCGACAAAACCTCATTGACCCCGGGGAATATGTCTATCGGCGCTTCCGGGCTTCCCCTGGACGCTTATAATTCGGGGCTTCTCATCGGCCGGGAATTGGCCGCCCTGGGGGTGAATATGAATTTCGCCCCCGATGTGGATTTGTATCTCAAGCCCCATACGGCGGTGGTGGGAACCCGCTCTTTTTCCGCCGACGCGGAGGAAACCGCCTATCTTTCCACCATCTGGTTCAAGGGCCATGCGGATGCGGGAATTGTGGCTACGGCCAAGCATTTTCCCGGACACGGCCGGTCGGAGGAGGATTCCCACGGCATTCTTCCCATTCTTGATGTTTCCCTTGAGGATCTGAAGAAGGAGGACCTGCTTCCCTACCGCATGCTCATAAACGAAGGGGTGCCCGCTCTCATGGTGGGGCACCTGGCCTATTCCCGGATCACGGGGGATGAGATGCCCGCTTCCCGGTCTCCCTTCTTCCTCAAGACCCTGTTGCGGGACGAAATGGGTTTTAAGGGAATGGTTATCTCCGACGATATGATCATGAACGGCGCCATTATGGGGACCATGACAGTGGCGGAAGCCTGCGAGGACTCTTTAAGGGCGGGGGTGGACATGCTTCTCGTCTCCCGGGGGGCCGAGACCCATGGCGAAGTCTGGAACAGGCTCCTGGGAAAAGCCCGGGAGGACAGGGCCTTTGAAGAGAGGATTCGGGACGCGGCTCAGCGGGTTGTCCATACAAAGCTGATCTGGCTCAAGGGCGCCGGGGCGGTTCCCTTCATTCCCGACGCGGACCATGTCTATGAGCACGTTCCCAATCCTGATATGGCGGAGCATACCCTTAATCTCGCCTCCCGCTCCATCACCCTGTTCAAGGACAGGGACGGAAAAATCCCCCTTATCCCCGAAGACACTCCCCGGGTTCTCATCGTTACCCAGGACCGCTATGTGAAGGAAGCCATGAGGAAGCGGATTCCCGGGGTTCACCTTTTCGATATCCCCTCCGACCCCGGCCCGGGGGAACTGACCGCCCGGCTGGAAAGCCTTAAAGGCATCATAGACCGCTACGACCGGGTCGTACTCACTCTGCGGAACGGTTATGATCAGTTCATCGCCGAGGGGCTTGAGGAGTGGAACGATAGGCTCATTATTATAATTACGAGCAACCCCTCCTATTCCGAGGCGATACTCTGGGCGGATACGGTCCTTTTTGCCTATCTTTACAACTGGGATACCACCGATGCGGCACTGGGAGTGCTTTTCGGCGATTATCAGCCAACGGGGGAGCTTCCCGCGGAACTGAAGGGACGCTGAAATGAACGGATGGACGAGAGGGCAGATAGGAGACCGGGAGTCTCTTGTCGGGCTTTTGAAAAGGGGCGAATGGAATCAGATGCATTTTTCCCAGGTCCTGAGGGAAAGTCACGGATTGCGGCTTACGCAGAACGGGGCTGTCTATCTTGCCAGGGACGGAAAGAACGGGGCACGGGCGGCGCTGTACATCAGCCGGGGAGGGGCGCTTCACTGCTGTTTTGAACCGGAGGAGCTGAGAAAGGAGGATACCCGTATATTCAGCCGGATCCTTTCCGAAAGAAATCTCTTTTCCCTGATCGGACGTAAGGACCGGATAGCCCTTATCGAGGAGATTTACAATCCGGCGGCAAGTTTTTCCGTGGATTATGATCTCATGGTCCGACAGGCCGAATCGGATAGGTTCGACAGGGATGATATCGGTACGGATTACCTGATCCGCCGGGCTGGCCGGGAGGATTTCGCCGATCTTTACCCTCTGGAAGAAGCCTATCAGAAAGAGGAAGTTCTGCGAAATCCCGAAGCCCTGAATGCGCGGTTTCTGAAAAAGAACTTCATGAAAACCCTGGAAACAAGTTATGTCTGGGCCCTTTACCGTAAGGGAAGGCCCATCGCCAAGGGCGGCACCAATGCGGTAGGCTTCAGTTACTGTCAGCTCGGCGGTGTCTTTACCATCCCCGAAGAGAGGGGAAAGGGCTGGGGAACTCTGCTGATAGACCGTATCGGCGGAGACCTTAACCGGGAAGGATGGGGCACGTCCCTGTTTGTCAGGAAAAAAAACGACCCCGCCCGTCGCCTCTATGAAAAATGCGGATACCGGAACAGGGGGGATTTCCGAATTGTCTATCCCTCATCCCCGTAGGATCAGTTCTTGAATCGGATCTCCGCCAGGGTTTTCACTTTTTCAATCTTATCCTCGATTAGTCTGTATTCCCCGGGCAGGTCCGATTTGAGAGTTTCTATCCGGGAGAGCCAGAGGTAAAAGGGCTTACGGTTTTTCTTGTGGGCCAGTTTTTTGAGAGTATCGGGAAGGAGTTTAAGAAAATCCCGATTGTCCCCTTTGGACTTGCCGATGCGGTTAAGGATCTCTTCAAGCTCTTCCTCCTTCGTATGGCAGATGCAGCGGCTGAGGGAACCGTAGAGTACATCGGTCTCCTCCCGGGTCAGATTGTCCAGTTCCTCCGGGGGAGACAGGGTGAAAACGTTCTTTCCCTTAAGTAGAATATCTCTCTTTCCCGTAGAAAACAGGACCCCCTCTTCCCTGATCTCACTGCCGTAGACGGCCAGTTTCTTTCGGGAGAATTTCTGTTTGAAAAGGAGCAGCAGCTTTTTCCTGTTTATCACATCATCCACCCGGCGGATGGATGGGCCGGTGGATTTTCGGTCGCCCCGCACAACCAGGACGAACTCGATATTCCCCGTGCGGCGGCTGTTACTCTGCCGTCCGCCCCGGTAGGTGGTGTATTCGTTGGTCACCAGACTGATTTCTCCCCTGCGGACGCACAGGTCCTTCATCACTTCAAAGGGAATGATTCCGTCCGTGCTGTAGCTTATGATAATGTTGCGGGCGTCCAGATTGTCCAGAAGATCCCGGAAGGAGGAAATGGCCGTTTCCTGATAGCAGTAATCGGAACGTGTGTTGACCCAGTCCTTTCGTATGGCCGCCTTTTCCCGCAGAATGCCCCGGCTGTTCAGTTCCAGAGGGGCGGGTATTTTGTCCCACAGGGCGATGGTGTTGAGCATATGGTAGTTGCTGCCGTACTGATGCTGATTGTAGGGCGGGTCCAGATAGGCCAGGTCAAAGGAGCCCAGTCCCGGTTTCCTAACCAGCATATTGGCGTCTTCCCGGTAAAGGCGAACGGAGCGTTTTCCTTCGATCAGCGGGGGAGAGGTCAGGGTTATGGGGGCGGTGATTCTTTTCATGGCGTCCCTTCCGTGGCCCCCGAATCCCTTGTGGAAAGCTTTGAAAACGCCGCTGGTATTGGTATGGGTGGATGCCTCATAGAGCAGAAGAGCCGTCAGAAGATCCTTTTGCCCGGCCCGGTCTTCACTGCCGTACTCCTCTTCTATGTACTGGCGGATCCGGTCGATGCGCTGACCATTCTCCCGGGTATAGAAAAGTCTTTCCCTGCGGAAATCGGCTTTCTCAATGTCCCTGTCATGGGCGGAATAATACCGGGCGATATAGGCCTGATCATCCGGAAGGGAAGGAAGGCTGTTCAATCTGTCCAGGATGCGGGAAAACTCCCTTTCACTGCCGAATAGCCCCTCAATATCGGCCGGCCCGTTGACCAGATATCCCCGGTTAAGGATGTAGGAGTAATGCTCCCAGTCATTGGCGGTGACATCAAAGCCCAGATGCTTTCCCAGACGGGCCACGATTCCGCTGCCCGAGAATAGGTCGAAAAAGCGCAGTCCCTCCGGTATCGCCCCGGGATAGCAGGAGAGAACACCCCGGTGGATAAGGTCAAGGAGCCTTCTTTTATTGCCTATGTAAGCGATGATCTGCTGAGTAAGATAGGGGGTGTTCAGATCCAAATATCAGGCCTTCTGACCGGTATACTCAAGAACTTCGTCGTTCTTGTATTCCACGGGAATACCGGCCTGTCGGAACATCTCCTCCGATTCGGCCCCCGCGTGGTAGCGCTTCTCGCAGACCACTCTCCTGATGCCGCAGGAAATGATGAGCATGCAGCAGACCCGGCAGGGCGTCATGCGGCAGTAGAGGGTCGCCCCGTC
>JAFGPQ010000365.1 GCA_016936115.1 Spirochaetales bacterium | reverse complement strand
GGAGGGGGAGTGGGCCGATCTGTCCGATCCGGCTCTGGCCCGGAATGCCGCTCAATGGCTGGTTCCCTTCCTGTCCAGTGGTAAACTCGGCACCCTGAGTCAGCCCCTGCTCTCTCTGCTCAGCTGGGATCAGCAAAAGGAACTTGACCGCATTGCTCCCGATTTCTACCGCACCGCCCTTGGGAATCGGCGGAAAATTATTTACGGAGAGGGGGAACCCTATCTGCCGGTACCCCTGCAGGAGATGTACGGCGCGGCGGAATCCCCCCGCCTGGGCCGGCGGCCCCTGGTGCTGCATTTGCTGAACCCGGCGGGACGTCCGGTTCAGGTCACCTCGGACCTGGCCGGTTTCTGGGAAAAGGGATGGCCCGCGGTCAGGAGCGAGCTGCGGGGGCGCTACCCCAAACACTACTGGCCGGAGAATCCCGCCGAAGCGGCCCCCTCTTTGAAAACAGGAAAAAACAGACCCCAGTGAGAAGGAATCCCCCATGAGAAAAAGCAGATCCCCCCTGAATGATTCGGAGAGAACCCTCTTTGCCCTTGATACGGTGAGACAGGGGGCTGACGGCTTTGTGGATACGCTCCGCAACTCGGTCTTCCTTCTGGTGGCCATACAGTTCTTTCAATCCCCGGACCGGTGGAATACGGCGATCAGTACCGCCCCCGCCGCAGGCATGCTCGCCGGACTTTTCATCACCCCCTTTCTGGAAAGCCGCTTCAGACCCCGTTCCATCCTGACAGTGATGACCCTTCTCATGGCCGCAGGTCTGGGGGCTCCCCTCCTGATTCCGGGGGTGTTTCCCTATACGGTCGGCGTGTCCCTGTGCCTCTTCGTCTTCTCGTTGCGCATTCCCTTCTTAACAGGATACTACACCGAATGCTATCGTCCGGACCGCCGGGCCCGGCTTATGTCCACGGGCACCCTTATCATGATCCTGGTGGCCACGGGAACCAGCTGGCTTTTCGGACATCTCCTGGACCGGAATATCGGTAACTACCGTACTATTCTGCTCCTGAGCGCCCTGCTTTTTGCGGGGAATGCCCTTTCCCTGGGGAAGCTTCCCCCGGGAGTAGCAGCCCCTCCCACGGGCCGCCCCTTCTGGACAAACCTCTCCCTTATCTGGAAGGACCCCCGTTTCGGCATAGCCTCCTTCAGCTGGATGATACTGGGATTCGCCAATCTCTGGTCCATGCCCATCCGTACGGTCTTTCTTTCCGATCCCGATAGGGGGCTGGGACTGGATCCTCTGACCGTCCTGCTTATACTGGGAATCATTCCCGGGGTGGTACGCCTTTTGAGCAACTATTTCTGGGCCCATTTCTATGACAAAGCTCCCTTTGTCTATCTGCGTATGGTGATGAACTTTCTCATCGGTCTGGGTATCTTCATCTTTTTCATCAGCCGGAATCTATGGCTGATCGGCCTGGGATCGGTGCTGATCAACCTCTCCCTTGCGGGAGCTCCCTATATCTGGAACCTTTGGGTAACCCGGCTGGCTCCCCCCGAAGAAGTTCGCCGCTATATGTCGGTGCACTCCTTTCTCTGCGGCATAAGGGGCGTAGCCGGTCCTCCCCTGGCCTTTCTGTTCATAGGGAATCATGACATTCAGACTGTGGGGATGATCTCCACTGTGATGGCGATGATATCTGTTATAGCCCTGTTCCCCCTAATAAGCCGAAAACTGCGGTTCTGAATTTTTGCACCAAGACCTCTCTTCTCCTGCTATAATACTCTTCTATGAAACAGGATCTCATAAGTCAGTCCCGACATTTCTGGGATGTCTACCGCCGGGTGGTAACCGGTTTTAACGGAGACGAGTGGCGCCGCTGCGGAGAAGGCCTGACCCGGCCGGACCGTCTTGCCTATCATATCTTCCAGAGTACCCGTTTTTATACGAAGGATTCGCATCCCCTTTTCCTCACTTCGGGCTCGTCATTCGAACGGGATCGGGACGCAACCCGTCCCGGCCGGGATGACATCCTTGCCCTTGCGGGGTATTTCACAGAACTCAGCGACCGCTGGATCGGGGAGATGGAAGGTCTTCTCAACAGGTGCCGCGGCGGCCAGGCCCCCGATTTCTGGGTGGATTCCCTGAAGGGGATTGAATCCTGAGGCAACTCCCGGTTGGCAAAGCGCCCGTCCTGTTCCCTTTCCCATAGGCCGGGCCATCCCTTCTTGAAGGTCTGCCTCTGTTGAATCAGCATCTCATTAGCGGGAATATACCGCAAGGGGACGGGGGATACTTTCCCTTGACAGCATCCGTGAACCGACTTTAATATGAAGACCTGCGTGTTCGTTGACGCATGGTCGGAGAGAATAAATATGGCAAACAAGAATAATTACAGACTGGGGCTCTATGGAAAATCCATGCCCCACAGCCTGTCCCTGGAAGAGAAACTGGTAGAAACGGGTAAGGCCCGATTTGATTTCATGGAAATCAGCATAGACGAAACGGATGAGAAACTGGGCCGTCTCAAATGGAGCCGGGAGGAGCGGGACAGCCTGATCGCGGCCATGAGAAGAACCGGCGTTCCCATCCTGACCATGTGCCTGAGCGGGCACCGCAAATTCCCCCTGGGG
>JAFGPQ010000364.1 GCA_016936115.1 Spirochaetales bacterium | reverse complement strand
TAGGAGATCTCCTCCTTTTCGGCGGCAAGGCGGATGGCTTTCACCGAGGCGGCCAGACCTGCGTTGAGAGAGAGGCTCGCACTCAGGGAACCGCTCAGGGTGAGGGAGGGATCGTAGACATCGGTAAAAAGGGTCCCCGCTTCGGCTATCCCCGCCCCCGCCGTGATAGCCGGGAGAAGCATGTTCCAGCTGCTGTCCCTGTCCCGCCGGGCCATGGAGAGGGACAGGCCGGAGACGCGCAGGTCCGGATTGTTCTCAAGGGCCATCCGCCGGCAGGTGTCCAGATTCAGAACAAGTGATTCCGCTCTCAGGGAAAAGGCGGGAAGCACCGCGAAACCGAGAAGTAACATCATCGAAATTAAGGGACGAATCATGGTTCAGATTATCATAAATAAAATTTAATGTCTCTTATGACAATATGCCTTTTTTTTGCTTTACCATTACCATAATGTAATAATTCGTGGCATTGTTCCGGCTCTCTTGAGGCATTGTTCTTTTTGCCGTTATTCTGCCGGAACTTTGAGTCAGAATAGGGATAAAGGAGCGATTATCATGAAAGCAAAACATCTTTTAGCCATAGGGCTGATTTTTCTGGGGACCCTGATAGCCTGGATGATTCTGGGAGCCGCCACTACGGAACGCACCGACAGCAGTTATTCCTCTCTCAAGGGGGAAGTGGCCTCCCTGTACGGGGGGGATTTGATTTTCAGAACTCCCCTGTGTTTCAGGAATGTGGAGAGGATCACAACAACGTGGGAGGAGGGCCGGGAAGTACAGACCACCGTACTGGAGCCGGTAGAACAGGAGGCGGTCGAATCAAATGTGGCCATTGATGTCTCCCTGGACCGGAGAAAACGGGGGAATCTCTGGTTTCCCACCTTCCGTACCCGGTTTACCGGGGATTATCTTTTTCGGGTGGATAATCCGGATGAGACCTGGTATCTCTATTCCGCCCTGGAATCGTCGAACTCCATCTACAGCCATATCGCCATGGCTGTCAACGGCCGGGACCGGGAGGACCTGCTCCCCCTCATACGGCACGAGGCTTTTACCGCCGTTCCCGATGAGGACGGCTACATCCGCCTGAAAATCTCCTATGAATCCACGGGGCTGGAGAATCTCTACTACTACATCAGCGAAGGGGACAGCCTTACCCAGCTTAACGCCTTCCATCTTACCATCAACACGGACTTCAAGGATTTCGATCTGCCTCCGGCCATGATGTCCCCCACGGAGAAAAGGGAAACGGAAAAAGGGTTCGAGCTCATCTGGGACCTGGACAAGGCGGTTACCGGAAAAGATCTGGGCCTGGTTATTCCGGGCAGGCTGAATCCCGGTGAAATCGTCACCCGGGTCACCTTCTTCGCCCCCGTGCCCCTGCTGTTCTTCTTCACCGTACTGCTGATCGTGACCGTTATCATGAAATGTCCCTTCCATCCCATGCACTACTTCTTTCTGGCGGCCACCTTCTTCTCGTTCCACCTCATGTACTCCTACTTTTCGGACCACATGAATCTCTATCTGACCTTCGCCCTGGCTTCGGTGATTTCCCTGCTGCTGACGGTGACCTATCTGCGGCTTTTCGCCCCGCCCCGCATCGCCTATCTTGTCGCACCGGCCATTCAGCTCGTCTACCTGGTCTTCTTCTCCTGGTCCTTCTTCTTCGACGGCATCACGGGAGTTATTCTGACTATCTGTTCCGTGCTGACCCTCTTTCTGCTGATGCAGCTTACCGGGCGGATCGACTGGAACAGCCTCGCCGCCGGACCGGATCAGTCGGGGGATCCTGTGACGACCGATTCCTCAGAGGGCTGATCCTCTTCGCAGGTAAGAATCTCCTTGATGAAGAACTCCCGCCCGCTGATCACATCGAAGTCCTCCTCCCCGCAGCCGGGACAGATCCCGTCGTTCTCCCGCAGATTGAATACATCGCCGCAGCCCCGGCAGAAGGCGTTCCCCGGCATGACTTCTATCTCCAGCTTCGTATCTGCCAGCAGGGAGCCTTCCACCGCCATGGGATAGCAGGCTTCCACGTACCGGGGGATGGTTGAGGAGAGTTCGCCGATCTGCAGAACAAGGGTGTCGATTTTCGACACCCCGTTCCGCCTGGCAATATTCTCCACGTTTTTCACGATTTCAAGAACAATGCTCAGTTCGTGCATTATCGCCCGCCGAAGGGGGAGGCGATGGTTCTCTTCACCGACTTTGCCACGATTTTCCCGTGCCGTTTGATCACATGGCCTATGACGATGGGCTTCATCTTGTCAAAGGCGGCGCCCCCCGTATCGTATTTGCGGCTCAGGGTGATGGCGTCAAACTTGCATTTGGTTGTACAGATGCCGCATCCCACGCACTGGTACTGGTCCACCTGGGCGGCGCCGCAGCCCAGACAGCGTTTGGTCTCGTTCAGAATCTGCTCTTCCGTAAAGGTTTCCCTTAAGTCGGTAAAGGTCTCCTTGGAACGGGAGCCGTCCACATGAACCGTCTTCTCCCGGGGGATCCGGTCGTACCCTTCCATGTCCAGATTGCTCCTGTCAAAGGCCCGGTAATCCCGTTCCCGGTTAAAGGTCAGGTTGTCCCCGTGCACGTAACGGTGCAGGGAGACGGCGGCCTGTTTGCCCAGGGCGATGGCGTCGATGGCGAACT
>JAFGPQ010000363.1 GCA_016936115.1 Spirochaetales bacterium | reverse complement strand
TTCTCATCCCCCTGCGCCTTCCGGGTGAAATCCCATTTGCGCCAGGTGGGGAATCCCGCGCCTCCCCTGCCCCGCAGGCCGGAAGCCTCCAGCTCGGCCAGGACTCCCTCGCCGCTGCCCTTCTCCAGAACCGCCGCCAGAGCGGCATAGCCGTCCCGCTCGATGTAATCATCCAGGGACAGGGGATCGATCTCCCCGCAATGTTCCAGAACGAGCCGGACCTGACCGGCGAAGAAGGCGGCCTCCTCCTTCAGACGGGCTTTCTCCCCGGGATGAACGCTCTCGGGGAGCAGATCCTCGAGCAGCTCCCCCTTCACAAGATGCCGCTCCACCAGTTCATCCGCCCGATTCAGGGGGAAGTGTTCGTACATTACCCTCCCCGGATCCACGGTGAGTACCGGTCCCCCGGCACAGGGTCCCTGGCAGCCGGTTTCAATGATCCTCGCCGAAACACCTCTGTTTTCCAGAGCTTCTTTCAGACTCTTCTTCAGTTCCGGCTCCCCCGATGCCAGGCATCCCCCGCCGGCGCACAGGCGGATTTCCCAGGAACCGCTCCTCTCTTCTCCGGCTTTTTTCAGCCGGCCCCTCAGCATTTCCAACTCCTTCAGGGTTAATCTGTCCTTATCACTCATCACCGGGATCCTCCCTGTAGGGGGCCACAATTTCAGAGATGAGAACGGGCCTGACCCGCTGGTGGACATCGTCGTCAATCATGATAACCGGCGCCAGACCGCAAGCGCCGAAACAGCGGCCGATTTCCAGACTGAACTGCCTGTCCGTAGTTGTCTCCCCCACGGATATCCCCAGTTCCTTTTCCACGGCGCACAGAACTTCCTGGCCCCCCCTCACGTAGCAGGCGGTCCCCATGCAGACCCGGACCATATGCTTTCCCCTGGGTTTCGTTGAAAAGAAGGAGTAGAACCCGACCACCCCCGCCACTTCGCTGAAGGGCAGCTGCAGTTTTTCCGAAGTCCAGGCCAGAACCTCTTCGGGAAGCCATCCCAAGAGGTTCTGAGCGCTCTGGAGGACAGGGATGAGAGCCCCCTTTCCCTTGTAACGGGAGATGACCGTTTCCAGAACCGGATAGATCTCCTCCGGTTTCTCATAAGCGCAGGGTTGTTTCTTGATTTCCATGGTTTGCGACATGACGTGCCTCCGGTTGTTTTTTCACAAGAGAGAAAACCGGCGGAGGTCGGGTCGGCGGGTACAACAGTGCCGGACTCCGGGTGATAGTTAAAGACTAAACCCGTTTACGATAGATGTAAAGGATTAGTGCCAGAAATATTGATATGTAGATATCGATATATAGAGATCTCTTAATTCGCGACGGCGGAACTTTTCTCCCCTCTCTTGTGTGCCGGGGACGAATTGTTTATAGTGAAATTTATGACACAGAACAAAAGACTCAAACCGGAAGATCTCCGGATAGATATTAACATGGCCCATGAAATTTCCGAGGATTACAGCGAAAACAACTGGGGCGTTATCGGCCAGCCCCGGGCGATACAGGCCCTGGAAATGGGACTCTCCATCAACGCCAAGGGATACAACATCTTCGTTACCGGGGAAAGCGGCACCGGCCGGTACACCGCGGTTCAGGAGATTCTCAAGAAGCACCGGGCTAAAACGGTCCCCCTTGAGGACGTGGCCTACGCCTTCAACTTCGAGAAGCCGGAGAATCCCCGGGTCATCTACTTTCCCGAGGGAGAGGCGCACCGTTTCAAGGAGACCCTGACCTCCCTTGTGGAGCGGATGAAGCAGATCATCGGGGACAAGCTCAAGAGCCAGGCCTATACGGTTCGTCGGGACAATCTTATCGGGGAAACGGAAAAAAACGAAAACCGGGAGCTCAAGGATTTCGAGGAAGTCCTGAAGGAAGCGGGATTCTGCACCATACAGCTGGGTGACGAGGAGAGTGACGAGGAGCTCTCCGCCGACCTGGTACCGGTCTACAAGGACGAGCCTGTCACCTTCGATGAGCTGCACGACCTTATCGGGCAGGAGTCGGAAGAGGGGGAGGAGCCGGTCACCGAGGAGTTCTGGATGGAAAAGCGGGAGGTCTACTTCGGCCTGGTGGACAGGATGAAAAACCTCTACGAGCAGCTGCAGAAGGCCCGGCGCACCCTGCAGGACAATCTGGCCGCTCTCCAGTCCGAACTCATCGGCCCCATGCTCAAGCACGAAATGGACCTGATCCGCCTGGACTGGAAGGGAGAGCAGTACACCCACTACCTGAACGGGCTGGAGAAGGACATTCTGGCGAATCTGGACATCTTCACCCTGGACGAGGAGGAGGATGAAGAGGAGCTGGAGGAGGAGCTGCGCCGCTACACCATCAACATCATCGTGGACAACAGCAAGACCGAAGAGCGGCCGGTAATACGGGAGACCAATCCCACCCGGGCCAATCTCTTCGGCACCATTGAATCCCGTACGGAGATGTCCGGGGATACGAAGACGAATTTCACCATGATCCGGGCCGGGTCCCTGCTCAAGGCGGCCGGGGGCGTGCTGATTCTGCGGGCGGACGATCTGATGAACCAGGAGAACGTCTGGACCGAGCTGAAGCGGGTCATAGACACGGAGCAGGTGGAGCTGGAACTGCCCCACTCCCCCCTGGGCCCCCCCACGGCGGGTATGAAGCCTGAGCCGGTCAAATTCAACACTAAGATCATCCTTATCGGGCAGGACCGGCTCTACGATATCCTCTCCGCCATAGACGGGGATCTGCGAAAATACTTCAAGATTCCCGCGGAGTTCAACTCCTGGATGCCCCTGTCCCCCAAAACCACGGCGGAGTACGTGAGGTTCATCCGCTCCTTCATCGAAAAATACGACCTGAAGAAGGCCACCTTCTCCGGGCTGGAAGAGATGATCCGCTACGGGGTGCTCCTCTCCGAAAGAAAGGATCAGCTCACCACCCGGTTCTCCCTCATCTCCGACCTCATTCGGGAATCGGATTACTGGGCGGGCCAGCTGGAGAAGACCGAGATCGACAACGAAGCGGTGAGAAGGGCCATGGAGTGCCGCCAGTACCTCTACGATATGCCCGAGGAAACCATCCTGGAGCAGGTGGAGAAAGGCAGCCTTCTCATCAGCGTGGAGGGCAGCGAGGTGGGTTCCGTCAACGGCCTGGCCGTCCTGGAGAGGGGGAATTTTTTCTCCTTCGGCTGCACCATGAAGATCACCGCCACGGTGGGAGCCGGCAAGGAGGGGATCATCAATATCGAGCGGGAAGCGGGACTCTCCGGGGAAATTCACAACAAGGGAATCCTGATTCTGGAGGGATATCTGCGCAACCGCTACGCCCGGAACCTGCCCCTTTCCCTCTACGCGGGGATCTGCGTGGAGCAGAACTACTACGAGATAGAGGGGGATTCGGCCTCCTCCACGGAGCTCTACGCCCTTCTTTCCGCCATTGCGGGAGTGCCCCTGAGGCAGGACCTGGCGGTCACCGGATCGGTGAACCAGTTCGGCGTCATCCAGCCCGTGGGCGGAGTGACAGAGAAGGTGGAAGGGTTCTTCCGCATATGCTGTATGAAGGGTCTGACCGGGGAGCAGGGGGTGATTCTTCCCCGTCAGAACATTGAGAATCTGCTTCCCTCCCGGGAGCTGATGCAGGCTCTGGAGAAGGGTGTTTTTCATATCTACCCGGTCAGTTCCATCGACGAGGGAATGGAGATTCTCACGGGAGTAGAAGCCGGTTCCCCCGACAAAAGCCGTAGAGAGAACAGGGGTACACTATATGAGATGATACGGGAGGAGCTCATCCATCTGAACAAAATTTCCTGATTTTCCCTTTTTCCCTTTTATTTTGGTAGTTTTTAGACTATTATATTATGTGATTCACAATAGAATAAAGTTCGGAGTCCCTGATGCCATCTACCCAGTTACACGAAAAGGTGAAAAAGGCGATACGTCTTTCTCTCCCCCTGACAATTACCACTTATAAACTCCCCCGCGAAACCGAGGAGCAGCTCGAAGAGATACTGGGGATTTATCTGCAGGAACTCTCTTTGGGCAACTATAAGGATCCCCTGGCCTATTGCATGAAGGAACTGGCGGTCAACGCCAAGAAGGCCAACACAAAGAGGGTCTACTTCGAAGAGAAGGACCTGGACATCGAGGACATGATCGACTACAAGAGGGGCATGATCGGGTTCAAAGAGGATACCCTCAGCAATCTCGAATACTACCTGAACCTGCAGAAGGAGAAGGGTTTCTATATCAAGTTCACCTTTATTGTGGCCGGGGGCATGCTCCGGGTCACCATCAGGAACAACGTGGAGATCAACCGGACCGAACAGATGCGCGTCTACGACCGGATCGCCCGGGCCCGGGCCTTCAACTCCCTGGAAGAGGCCTTCGCCGAAGTTCTGGACGACTCGGAAGGGGCCGGCCTGGGAATCGTCATTCTCGTGCTCATGCTCAAGAAGATGGGTTTCGACGAGGACGCCTTCGAGATCGAAGGGGAAGGGGGCGAAACGGTGGCCTCCCTTATCATTCCCCTGACCGGGGAGCGGTTCTCCCTCCTGGATACGATCGTGGACGAGATAGTCAAGGTCATAGACAAGCTGCCCCAGTTCCCCGAGAACATCACCGAGGTGCAGAGGCTCATCAACGATCCCGATTCGGAGATCGAGGATATCGCCCGGCGCATCAACTCCGACCCCGCCCTGGCGGCGGACCTTCTGAAGACGGTCAATTCCGCCCAGTTCATGCTTCCCAACCGGGTCAGCAATATTCCCGATGCGGTCATGCTCCTGGGCTTCCGGGGCATCAAGAACATGCTCTACTCCTACGGAACCGAGAAGATCCTGAACATCACCGACCACGAAAGCCATATGTGGGACCACTCCCACCGGGTCGGCTTCTACTCCTATACCCTGGCCCGGAACATCACCAAGAAGAAAGATGTGATCGACGACGCCTACCTGGGAGGCATCCTCCACGACATTGGTCTCATCGTGCTGCAGGGTGTCCGCCCCGAGCTGGTGGAACATATCAGGGATTTCTCCGTGGACAAGGGGCTCTCCGCCCAGCTGCTCGAGGATATGGCCGCCGGTTACAACCACTCCGAAGTGGGCGCCCGGATTGCGGAAAAGTGGAATTTTCCCCCCTCCCTGGTGGATGCGATCAAATACCATCACATCCCCCTGCAGTGCCGCTCCCAGAACAAGGCCATCGTCTACTGCATCTATCTGGCGAACTGCCTCGCCAATATCGAACAGGGCAGCTTCACCTTCGAACAGATAGAGAAGAAAATCCTGGATCTGTTCAAGATAGGCACGGAGGCCCGCTTCACCGAGCTGATGAACCGCCTCTCTTCGGACTACGAAGCGGAAAGAAAACTCTGAGATCCCCGCATTTAGTATTTGATAAATCAGCTCCTATCGGTTAAAGTATTTTTGTGAAGGGAAAAAGATTCGCCATTTTATTTTTGACATTCCTCACCCTATTAGCCGGTCTATTCGCTCAGGAAGCGCCCGCTGCCGAGAAGGGATTCCTGGATCTCCGGGGGATGGACCTGGAGAACAGCCATTTTCTCCTCAAGGGGGAGTGGGCCTTTTACCCGGGGATTCTCTCCGCCCTCCCGCCGAAGGGGGAGACTCCCGAATATATCGGCGTACCCTCGGTTTGGGAGAGCCGCAACAATACCCGTTTCGGAGCGGGGACCTATCTTCTCACCGTCGACCCGGGCGGCTATAAGGGCCTTCTGGCGCTGAGAGTGGTCGAGAACATTCAGGCCCTGCGCATCTCTGTGAACGGGCAGGAGATCTTTCAGACCGGTCTGGTCAGCACCGAGAAAAACGGCTCCCGGCCCGGTATCAACAAGGGCGCCGCCGTCTTCCAGTCTCCAGGAGAGAAATTCGTCCTGACCATAGAAGTTTCCAACTGGCAGCACCGGCAGAGCGGCCTGTGTAAAAACATCCAGTTCGGCAGCTACAGCGCCGTCATGAAGCCCTACCGTCTCCTGGTGATGGCGGATATCTTTATCATTGGAATGGCCTTCACCTTCTTCTTCCTCTATATGGCCCACTATATCAAAAGGCCCGAGGACAAGGTCACCCTGTGGTTCTCCCTGCTCTGTCTGGTCCTGGGGATCAGAACCGGTCTGACCAATACCTCCCAGCTGGAGCTTTTGCTGGGAGAGGGCATGGTTCTCATCAGCAAGAAAATAGAATACCTCACCTTCATCGGGGCGGTGCTTTTCTTCATCAGCTACGTGGAGAATCTGGTCAAACGTTTCCGGATCAGATGGTTCTCCTGGATCATCCCCCTCCCCCTGCTTTTTTACGGCCTCATCATCATCTTCACACCCATGAACGTGTACTCTTTTCTGCTGCCCTTCTTCCAGTTCTACTCCTTCGTCTACGCCTTCTATCTCTTCTATTTTTTCTACCGCAGCATAAGGGAACCGCACCATGCCTCCTACCGCCTTATCGGGGAAATCCTCTTCATGGTGATCAGCCTGATCTACGATGTGCTCTTCTATAACGACATCCTGCACCACGGCCCCATTGCGGGATTCTCCCTCATGTTCGTCATCTTCCTGGAGGGCCTCTCCCAGGCGCGCCTCCTGTCGGAAGTTCTGACCAAACTGGAGATACTCACCTCCAAATACCGCAGGAGCATCGAAGAGATCAGCCAGAGCCGCATGGAGATCGAGCAGCAGAACAAACAGCTCAACTGGCTCGCCCTGTACGATCAGCTGACCGGACTCCCCAACCGGTATAACCTCATGGAAGTGCTCAATATGGAGTTATCCCGGGCGGAACGGAACAGCACGCGCATAGCCGTGGTTTACATGGACGTGGACAACTTCAAGGATATCAACGACTCCCTGGGACACAACCGGGGTGACGAGCTCCTCCGTTCCATCGGGGACAGGCTCAAGGGAGCCATCAGAAAAACGGACTCCCTCTTTCGGGTGGGAGGGGACAAGTTCACCCTTGTCTACAACGATCTGAACGAAACAAAGCAGCTGAACCGCATCATGGACAAGCTCAGGAAGATTCTGGATCAGCCCTTCGCCATCAGGAACGAACCCCTGTCCATCTCTTTCAGTATGGGGGTGGCCTTCTTTCCGGACAACGGGCGGGATCTGGACCTTCTCATCAAAAACGCCGAGCTGGCCATGTACCAGGCGAAGAACCAGGGCAGAAACCATGTGGTCACCTTCAATGACCACATCAACAACGACATTCTCTCCCGCCTGAGCATATCAGCCCGCATGAAAAGAGCCCTCGAGATGGGCCGTTTCAAACTTTACTACCAGGCCCAGATAGACGCCTCCACAGAGAAGCTGTTCGGCTTCGAAGCCCTTATCCGCTGGATCGATCCGGAGAACGGAATCATCATGCCGGACATGTTCATTCCCCTGGCCGAGGAGAACGGCTTTATCGCCCAGATCGGCCGCTGGACCCTTCAGGAAGCCTGCCGCCAGATAGGCGAATGGTACGGGAAGGGCTACCGGGGCTTTACCATCTCCGTCAATATCTCCGCCTATCAGTTCGGCCTGGACCACTTCATCTTCGATTTCAGGGAGATTCTGGAGAAGAGCCGCATCGATCCGTCCTACCTCAAGGTGGAGCTGACCGAAACCATGCTCATGGCCAACCCACATCTGGCCCAGAGAAAGATGGAGCAGATCAGGGAAATGGGCGTTCAGATCGCCCTGGACGACTTCGGAACCGGTTATTCCAGCCTCAGCTACCTGAATATCTTTCCGGTTACCTATCTGAAGATAGACAAGGCTTTTATCAGGGATGTACACAAGGACGGCTTCAACAAAAAGCTCACCACAAGCATAATCACCCTGGGGAAAAACCTGGAGCTCCAGCTGATCGCGGAAGGGGTGGAATCTGTGGAGGAGAAGGATTTCCTCCTGGGCGAGGGCTGCCGCATTATACAGGGATATCTCTACTCCCGGCCGGTTCCTCCCCAGGCGGCGGAAGAGGAGCATCTTCGGATTGCCGGGCCTGCGGCCGAATAGACGATGAAAACCCTTTACCTTCCCGAAATCGACGCCATGGAGAAACCGGAAACTCTGCCGGATCTCACTGATCAGCTGTCCCGGAACAGGCTCTACAATCTCAAAAACAGGGAAGAGGCGTTCAGCGCCTACATCCTGCCCCCCAAAAAGCCCCTGCCCCTTCTGGTAAGAACCGCATTTTATTCCAACCGTATCGAGTGGGAGTGCGAGTGCGGCAGCGAGGCTCCCTGCACCCATTGGTGGATGCTTATCCTTAAGCTGCAGTCCGATGACCGGCTGAATGGGGGGGAAGCGGGCCGGACCCTGTTGGAAAAACTGGAGGACAAACCCCGGGAAGACCCGGCAGTCGACGAATACGACGGGCTCTCCCTCTTTTCGGGGATAGACCTCTTCTCCACGGCGGAAGAGCAGGATGAGTACCGCCTGCTCTTTCAGCTCTACGAAGAGACCGGAGAGAACCTGCTCCTGATCCGGCCGGTATTACGCCATATCCTCTCCGACGGACGGGAGGGGAATATCTCCGACTGGAAAAAGGAGAAACTGACCGCCCCCCTCACTGAGGAGCAGGAGAAAGCCCTCTACCGCATAACCAACGAAGCGGAGCGGGGCTCGGGAATCCCCGCCCGGGAACTGACGGCGATGCTGGAGACCCTGCCCCTGTGCTACGGCACCCGGGGCCTGCCGGTGGAGCCGCAGCGTTTCGACAGCATGCTCATCAGCTTCAAACTCTTCAGCTACCTGCCCGACCGGGGTGTCATTTTCCAGCCCCTCTTTTCCCTCTGCCGGGAGGAGAAGGCTTTAACCCGCCCCCTCTCCCGGGACCGGTTGGAGATTGCGGGAGGATCGGTCCTGCACCTCTCCGAGAACCGGCAGAACCTTTACTACTTCCCCGAAGAGAAGGAGAGCAGTTACTTCATCAAGCTTCTTCTGTCCCGTTCCGGGGGCTTTCTGGAGAAGGACCTTATAGGACTTCAGGCCATGGCGGAGAGGCTGGGCATTCATAGGATCAGGCTGGAACTGGATCATCTCTCCACCGAAGTCCGGGAGGAGGATCCCCGGCCCATCCTCAAAATCCGCAACCGGTCGGAGAGAACGGAGATCTTCTTTTTCTTCCGTTATGGGGACCAGGAGATACCCTCCCAGATGCGGGAGAACTACAAAACCGTCCAGACCGATGAGAATATCCTCATTTACAAACGCAACAGGAACCGGGAGAAGGAGTTCCTGGTTACCCTCACCAACATTCTGGAGGGGGAACTACAGTACGAACGGGGCTACTATTCCGGCTTCGTGGCGGGAGAAGAGTCGGAGGACCTGCGCCTGGGCATCGACGTGCCCCGCTTTCTCTCCTACTACGGCCCGGAACTGAAGGCGGCCGGAGCGGAGGTGCAGCTGGAGAACCGACCCATTGCCCTGGAAGGGGAGATCAGCTTCAAGGTGAGCCGTGACAGCGACCTGCTCAAAGTCAACGCGGAAGTCACCATTGATGAAGAAACGGCCCGGATGATGCTGGACGAACATTACGCCGAGCTGGGCCTGGTCCGGGCGGGAAACAATTACCTTGTCCTGGACGAAGCCGCCCTGGAGCAGCTGGAGAAGCTCCGAAGCCAGGGTCTCACCAGCGAAGGGGACCTGGAAACGAGTCTCTCCAATATTCCCGTCCTGGAGACTCTCTCCAAAGCCACCGAGGGTGAGGAGGATATGATTGAGCAGAATCTGATGACCCTGCGGAGCCTGGAGAACGTGAGCACCATCGAAGAGACTCCCCTCCCCTCCCGGTTCAAGGCGACCCTGCGCCACTACCAGATCCATGGCTACAACTGGCTCAATTTCCTTCACAATTACGGGCTGAACGGCTGCCTGGCCGACGACATGGGTCTGGGAAAGACCGTGCAGACCCTGGCCTTTCTGCAGGGGCTCAAGGAGAGGGGGGAACTGGGGACCTCCCTGCTCATCACCCCGGTGGTGACCCTGCCCAACTGGGAGGGGGAACTGCAGAAATTCGCCCCGGAACTGGAGTACGTACGCCACTGGGGGAAGGACCGGGCGGACCATGCGGATCACTTCCGCCATCTGGATCTGATCATCGTGAGCTACCAGACGATCCGCTACGATATCGAGATGTTCCTGGACCGGGAGTACGACTACATCATCCTGGACGAGGGTCACTATATCAAGAACGCCTCCTCCCAGACCTTCCGCTCCATCATCCGCCTCAAGAGCCGGCACCGCCTCTCCTTGACCGGTACGCCCATAGAGAACAACACCTCCGAGCTCTGGTCCCAGATGACCTTCCTGAACCCGGGCCTGCTGGGCACCATGCGGGAGTTCCAGGAGCGCTTCGCCATCCCCATTGAGAAGCAGCAGGACGAGGATGCCGCCGGGATTCTGCGCAAGACCGTATTTCCCTTCATCCTGCGACGCAAAAAGGAAGAAGTGGCCCCGGATCTGCCCCCCCGGGAGGAGATCCTCCACTATCTGGACATGTCCTCCGAGCAGGAAGAGATCTACAACCGGCAGAAGGATTTCTACCGGGCCCTGGTGGACGGCCTCATCGAACGGGAAGGGCTGCAGAAATCCTCCATAGAGATTTTCTCCTACATCCTCAAAATGCGCCAGCTGGCCATCCATCCTCCCATGCTGGGGGACGACTACAGCCATATCCCCTCCTGCAAGATGGACTCCCTGGTGAATCTGCTGGACAAGCTGCGCCAGGAGGATCATAAGGTGCTGATTTTCTCCCAGTTCCTGGGCACCCTGAACTACCTGAGCCGCCTCTGCGAAAGCCGGAACTGGCTCTATTCCCATATCACCGGGGAGACGGAGGACCGCAAGGAAGAAATCAACCGGTTTCAGCACAATCCGGACGTGCGCATCTTCCTGTTAAGCCTGAAAGCGGGAGGCATCGGCATCAACCTGACCGCTGCGGATTACGTGATCCTCTTCGACCCCTGGTGGAATCCCGCAGTGGAGCAGCAAGCCATCGACCGGGCTTACCGGATCGGACAGAAGCGCAAGGTGATCACCTATAAGTTCATCACCCGCCATACGATTGAAGAGAAAATACTGACCATGCAGGAAGAAAAGAAGGACCTGGCCGACAGGATCATCACCGAAGAGCAGGGCTTCATGAAAAACCTGACCGGCCGGGAAATCCTGGATCTCTTTAACTAATCCGCCTGCCCGTCGCAGTCATTCAAAAGGATTTCCAGAGCCCCGATGGACATACTCACTTCCCGAATGGAGAGCCCCAGGGAGATAAGCAGGCAGACCAGGCTCACCGCAAAGGTGATCTCCCCCGGCCCGGTCAACTTCAGAAAAATCAGAAGCATGGTGACAACACACAGGAAAAAGGCGGTTACTCCAAATATCTGCATACTCCGTATCAGATAGATGCGGGTGCGCAGATTTTTCAGCTGAAGCTCAAGGCTCTCCCGTCTCTCCAGGGATTTGCGGGCATGGAGATCCCGGATCAGCCCGGCAATCGTCAGATAGCGATTGGTATAGGCGAGCAGCAGCAGGGATATGGCCGGAAACAACAGAGCCGGCGTGGTCAGGGTAAAATCCATAATCAAGGATATTATATTCCGGCCGTGGAAGTCAAAGCCTGTCTCTGATCAATTCCCGTATTCAGGAATTTGACATCCTCCTATTCAATAACTACCCTTTATAATAGCTCATAAGAAGGAGCAACGAATTGAAGAGAGGCTTTATATTCATAGTACTCACCCTTTTGGCGCCTCTATTGATTACAAGCGAAGAGAGCAGGGTCATAAGGGCGGCATGCGATCCCTGGGCCCCCTTTGTCGAACCCGACATGCCCGGGAAGGGGATTTCCATTGAAATAGTCAGCGCGGCCTTTGCGACTCAGGGATATACCCTCGAGTATGCGAACATCCCCTGGGCCAGGGCGGAAGCGGGTGTCAAATCAGGTAAATACGATATTCTGCCCGATGTCTGGTATACGACAGCACGGGATGAGTATCTTCTCTTCAGCGAACCCTATGCCAGGAACACGGTCAGATTTATTTCGCGCAAGGACAATCCCTTCGATTTTAAGGGGATGGCCAGTCTGAGGGGAAAGAAAATCGGAACCATACGATATTATAGCTACAGCGAAGAATTTTCCCGGGGAACGGATTTCACAAGAGAAGAGGTAGCGGACCTTATGCAGAATATCAACAAGCTGCTGGCAAAAAGGATAGATATGACCCTGGAGGATGAAATTGTTGCAAATTTCACTATCGCACAAAACAATCCCGCCATTCTGGATGAATTATATTTTTCGGAAACACCCCTGTCAATTCAGAATTTATACATTGCCACGGCGGATAATAATCCTAGAGCCGGAGAGATTATTTATGCCTTCAACAAGGGCCTGAAAGCCATACGGGATAACGGGGAAGTAAATAGAATATTGGATAGCTATATCAAATAGCATCTCACGTCCAGACCCGATTATTCCGGATTTATCCCTACGGTATTCTTTCTGCTGTTCCACATTTTCCCATCGGACCGGTAAAAGAAAACCTCGGCGGAACCGTCCGTCTTCCCGTTTATCAGGAAATAGTCCGTACCGACCGGATCAATCATCCTGACAAGCTCGGAAAGATCTTCCGATAGAATCCGGGGGGAATACCGTTTGTTCAACTGGGTCGCCATACAAGGGACCTCACCTGTGTGATTCAATGAATCAAGATTCGTATGGGCCGAGCCGTAGATCCCCATGACGTTCTCCCCTCCAAGCCGATCGTATTCGCCGATGAAATTCTGAACCATGGCATTTTCCCTGTACACCGGATCTTTGACAGGATGGTAGTACTTCCTTCCCTGTTCAATCGCTTCTACCGTTCGCCGATAGAGCAGCGTATCCTCCTGTCCGGAATCGCAAAGTCCTGTCAAGAATCGCTCCCCCGTACTGTCGTACTGATGCCCCACATCGGTCCCGTGAAATATAGTCTCAGGGCAATGCTCCTTTATTCTCTTATAGAATTCCTTCGCATCCGCCGTATTTCCTGCGGTTCCCCGGGTGTCCTCCCAGAGAGAGTCCAGGATTTCATCGTCCGGAGCGTGCATCCACAGATTCAGGAATTCCACCGTATAGAAGGGAAGCTCCACGAAGAGATGTCTCATACCTTCTTTTTCATAGTAATTCTGCCACAGTACGAATTCCCGGTCCAGAATCTTCCCGACTCCGTGCATCTCCCCGTAGAGATAAATCCGCCCCATGGCCGGTACCGCCGGAGCTTCGGTCTGGGGTTCGGTCCTGCCGGAACAGGATAGGAGAAAAAGAAGAGTCGTCAGAACAGCTGCGCAAGGAATAAAATTTCGTAATCGAATCATGGGATAGCCTCTCTAAGTCATTCAGGAGGGGAGCTTTCGGAGGATCTTCTCCATAGTCTTCCCACGGGCCGGCTCATCAATGAGCTTATCCGGATACGGAAGGGGATTATCAGGATTATGATATCACTACCAGCCATTCCTGTGGATACGCTCCTTTATGATTATTTCTTTTTGAGGAATTATGGATACATCTTTTGACGGTTTCCCGATTCCGATAAGGCATGGCATGAAATAATCCTCGGGAAAATCTAAAACTCTCCGGGCCCATACACCTTCATCACCCAGAGGAATACGGAGATTGCAGGCAAGATGTTCTGCCGTCGCCGCCAGGAAGAGATTCTCAATGGCGCACCAGATCGAGGCAAATCCGTTCAAGTGCGACAGATTTTCCGGATGCATCATATCCATCTTCTGCTTCAAAAGGGGTATGACAACGCAGGAGGCATCCGCCAGCATGCGGTACTGTTTCGGGACAGCATCCCTGTAACAGATCTGCTGACAGGAATCGGTCAGATTCCAGTTCCTTATCAGCTCTTCCATATCTTTTTCGGAAAAGCTTTCCGGAATCTTTTTTATTAATCTGAGAACAATCTTCCTATCGGTAATCACCATAAAATGCCAGTCCCGCATATGATCATTCGTAGGAGCTTGAAACGCGGCCCCAATGATTTTTTCCAGTGTGGCATCATCAATCTCGTACTCATCAAAATCGCGGATCGTTCTGCGTTTACTTACCGTTTCGAAAAAATCCATGGTTCCTTTGCCCCTTTTGGAAAGTTATTCTTGTCTCTGGCTACAGAATATCCCGCAATTGTTCATTTTACAATTTTTCTGCACCAAAGGAGAATACCATGACGACCAATCCATAGGAGGTTATAAACGGTTTATTCATAACAAAGAGAGAAACCAGAACGAAAGAGGAATAGCCTGGAAGAATTCCCACCGCTTCTTTTCACAAAAAGAGTAGCTAAAACATAGAAAAATAGCCGCTCTTTTTCCCTAAAAAAGTCACTCTTTTACTGAAACCCAGCCGCTGACTTCCCAAAACTCAGCCCCAATTCTTCATTCTTCCACATTCCGCATTCAACCTTAGAACTTAATAGAACCTATAGGTGAAACGCCCTTTAATCTTCTCATCGGTTTTACTGTAGTAGGAGGATTGCTGAAAGGCAAAGAGAACCGCCTCATCAATCTCGGAATAACCGGAGGATTTCACGATTTCCAGATCAACCAGGCTATTCGCCGTGGTGCTCCCCGAAGGCTTTACTGAAAAATTCAGAGTGATGGGCGATGTGCGGATCCCGGGAAGATTCTTATATTCCGCATTCCGCAGATCATAACCGGCCCGCTCCAGAATGGCCCACAATTCGGGTCTTTCCGTCAGGGGAACCGGCTTCTTCAGTTCCAGAAGGCCCCCCTGTTTTTTATCGTAGTATTTCAGGAGGATCGCTTTGTTCTGATCCGCCGAATAGAGCCCCAGCGCATCGGGCTGAACCTGATCAAGAATACTGACCAGATCCCCCGAAGAGATAACCTTCTCGACGATCTGAGGCAAGGGCATGTACTGGGCGATGGGCACCCACAGGTTTCGTCCGATCTCCCCCCCCTCGCTGTTCAATTCGTAATTATTGCCCTTGTCGCTCCCCTTGATCGGTTCCGGAGGGGCCGGAGCAGTTTCCTTGACCGGTGGCGCGACGGGCTTGGGGGATTCCTTTACCGGGGTGGACTCCTCTTTGGGAGCGGGAAGTACCGGATCGGGTTTGGGCTGTTCTACAGGAGTCGCCTCCGCCTTCGGTTCGGGAGGCGTCACAGGCTGCTCCGGCTCAGGCGGCGTCTCGGCTGGTGTCTCCCGAGGAATAACAGGAGGCGGCGTTTCCATGCCTTCCGGCTCCCCCAGGCGGATGAGGACCGGTCCCTGGTTCATTTTGAGTTCCTTGCGGACGAAATGCTCCCATCCCCAGTAGGCTCCCACCAACAGGAGATAGATAAGCAGCGCCGATCCCCAGGAACGGATGGCCCTTTTCCTGTTTTCCCTTTGAACGTAATCGGAAACCCGTTCTGCCATGGCTTACTCCGGCGGAAGGGTAATCAGATTGGCCGCGGCGATGTCCCGGGCCCTGAGCATATCCAGGATCTGGATGAGAAGCTGATAGGGCGCCTCGCTGTCCCCTTCCACGATAACCGGTTTCTCCTGATCCCTCAGAATGGGGGCCAGATTGTCCAGCTCCTCCTCCAGAGAGGCGATGCTGTGCAGGTCTTCGTTCAGATAGATCTCGTCGGGGGACACGAAGGTGATGCGCACCTGGTCCACTTTGACCGAAACTGCCGTGGCGGACTCGGGAAGATTCAGTTCGATGCCCGGGGCCGTGTTGAAGGTGGTGGAGATCATGAAGAAGATGACGAGCTGGAAGACCACGTCGATAAGGGGGGTGAGGTCCAGAGAAATCTGCGGCTTCAGTCGCCGGTCCAGTCTCATTGCTCAGCTCCTCCCGGCCGGTTCGCACCGGGTCTTCTGGCGTCTGTTCTCGCTTCGGTTCTCGTCGCGGGACGGGGCTCGGCAGGCCGTGGAGCAGTCCTCCGGGCTTCCGCCGATCCGGCGTTCTTCATGAGCAGGATCATATCATTCACCTGGTTTTCCATCTTCACCAGGATATTGTTGATGCGGGTGACGAAAAAGTTATAGAAAATTACCGCCGGGATGGAAACGATCAGACCGGCCGCCGTGGTGATCAGGGCTTCGGAGATGCCCCGGGCCAGTACCGAAGGATCGCTGACCGATCCGAAAGATCCCAGAACCCCGAAGGCGTTGATATTACCGGTTACCGTTCCCAGAAGCCCCAGCAGGGGGGAGATGTGGGCGATAGTTCCCAGATTGGAGAGGTTCTTCTCCAGCAGGGGGGCCTGCTGGCTGGCGGCATCCTTGAGGGTCTCCTTGAGCACGTAGGGCTCTTCTGAGCGATGCTCAATGGCCGCCTTCATGATGCCCGTGATAGGGGACAGATTACTCTCGCACATGAACAGGGCTTCGTCGAAATGCCCCTTCTCCAGGGCCGCCTTGACCCGCAGGAAGAGTTTCTCCTCGTCAACCTTGATTTTCTTGAGATACAAAAGCCTTTCTATGATAATAACGAGGGCCAGGAACGAAAGCCCGATAATGATCCATAAAATGGGGCCGCCCTTCTGAAGCAGATCCATGCAAACCTCCTATGATGGCAACATCACACTAAGATAGCACAATTCCCATGGGGAAACAATATGGGCTCAGGGGACCGGAGGGGCCGTAAAGGGCTGGAGACCGTCGGACCAGGAAAGATGGACCCAGTCGCCGCTATAGCTGTCCTGAAAGAGTTCCAGAGTAGTCCACTCCCCGGACTGGAAGACGTCGCATCGGAAATCCCCCTCGCCGGTGAAGCGGGGCACGAAGAGGGCCGTATGGTAGTACTGCCACAGGGTCACCGCTTCCCCCTCGGGACGGAAGGTGGAGCTGACCGCCCCCCAGTAGATGCGGCCCGGCCTGTC
>JAFGPQ010000362.1 GCA_016936115.1 Spirochaetales bacterium | reverse complement strand
GTGGAATCTTCCGAGGATCTGACCGCCCTGGCGGCCGGTCTGCCCGAAGGGGGAATCCGGGAGATCGGAAGCACCACTGCCGACGGAAAGATCAGCATAAAGGATTCCTTTGTTCTGGATCTGAATACCTGCCGGGAGAGCTGGACCGGCGCCCTGCAGCATGTATTCGAGGATCTGACCGGCGACGGAGGCGAAGCTCTGGAGGTACGGGATTATACGAAGGGGCCGGTTCTCCCAGGCGCAAAGGGTAAGGCCGCCAAGGCGAAACCCCGGGTGCTGATTCCTGTTTTTCCCGGGACTAACTGCGAGTACGATACACTCCGTGCCTTTGAGAAAGCCGGTGCCGAAGGACAGGTTTTCCTCTTCAGAAACCGGACCGCTGAGCAGATCGAGGATTCTCTTGAGGGCCTGATCAAGGCTCTGGATAACAGCCAGATGCTCATGCTTTCCGGGGGATTCTCCGCGGGGGATGAACCGGAGGGATCGGGGAAGTTCATTGCCAATATCCTCTCCCACGGGGGAGTCGGCGACGGGATACACCGGCTTCTGGACCGGGACGGTCTGATTCTGGGGGTCTGCAACGGCTTCCAGGCCCTGGTGAAAAGCGGCCTCCTGCCCCACGGCATGATCACCCCCCGGGAGGAGCACTCTCCCACGCTTACCTACAACAACATCGGCCGCCATATTTCCCGCATGGCCTCCCTTCGGGTGGCGTCGAATCTCTCTCCCTGGCTCTCCCGCATGACCGTGGGCGACGTGCATCAGATCGCCCTGTCCCACGGGGAGGGGAAGTTCTATGCCGACCGGGATGTGATGGAGGATCTCATGGCCCGGGGTCAGGTCTGCTTTCAGTATGTGGATGAACAGGGACAGCCTACTATGGATCGGCGCTATAATCCCAACGGCTCACTGCTGGCGGTGGAGGGCATCTGCTCCCCCGACGGAAGGGTCCTGGGAAAGATGGGCCATTCCGAGCGGTACGGCCGGGATCTTTTTCGCAATATTCCCGGCGAGAAGCATCAGCCCCTCTTCGAGGGGGGGGTGGAGTATTTTCTCTAGATCGCCCTAAAAGGTAAGAGTCAGTTCCACACCCACTTCCGTACCGAAGGTGAGTCCCGTGCCCTCTTCCCAGAGTGTCCCCAGTTTGATCCAGCTCTTCAGAGATCCCAGATCGTCAATGAAGAGCTGGGCCGTGTGGCTCAGTTCTCCTTCGTGGGATTGTGCCTCCGGGGAGGAAGCGCCCCCATAGCTCAGTCCGATTCGGTTCGTCACGTAACTCTCATGGGAAACGATATACCGGGAAAAGGGTATCTTACGGTAGGGTTTCCGGTCTCCCCGCCAGTTATAGGAGGCGGAGAGTTGATTCTGGAGCTCCTCCTCGCCGATGGTTATGGTCAGATCATTCTCCAGTTCCAGGGAGTTTCCCTTTTCCCCTTCGAAACGTCCGTAGCTGTTCCAGCTGAAACTCTCCGCCGGGGGAAGGGACGTATTCTTCCCGTAAAAGGTCATGGTAAGAGTATTGGCAATCTCCTCGGTGGCATAGAGAGGAATGAGCGGCTTCACCCCGAAGGAGCCGAACAGATTCAAGGCCCGCTGCTGCAGAGTGAAATCCCAGGTATCGGCGTAGTATCGTGAATCGGTTTCCCCCTTGTACGCTCTTCCGAAGGAGGCTTCCCCGAAGGAGGGGATGAACAGATCAGTAATGAGGGATCCGTAGTTCCGGGAGATTTCCAGGGAGAACCGGGGAGCATAGGAGTATGTCCCCGTCAGGGGAAGAGCGGCCATGACCGGGGAGTCATCGCCCAGCTCCCACAGGGGGATGAAGTGGGTCAAGGGAAGAAGAGGCAGAACCCGGTCGGCCCAGTACTGATAATCGGAAGTGAATCCGCCGGAGCTGTCCCGATCCCCTGTCAGAGAGAGGGTTCTATTGTAGGACGGGGTAATCGTCAATCCCTGGAGAGAGGTAAGGGCAATGGGAAGGGACAGGGTCGATGACAGGGCATTTGTCTGTTCCCCGCCCAGGCCGTATGAGTAATTTGTACTCCGGTCAATTGTCATTCGGGGGGTAAGAAGGTCTCCGTCGAACTTCAGGGAAAGACTCTCCTTTACCGACCGGCTTGTCACATCGGTCTCATGGGGAATGAAATAGGACCAGGAATCTCCCCAGACTGTAAAATATCCCGTCCCCTGCTGTTCCTCTTCCCCTGAAAGAGTGGCCCAGTCCGAATTAAGACTGATCTTCTCCTTATCTCCTGAATATGTCACCGAGCCGTTCCACTCCTGAGTCAGCTTTTCCTGTTTCAGGGAGGTCTCGTGGTTTCCCTTGATCTGGATCGTTTCTTCCGGAGTCAGGGTCACTCCTGCGCCATGGGTCAGGAGAGGGGCGCTGCTGTCGTCTCCCAGGGCGAAGGATTCCTCAATAACCACCGGGGACGATACGGAGGGGAACGTCATTTCATGGCCTCCCCACAGGGCCATGGTATTCCCTTCCCAGGTGCCGTTTCCCAGAAGGTTCAGATCAAGGTAGAGTATTTCCAGACCCGTCTGACCGTCAAAGGCGACAGAGCCGGTTTCTCCTCTCAGTCCCTTCGTTCTGCCCGAAAGGGAGCCGGTTGTGTCCAGATCAAGGTAATAGTCCCCCAGCCAGGCGATCCCCGAGACTCCTGTGAGCAGGTCCTCTTTTTTATAGTTCAGGGAGACCGCCGATTTCCCGCTCAGGGTGATAACCGATTCTTCGAAGTAGATTTCGTCAAGGCTAACCGATCCGGCAGCCGCATCAATTCCCTTTCCTGTCAGAGCTATCCTGTTCAGGGTACCCGCATCCCCGTCTATGGTAAGATCCACATTGTTTGCTCCTCCGTCGAAGGAAGCTTTCTCATCGGTTAAATCAATCGTCACCATCTGCCATCCTGCCGCGGCGGATTGCCACTTCAGATGGACTCCCTCTTCGTTCAGATCGGTTAAGTCAAGGGTATAATCCCCTGTCGAACCGTCATGTTTGACGAAAAAACGGATTTTCCCGAATCGGGCCATGTCACGGCTCTCCTGCCAGTTAACAGCGGTCCAGGTATCCGTATTGTCGAATCCGCTCCAGGAAAACTCCGATACCCTCTGGGCGCTGCCGTCGGTGTGGAACTGATCGATTTCGTCGGGGTAAGCGGTCCGGAGTGTTCCGTCGGATTTTTCCGAAAAGGAAAGAGTCGTGGTATCGTCGCTGACGTCAAGGGAAAAAGTCTGCCCCACCAGCTCCAGGCCGCCGATGAGAATGGGGCTGTCCGTATCGGTCCAGCCGCTGTTATAGGGAAACAGAAACCTGAGGGATCTGGTTCGGGACAGTTTCTGTCGGTCATCTGTCGTCAGAGTCCAAATGATCTGTTTCCAGGCTCCGCTCGGAAGACTTGTATTGGCAATGACTTCTGTTGCTACCAGTGCTTCATCGTAATCGGCAATGACTCCGTCACTATCGAAGTCCCTATCCTCGCCGGTCTCCCCCAGTTTGAGAATGAGATCTCCCGCCGTAGTTGTACCGTCTATATAGATATAAAAACGCAGTTCCTGAAGGGTGGAAAAGTCCAGGGCTCCGCTGTTCGTCAGATGAAGATCAGCTCCGGTCCATTCTCCTGACCCGGATGCGGTCAGGGAAAAGTCTGCCTTGAGGGCTGGGGTATCAAAGGAGGCGCCAGCCGGTGTTTCGTCCACCAGGGGACCGGAACTGCTGTTCATAATAATATAGTCGCCGGCAGGATAATCATTATCCGTCTCCCCGTCCCCCGCCTTCGGCTCGGCCAGGGCCTCTTCATATACGGGAAAGGCGGAAAGGGCGTTCTCCATACCCAGAATCCTTTCCACACCGTCCGCATCTCCCAGATCAGCCGTACCGGTCAGTTCCGTGCGCAGCTGAAAGGATTCCCCCTTATGCTCCCAGGAGGCGCCCAGTTTTATCGTTCCCCCGTCGGGAGTGGAGTTGTCCGTGCCGTCCGGGAATACCCAGTTGAAGGATTCCGCCGTTTCCAGAGTGTCCCTGGGGGTTAGGGAGAAACGGTTACCCTGATAGATGAGCATCTCCTGACCTTCGAAATTCAAAGTCTCCCGGCGGTAGTTGAATTCCACCCGGTCGCTGGGAAAGATATACCGGCCGAAGGTTACCGTACCCCGATCGCTGTCCAGGGTGTAGTTGGATTCGGGGCGGCCGTTCACTGTGACTGTGAGGGATCCGGGAACAACCCCCGTGCCCAGCCGGTAGCCACTCGAGCCGGTTTTCGTCACCAGGCGTATCTGCCAGGGTACCAGTTCCGGCCGGTTTGCCGGGGCGTTGCCGTAAATTTCCGGGATCAGATCGCCCAGAGGGTACCGTGCCAGGGCGTCCCGGGCTCCGGTGCCGGAGCGGGTGATGGTCAGATTTTTCTCGGAGGGATCGCTTGACCAGGAGAGGCCGGTCAGGTCGTTGCTCTCCGTGCCGTACCTTTCGCTCAGGGAGAGATCGTTTCGCCAGCTGTCCGTGGAGAGACTCTGGGTGAAGTCGTAGCTGTCGTAGAAGGCGAAGGGGGAGAAACGGTCCGGTTCGTAAAGAAGAAGGCCGGCTTTGCCGTTGATGGTTTCCTGTCGGGAAGCGGCATAGGTTCGACCCTGGGTGTCATAGGGGTCGGCCTTGGTCCAGAAGAAATCCTCCGCCGGTTGGGTCACGTCGGGAATCCCCGAATCGGTTGACCCCGGGGGAATGACGGAACCGCCCCCGAGAGTCCCGTCTCCCACTGCGGTTCCTCCCACGGTGTAATAAACCGCCACCGGCCCGTCCGGTTCTTCCTCAAGGGTCAGTATCCCGTCGGCGCTGTCAAAGAGATAATCCCCCTCCTCGGCCAGGCGGTATTTCTGTGAGGTGCCGGCGGCCTGGTAGGCACCGTTGCTGTCGCCGATGAATACGGTCAGGCTGCCCCCGTCCACCGTCTGGTCGGGCAGGAGAAAACGGCGGTTTCTCCGGTAATCGTAGAGTTCCAGATACTCTTCGTTCGCTTCATAGCTTCCTATGTAAAGACGGCTCTCTTCCCAGGTTCCGTCGAAGCGGATCATGAACTCGTTCTGCATTCGGTCCGTATTGCCCTTAAGGGAGAAACCGGGGGTGTTGTACAGGGGGCTGGAAACGGCCAGGCCGGCGTAACTGTCGGTGGTGACGGAGCTGTTTCCCAGTTTTGCCGACTGAAGATACTCACCTTCGCCTCCCTGATACCCCAGGAGATAGCTGTTTTTATTGTAATCCTCTACCACGCTGGCTTCGAAGTAGTAGCGGTCGTCTATCCACAGGGATATGAGAAGGTCCGGGGTCTGGCTGAAACGATAGGGTGAGGTGTAGTCCGAAAAACTCTTTTCCGCTCCCAGGGCCAGACCGGCGGAAAAATGGAAGCGCCAGTAGCCGTCCCAGTAGAAATCCACATTGCTGTCCCCCATTTTATAAGTCCATATGGTAGAGGGAGCTTCGCCGCCGACAATATCACCGCTCTTCTCCTGGGACAGGAGGAAAAAGAGAGGAAAGATCAGGAAAAAACACAGGGCCGAAGAAAAAATGTGTGATTTTATTTTCACTATGCATTATTATTTACATGAACCGGAATGAAAAATCAAGGTTCATCGGGTAGTACTATGGATGAGAATAAAGATATGAACAGGGAAAAGGCGGGGCAGTTCATTACCCGGCTTATGTCCAATCCGGCTCTGCAGCCGCTGGCTCCCCTGAAGAAGGAACAGCAGATTAGATTCTTTCTCAGGACGAATGAGGCCCAGCTTTTTCCTACCCTCTCTTCGCCGGCTTTCTTTCCCGGCAAGAACCAGCAGGAGATCAACCGGATCCTGACGGAGTCCCTTCGGGAAACGACAAATCAGAAGATTTTTCCCCTCTTCAAGGATTTTATCACGGATACCCTCAAGTCGGGAGCCCTTATCTGTGCCGTGGGAGGTAATAATTCCCTGAATACGAATGCGGTAAGGGAGGGACTCCTGAAGCTTTTCACCGCCATTCTGGAATCCAATGACGCCCGGGACGCCCTTATCCCGGTGGCGACCCTTTTCGAATCCCCCCTGCTTATGCGCTATATTCCCCAGATCGTTCACAGGCAGAAGTATATCTCCTTTGAGATACGCATGGTTCAGCGGTTCAAGGAAGTTCCCGAGAATATCATCGACTATATCAAGCTGACCGCTCTCATTACGCCCGTCGTCTATACCTACCTCGAAAACTCCAGCGAGCTTGTAAACGGCTCAATCTCGGCGAATTTCGCCAATCAGATTATCGAAAAGCTCAGCAATAAATACAGGGCGATACCCAAAGAGATTATCGCGGGGCTGATACAGGGGAGCGTGGCCTTCAGCGATGACAAGGAAATTCCCGCCACGTCCCGGCTGGCCACTCTCTTTGCCCGCAGAGCCCAGACCTGGAATCCGGATCAGAAAATAGACCGGGGAGCGGAATCTTCCGACAAAAGCTGGTTCAGCGTGGCCAGAAAGAACTATCGCTATTACGGATACGATATGGATATGATTATGGAATTGTATAATATTTCAGCGGAAATGGGGTGGTAGCATGAAGGACAGGACGAATCAATTTTGGGAAAATCTTGTTATGCTCGCCATCTTTCTGGTTCTGGTGCAGACATTTCTGTCCGATCTGGCCGTTGTGGCGGACTGGGAGTGGTCATTCCGAAGGATCATGATCTACTCGGCCTTCTCCTTTGATCTTTTTTTCACTCTGGAATTCCTCATCCGCTTTTTCAGCGCCCTTTTTCGGGGACAGGGTGAGTTGAAGAAGTATTTTCTCTTCCGGCAGGGCTGGGTGGATCTTCTCGCTTCGATTCCCCTCCTGCTTTTCAGTTCCACCCCGGATCTCTTCGCCCTTCTGACGGGTACGGTGGTGACCGGCTTCGGCGGTTCCCTGAATATTCTCAAAGTCGTAAAATCCGTCAGGATCGCCCGGCTCCTC
>JAFGPQ010000361.1 GCA_016936115.1 Spirochaetales bacterium | reverse complement strand
ATTCAGCTCCACGGCGCCGCATCCCCGGTGAACCGGAAGCGGGACTCCCGCTGGATGTGCGAAACGGATTTCTGTTTCTTTAATATCCGGGCCGGCGGTACCGGCAGGAAGACCGGGGATCTGGTCCGTTCGATCCTTCTTCTGACCGGCGTAAGAGCCCGGGGAGTTCACCTGGCTCCGGTGACCCGCATTGCCGGGGAGAATCTGAACGCCCTCACCAGCCATTCCCATATCAATCCCGATCTGGCATGTCCCGAGCTGGAACAGTTCGACTTGACGCCGGAGGAGCAGCTGGCCGGTTTTGTGGAAGCGGCCCATGCCATGAATTTCCGGGTGGGGTTCGATCTGCCCCTGACCCTCTCCTGGGACGCGGAAGTCCTGTATCACAAACCGGGCATGTTCCGATGGATCAAGCTGGACGCCTCCCGGGGGTATGCCCGGGAATCGGATCTGCCCTTTCTGCAGGAGATATCCGGGGAGATACAGGCCGATTATGCGAAGAGGATCACCGATATAGTCAATAAACAGCTGGCCCGGGATGTCCCTTGGTCCCGGATGGGCGGTTTTGTCCGGGACGAAGGATTCTATCCGGTTCCCATCAATACCCAAAGGGGCCTGGGCGTCCCTTACTATATCACCTTTGACGAGGAAGAGTGCTGTCCCCAGTTCTCCCAATCCTCCCAGACAACGGGTATGACCACCTTCATGTTCACCTTCCCCGGCAGGGAGGGGGAGATCATCCACAATGAGGCGGAGAGCTATTTCTCACGGATATTCCCCCTCTGGCAGGAGAAGTACGCCATTGATTTCCTTTATACCGACTCCCGGGAGCCCGCCGAAAAATCCTCCGATCACCACAGGGAAACCCCGACCAGGGAGCAGATGAGAAGGCTTATCGGAACTAACCGGCGCAGAAAGCGGTTCTCCGGGCATATGACCTCGGGAGAGGCGGATCAGGCGGATCTCTTTGCCGGGAACGGGTTCGATCTGATCCTGGACCGGACCGCTCCGGTCCGCCAGGACAGGGCCTACATGGAGGAACAGCTGGCCCTGGGCGAAGAAATGCTGAGCTGGAACGGCAAGGGAAGGCAGACCTTTTCCATAGCCTTCTCCCAGGGATATACGGACAGGGGGAGCCTGACATCCCTGCAGAGGGTCAGGCGGAATCATTTTCTGGCCCGGTTCCTCTTCTGCGGAGCCCGCAGGAGAAGCAAATACGAGTTTATGGGCACCAACGACGGTTCTTCCGGATTTATTAACGCCCTGGGACAGGCACAGAATCTGGAATGGAGCGAAGACAGGAGCTCCGCCGACTTCTATCATACCCTGGAGGATATCTACAGAAAGGAAGAGGGGATTCTGTCGAAGGGGGAGATCCTGAACTACTCCCTGGATGACCGCTGCTTCTGGTGGATTATAAAAGGAGGCCGGGGCCTGCTGGTTCCGGTCATTTCCGTAGAGAATGAGGATATGCTCCCCCCGGGACATCTGGAAATCGACATTATCCCCTACCTCCCCTCCCGAAAATCCCCCGCCGTTCTGGAATATGATTTCAGCTCCCCCTCGGGGAATCTGATTCTTTTCATGGGGGGAACCCTCTCTGTGGACAGGATTCCCTACAGAAATTTCCGTCTCTATTCGATAAGCTGAATATGAGGCTTTCTCCGGCAAAATCCTTTTTTCCGCTTCTTCTCCTCCTGCTGCCCGCGGGACTCTTCGGTCTGACCTGGCTGGAAGGGGATTTTTCGATCAGCCGGGATTTCACTTATTTCGTGAAAGAGGGAGAGAAGCTCCCCGTACCTCCCCCCCCGGAGTGGTCTCTCTCGGAGGGGCAGAAAACCCTTTACCGGACCCTGCTCGAGGAGGTGCGCTTCCTTTACTCCCTGAGAATCTACGGCGCCCGCTTCCATTATATTCCCGGGGATACCCGGGACGGGGTGGAGGATCTTTTCGAATGGGAACTCACCGCTGAGCTGGAGTGGGGGGATCCCTCCCTTTCCGTGACCGGTCTCTGGTTTGAAGGGGACGACCTATTTATCCACGTCCGCTACCGTCTCTCCCCAACCCAGGCCGCCCGCATGGATGCCTGGGAAAGCCCCGCCTATCCCGTATCAGGCGGCTGGGGGGAGGTATCCCTCCTGAGCGAGGACAGCTGCCGGGAATCGGTCCGCATGGCGGCACGGCAGAGCGTGCGCAACTACTGGCAGCCCCGGGAGTACGACCGCCCCCGGGAAATATCGGGCCAGTTCTTTCTCAGAGATTTCCCCCGCTTCGCTAAGGCTTCCGGAATGAGAAGGGCCTCCCTTATGTGCCGATTCCGCTTTGATCCGATTGTTTCCTACCCTTAAATGTACATAATGTACTTCTTTTCCTAGGCAAAACTCCCCTTTTCTTCTATAATGGTCAATGGCAAGGAGAGTAGTAGTGAATAGAGAGATGAAACGGGTTGATCGTCAGGTCAAGAAGAGGGAAGAAATAGAAGATATCATAAACCGCTGTACCATATGCCGGATCGGCCTTGTGGACGGTGAGGAACCCTATGTGGTCCCCATGAATTTCGGCTATGCGGATAACTGCGTTTACTTTCACGGCGCCCTGGTCGGCCGGAAGATCAACCTTATAAAAAAGGCACCCCGGGTCTGCCTGGAATTCGACCTGGCCCATGAGGTCGTCTCCGATGAGGAAACCGCCTGCCGCTGGTCCCAGAAGTACGAAAGCGTTATAGCCTGGGGTAATGGGGAACTTCTGAACGATCCCGCCGAGAAGCGGCAGGGCTTCAATATTATTATGGGCCACTATTCGGAACGGAAAGAGTGGGACTATCCGGACATCATCATAGAAAGAACCCATGTGATAAAAGTTCCTCTGGACAGGATCACCGCAAAAAGATTTCTCTGAATTATACTGGATCTCAAAGAGAGGATTAATTATTTTAGGGTTTTGAGTACGGGAGAAACATGAAGAAAAGAAAGATCATCAGGGATTACTACGAAGCCGAACTCCCCCGGGATCCGGATCGGCTGGAAAGACTGGGCTGGGAAGACCGGGAATCCCAGTTCCGCCGTTTTCAGGTTCTGACCGACTATGTCTATCTCGAGGATAAGAGGGTTCTTGATGTGGGATGCGGCATGGGACATCTTCTTGATCACCTGAAAGAGAAGGAGATTCCCGTCACCTATACGGGCCTTGATCTCCTGGGGTCCATGGTGAACGAGGCATCCCGCCGGCACGGGGAGCACCGATTCATCAAGGGAGACCTGTTCCGGGAGCCCTGTTTCGAAGATAAATCCTTTGACGTCATATACTGCTCCGGCCTTTTCAATTTGAATACGGGCAATAATTTCGACTTTCTCCTCTCCGCTGTGGAAATCTTTCTGCGCCTGACGAAGGAAACGGTAGTCTTCAATCTTCTTCACCACGACTCACCCGAAAGGGATGACAAGTACTACTATTTCTATCCCGACCAGGTGGTACGGGGCGTGGAAAATCTCTCCCCGGATATCAAATCCATTCAGCTCGTGGAACACTATCTCAATAATGATTTCACCCTTCTGCTCAGTTTAAAGGACGGCCCCAGTTGCAAACCAGAAAATTAACCATAGACGACAGAGACATCATCACAGCGAAACTGAATGCCCTGGACATTCACCTGTCCGAATTCTGTTATCCCAATCTTTACTTCTTTCGGGAAGTACACGAGTACGAAATCCTTGAGTGGGAGGACGTGCTTCTCCTGGGAGGGCTGAGCTACGACGGAAAACGTTATCTCATGCCCCTGCACTCCCCCTCGGAAGACCCGGAACCGTGCCTGAAGAAAGTCCACCGGCTCCTTTCCGAATCGGACTACGACTGCATTTTCCCCATTCCCGAAGAGTGGCTCGCCTGTTTCCCCGATGATACCTTTCGCATCAGCTTTAACGAGAATGACTCGGATTATCTCTTCCTGACCGAAAAGATGGCGGACTACCCGGGCAAGAAGATGCACAAGAAAAAGAACCTGAAGAACCAGTTTCTTAAGAGTTATGTCCCCACGGTTCAGGAGCTGACGCCCGAAAACAGGCAGGACGCTCTGGAGCTTCTCGATATCTGGCAGAACGCTTCGGTTCATATGATAGAGGTAAACGATTACGGCCCCTGCAAGGAAGCCCTGGAGGATATGGAGGGCTTCGGACTGAGCGGCTGCATCGTCTATGCCGATGAAACCCCCGCCGGCTTTCTGCTGGGTGAATCGCTGAATCCCTCCACCTTTACCATTCACTTTGCCAAGGCGGATATCGATTTCAAGGGGATCTATGCCTATCTTTTCAGCGAATTCTGCCGGCTCATCAAAGAGAAATACACCTACATTAATATGGAGCAGGATCTGGGGAAACCGGGGCTGCGGCAGACGAAAAACTCCTACCGTCCCGATATGATCGCTCAGAAATACCGGGTGGAGCTGAAAGCGAGAGGCTGATTGCACAAAAGGGGATACCCGTGTTACATTGAGCCCATGGAAAAGATGAAGCGTACCGCCACTTGCGGAGAACTGACGGCCAGAGACGAGGGCCGGGAAATCATACTTAACGGCTGGGTACACCGGAACCGGGATCACGGGGGTGTACATTTTATTAATCTGAGGGACCGCTACGGCATCACCCAGGTTGTTTTTGATGAGAATGCCGACAGTGATCTGGCAAAACGGGCCGCTTCCCTGAAGATGGAATATTGCGTGGCAGTGAAAGGTATTGTCAACAAACGTCCCGATGAAATGATCAATAAGGATATGGCCACGGGGGAAGTGGAGGTCATCGCTAAGGAACTGAAAGTTCTGACAGCCTGCGCCACCCTCCCCTTTATGATCGACGGGGACACGGAAGCCAATGAAACCCTGCGACTGAAGTACCGCTATCTTGATCTGCGCCGGGAGAAGAT
>JAFGPQ010000360.1 GCA_016936115.1 Spirochaetales bacterium | reverse complement strand
CGGGAGACGGTATGCTTCTCCTGGTACTCGCTCATGTCGAAGCGCAGGAGGGTAATACCCAGTTCCTCGGACAGCTGCCGGGCCAGTTCGGTCTTTCCCACGCCGGTGGGGCCGACAAAGAGAAAGGAGGCCACCGGCTTTTCCTGATTGCCGAAGCCCGCCCGGGATCTCTTGATAGCCTGTACCACCCGGTTCACCGCGTCATCCTGACCGAAGAGGCGGGACTTGATCCTTTCTCCCAGATCCTGCAGCTGCCCCCTTTCGTCGGAGGAAACGCTTTTCTCGGGAATCCGGGCGATACGGGCGATAACCCGCTCCACGTCCTCCAGGGTGACCTTGCAGTTTCCCCCGGCAGAGGAACCCTCATCCTCATCGCTGAAAAGATCCCCACCGTAGTCCGCATCCTCCTCTTCGGTGGGGGAAACGTCCCCGTAGAGGACCTTCCAGGAGCCCGCCTCGTCAATCACGTCTATGGCCTTGTCCGGAAGAAAACGCTCCTGAATATGAATAGCAGACAGGCGGACCGCCCCTTCCAGAGCTTCATCGGTATAAACCACATTATGGTGTTCTTCAAATACTCCCTTGAGACCTTTCAGGATCTCCAGAGTCTCCTCATGGGTCGGTTCGGGAACATCTATTTTCTGAAAGCGCCGGGCCAGGGCATGATCCTTCTCAAAATACTTCTTGTACTCCCCGTAGGTGGTGGAGCCGATGCACTTGAGGGTTCCCCTCACAAGGGCGGGCTTGAGCAGATTGGAAGCGTCCATGGAGCCCCCCGAAACGGAGCCGGCCCCCACGATAGTGTGGATTTCGTCGATGAAGAGAATGGCTTTCTCCTCGTCGGCCAGTTCGGCCATGACCTGTTTCATCCGCTCCTCGAAATCCCCCCGGTATTTGGTGCCCGCCAGAAGGGCGCCCATATCAAGGGAGTAGATGCTGTAATCCCTGAGCTGATCCGGGACGTCCCCCGCTACGATACGCTGGGCCAGACCTTCGGATATGGCGGTTTTGCCTACTCCCGGCTCGCCCACGTGAAGGGGATTGTTCTTCAGGCGGCGGCATAGGACCTGTATGGTACGCTCCAGAATATCCTGCCTTCCGATGAGGGCTTCCAGTTTGCCCTCCTGTGCCAGAGCTGTCAGGTTGGAGGTGAATTTCTGCAGGGCCGCCTTTTTCTTCTTCTTCCCCGCCCGGTCGATCCGTTCCCCCATTTCCCCTTCTTCGAAGAGAGTGTCCGCGTAGCTGTCCTCATCGGAAAAATCCTCCCCCTCCTCATCCTCTTCCTCATCGAGGCCGTGGGAAACGATATTCAAAAGATCCAGACGACCCAGACCGGCTTTCTTGAGATAGTAGGAACCGTAGGATTCAGCCTCGTCGTACAGAGCCACTATGAGATCGGCGGGATAGACGACCTCCCTGCCCGAGGCGGCGATATGGGTCACCATCCGCTCAAGAACATCCATGAGACCCGTGGTCTGAACCGGCTCGGAACCATCCTCGATTTTGGGGATATGCTTGTCCATGTAGGCCAGAAGGTTCTCTCCCAGAACCTTTATATCCACATCGCACTGGCCGAAGATCTCCAGGGGGGTTTCGAAATCCAGGGAGCTGTAAAGGATATGCTCGGGGGTGAAGTACTCATGCCCCTTCTCCTTGGCAAGGATAAAGGCGCTGTTCAGAATGGCCTGTACCTCTTCATGCAGTTCAATCATCAGATCTTCTCCATTATCGATTTAAGGGGATAGCCCCGCTCCCGGGCCAGCCGGGACACCTGATGGATCTTGGTGGAGCCGATGTCATAGGTGTAGACCCCTACGACCCCCTTCCCCTTTTTGTGAACATCCAGCATGATCTGGGTCGCTTCCAGGGGGGGTTTATGGAAAATACTGCTCAGGATTTCCACTACGAAATCCTGGGGTGTATAATCGTCGTTAAGCAGAATGACTCGGTACATGGAGGGCTCTTTTACCTCTTCCTCTTCGAGTAGGCTGCCGGAATATTCAAAATCTGCCATAGCTATAATTTACCTCTTTGCCTCTCTTTTGACAAGGTAATGACGACAGGTCCGGCCGAGCAAAAAAAAACCTTCCCCCGGTCCGGAGAAAGGTTATTCCTGATCATATTCAGAACTAGAGCAGTCCTTCGATGGTGGATAGGAGCACCTCTTCGCTCTGCACGCCCACGAACTGTTTCGCCGGCTTGCCGTCCTTGAAAATGATAAGAGTGGGTATGGAAGTCACGTTGAACTTCTGGGCGGGAGCCTGCTCTTCATCCACATTGATTTTGGAGATAACCGCCTTATCCCCCAGGGTCGCGGCCACTCTTTCCACAATGGGGCCCTGCATCCGGCAGGGTCCGCACCAGGGAGCCCAGAAATCAACCAGGGTAACTCCCTTGCTGATAAGATTATCGAAATTCTCCGATGTTACATTAATAACGCCCTGTGACATATATCTCTCCTTTGGTTGCATAGGCGAGCAGGTAGCGTCAGCTATCGACCAGCCTTATAGCTCTATATACGTTTTTTATTATAGAATCAATATAATAATTTTCAACGGGAAAGGCAATTTTTTTTTCCTTACCCCCGCCGCCCGTATCTTTTCCGGATTTCTTTTCATCTTTTTATTGACTACTTATACTATAGTGATTATTCTTTCATAGGATAGGGGGGTATAGTATATGGATGAGAAGAAAATGAGAAAGGCCCATCACTCCTATGATACGAAGAGTGAAATGATAAAGCGGATGAACCGTATCGAAGGGCAGATCCGGGGTATCGCCAGAATGATCGATGAGGATGTCTACTGCGATGATATCCTTCATCAGTTCATGAGTGTGGAGTCGGCCATAACCGGAGTAAAGACCCAGCTTCTGGAGGCCCATATGAAAAGCTGCGTCATCCATCAGATACAGGACGGGCAGACGGAAGTGATCGATGAGCTGTCCCGGACCATAAGAAAGATGATCAAATAGGAGGCACTATGGAGATCATACAACTTAATATACAGGGAATGACCTGCGCTTCCTGCGTAGCCCATGTGGAAAAGGGCATTAAGAAACGGGAAGGAATAGATATGGCGTCGGTCAATCTGGCGACAGACAAAGCGACGGTCAGTTACGATCCGGATAGGGTTTCCCCCGATGAAATAATACAGAGCGTTTTGGATGCGGGCTACGGAGCCACCCTACCCGGAGAAGATGAACAGGGTAAGGATGGGGAGAAGCACAGCAGACTCAGAAACCGTCTTGTTATGGCCATAGCTCTCAGTTCCCCCCTTCTTCTGGCCATGTCCGCGGGAATCTTTAAAATCAAAGGCCTCATGTTTCTTCACAATCCGATCCTTCAGCTGATTCTGGCGACACCGGTACAGTTTTTCATTGGAGCCCGGTTTTACCGGGCCGGATGGAAGTCGCTCCGGGCGGGAAGTCCCGGCATGGACGTTCTCGTAGCCCTGGGAACGTCGGCCGCCTATTTCTACAGCATATTCAACGGATTTTTCGCCCTTCCCCTGGGATTCGAACCGCAGGGTCTCTTCTTTGAAGCCTCCTCCCTTATCATAACTCTTGTACTTCTGGGAAAATTCTTCGAAAGCCGGGCCAAGGGGAAAACCTCGGAGGCCATAAAGAAACTCATGGGACTGCAGCCGAAATTCGCCCAGGTGGAAAGGGACGGGGTTATGGCGGAAGTCCCCATCAGCGATGTGGTGCCCGGTGATACGGTCCTGATTAAGCCGGGGGAGCGCATCCCCGTGGACGGGACCGTTCAGGAAGGCTATTCCGCCGTAGATGAAAGCATGATTACCGGAGAGAGCCTTCCCGTTGAAAAAAAGTCCGGAGACAAGGTTGTCAGCGGTACCATGAACAGTTACGGAGCTCTGCGCATGAAGGCAGAGAAAGTGGGAAAGGATTCGGTTCTCTCCCGGATTATCTCCGTGGTCGAAGAAGCCCAGGGATCCAAGGCGCCGGTGCAGCAGCTTGCCGACAGGGTGGCCGCCGTCTTTGTTCCCGTGGTTCTCGCACTGGCCGCTGTCACCCTGCTCATCTGGTGGCTGGCTGCCGGTTCCCTCCCGAACGGTTTGATCGCCGCCGTATCAGTCCTGGTTATCGCCTGTCCCTGCGCCCTGGGTCTGGCCACTCCCACCGCCATCATGGTGGGAACCGGCATGGGAGCCCAGAAGGGTATTCTCATCAAGAACGGCCAGGTACTGCAGCAGGCGGGTAAACTGACGGCCATCGTTCTGGATAAAACCGGGACGGTCACCCGGGGAAGACCGGTGGTACGGGCGATTGTACCCCCCCGGGGATCGGAATATTCCCATGAGGAACTGCTGCGGATAGGAGCGGCCCTTGAGCACTACTCCGAGCATCCCCTGGCCAGGGCCATTACTTCCCGGGCACGGGAAAAGGGGCTGGACATCTACAGAGTAGAAAACTTCGAGGCTGTTCCCGGCAAGGGCGTATCCGGATTGATCGAAGGGGAAAAGTACTTCATCGGTACGGAATCCTATATCCGAGAATCCCTGAAGACGACTCCCGGGAAAATGATGCTCCAGGAAAAATCAGAACTGGAGGATAAGGGCAATACGGTAGTGATTCTTGCCTCGGAAGTTGAGATTCTGGCTCTGTTCGCTCTGGGAGATCCCATGAAGGAGAACTCCCGGGAAGGAATTGATCTGTTGAAGGCACTGGGATTGGAAATCTACATGATTACCGGGGATAACAGAAGAACCGCCCGGGCCATAGCCGAAGAGGCCGGAATTGACCGGGTCTTGGCGGAAGTCCTTCCTGAGGGAAAGGCGGAGGAAGTCAGAAAGCTTCAGGAGAAGGGCCATGTGGTAGCAATGGCCGGAGACGGGATTAACGACTCCCCCGCCCTGACTACGGCCGACGTGGGCATTGCCATGGGTGAAGGTTCCGACATAGCCATGGAATCGGCGGACATAACCCTGATGCGGGGAGACCTGAGGGAAATCGCCACGGCCATTCGCCTGTCCCGGCGGACCATGGGGAAAATCAAACAGAACCTGTTCTGGGCATTTTTCTATAATTCGGTGGGAATCCCCTTTGCGGCGCTCGGTTTTCTGAATCCCATCGTGGCGGGAGCGGCCATGGCGTTCAGCTCCGTTTCCGTGGTGAGCAATTCCCTCAGTCTGAAGAGATTTGACAGAAAAAAGAGATCTGAAATCAGTATAGAAAACAAGAATCATGAGGAGGAAAAAATCATGAAAGCAACGATAACAGTTGAAGGTATGTCCTGCGGTCACTGCAAAATGGCTGTGGAAAATGCGGCTCAGTCCGTATCGGCGGTTAAAAAAGCCGTTGTGGATCTGAAGAAGAAGGAACTGGCCCTGGAACTGACAACCGAGGACAGCGCCGTGGTAGAGGAGATTAAGGCGGCTGTGAAAAACGCCGGCTACGATCCTCAGTAAGAGAGATGAAACATGAAACTGATCCTGGCATGTATCGGCGGGAGTATAAAGAGAGGCTGGATTGCTGCGATATGAACAGACAGAAGAAATAATTCCGATCCCGTTTATGTTCATTTCATACTTTTTTGCTAGTATTTAATAAAAAAGGAGGTCACCATGTATGGAGCCTTTGGACGTTTCTGCAACGGTTTCTGGGATTACGGGAGATTTCATTACGGAGGTTTAGCCATGATGATATTGGGATTATTACTTATCGGAGCGGTAGTTTACTTTATCTGGAAAGGAAAAGGAACGGTTTCGTCCGAAGAATCCCCCCTGGATCTGCTTCAAAAGCGATTCGTCAACGGGGAAATCAGCGAGGACGAATACCTGATGAAGAGGGATATACTTAAGAAGTAGTTCTTTCCCGGGAGATTCAACGGGCCCGCCCCCCCATCATGGGGACGGGCTTATTGTCGGGGTTCCTCTTTCATCATGAAACGGCGCTAACCGATTCTTCCCAGCCAGGCTCTGACTGCCGATTCTCCCTGCCCTCCCCCGTATGTACAGAAGGGAACAATCCTCTTGCCCGCCAGATCGGACTTGGCGAGAAAGGAGAGGACCGGAGGCGCCATGGTGGACCACCAATTAGGTGTTCCCACAAAAACCGTATCGTAGGATGAGAGTTCAGAGGGTAGCCCCTGAAGCTCCGGCAGAACACTGGATTGGAATTCCCTCTTCCCCTGCTCCGTACACTTGCTGTAACGGCGGGGATAAGCCTTCACAGGTAACAGTTCAAAGAGATCTCCCCCTGTCTCCTTCTGGATTAACCGGGCGACGGTCCTCGTATTCCCCGCCCAGGAGAAGAAGATTACCAGACTTTTTCCTTCCATGGATCCACCTACTTATCCTAATCGGCCAGAGCGCTTTCTTCCAGGCTCATGAAATTTTCATAGAGAAGATACCCCTTGGGCAGGGGGGATGTCTGCTCAAAGGTTGATTCCAACTGGTAGTAGGACTTCTTCTCTCCGCTGATCCTCAAACCGTGCAAAACTTCGAGGGCGTGATAGGCCATCTCCTTGTTCGCCCGGTGATTCCTGCCCTTTTTGAGGGACCAGGCCATCTCCGCCGATCCCAGGCCCCGGGATTCCGTTCTGAAGCCGAAGGCAGAAGGTATGGTT
>JAFGPQ010000359.1 GCA_016936115.1 Spirochaetales bacterium | reverse complement strand
TGATCGAGCACAATCTGGACGTGATCAAACAGGCCGACCATATTATAGACTTGGGACCGGACGGGGGCGACCGGGGGGGCACCATTGTGGTGGAAGGGACTCCGGAAGAGGTGGCCGACTGCCCCGCTTCCCATACGGGACGGTTTCTGAAGGAGATTCTCGATCTGTAGCATGGTCAGGAGGAGAGCCCCGTCATCATTATGCATCCTGCTCCTCCTTACCCTGCTGTTGCCTATTTCCCTCTTCTCTCAGGAAAACGGTACCGATCCTCCCCTGGAACAGGTCTATTTCGATAAGGATCTGGAGCTCTCCTCCCTGGAGGAACTGCGCATCTGGTGCCGGTCTCTTGATCTGGACGATGCCGGTTCCGAGGGGGAACTACGGGAAAGACTCCGGGCTTATTACGCCTTCGCAGTGGCAGAAAACGCCCCGGAAACTCCCGGAGGGGATGTGGAAAAAGAAAATACCCTGGAAATCACCATAAAATCTGCGGACAGCACCGAGTATTATCAGGTTGAGGACAAGGGGGAGGAGATTCATCTCACCGGAGATGTGGTGCTTACGGTCAAAGACGGGGAGAAGGGCCGGGAGTATGTCATTTCCGCCGACCGGATCATCTTTTCCCGGCTTGACGACTCCCTTACCGCTCTGGGGAATGTGGAGTATACCCGCAGCGAAGAGGGGGGCAGCGAAGAGCGCTTTCTTGGCGAGAGCATGACCTTTCATATCGAAGGCTGGCAGGGTGTCATCTACAGCGGCGTCTCCAGCAGAACGGACAGTGTGGACGGGAAGGATATCGAATTCTACTTTACGGGCAGGGAGATCAACTCCTCCGGATTCGATCTGGCGGTCATGAAAAAGGGAACCATCACCAGCGGTGTCTGGGAAGATCCGGAATACAGCATCAGGGCGGGAAAAATCTGGCTCATGGGGCCGGAGGAGTGGGGGCTCGTCAACGGGGTCCTCTATCTAGGGCGGATCCCCCTTCTCTATCTTCCCTTCTACTACAAGCCGGGGAACGATATTTTCTTTAATCCCTCCATCGGCTTCAGGGACAGGGAGGGGGTGACCCTTCAGACAAGCACTTACCTTATCGGGCGTAAAAGCCCGGAGAACACCTCCTTTTTCAGTGCCGGTCTGAACAGCGACAGCCTATATGAGCTGGAGAGAAAGGGGCTCTTTCTCTTCAAGGGCGATAAAACGACGGAAACTTCCGATGAATATCTCAAGCTCATGGCCGATTACTACTCCCGTCTCGGAGGCTTTGTCGGACTGGACGGCCATATCAAGCCGGGAGAGTCCGCCAACGGGGTCGATCTTTTCGCCGGAGTCGGGGTTTCCCGCAGCATAGACAGCAGCAATAATAACTATTTTCTGGAGGACGGCCTCTACGTCTCCCGCTGGAACACCTCCTCCCTTGGAGCTCTGGAGCTGCCCTTCCGCTGGGGTGTCGAAGCCAGTTACGGCCTGGGGAATTTCAATTTTGATCTCAAATATTACTCCGATCCCGCTTTCATGGGAGATTTCATGTCAAACCGGGTGGAGAACTTCGATCCGCTGAACTTTCTCCTATCCGATCTGGGCTCCGACAACATCGTTACCGGGAGCGATATCAACTCCTTCAGCTGGAAAGTCAGCTGGAAGAAAAACTTCGCCACCAAGGCTCTCTCCCCCTGGCTAAACACGGTCAATGTCACCCGTCTGAACGGGATTCTGGGATGGCAGAGCGAAAGGGACGACGGCTATGCGGATACCCTGTCCCCTACGGCGGATTTTTTCTACCCCGATAAGCTGACCCTGCCCGACGGGGCCTTTTCCCTTTCCGGCACCCTATGGCAGAGCGGCGGGACCGATAATAAAGAGAAAACATCTGCCCTGGAGGACGAATGGCTTATCGCGGGATCGGAGCAGGGGGGCGAGCCGGAAATGGCCGGGGATGATTCACCCTTTGAGGTATCTCCGATAAGGGAAGAGCGTTCCCTGGAGGAGGGGGAGACCTTCTCCGGTTCCCTAAAGTGGAGCAGTTCTTCCACCTCGCTCATGGAGAATGATTTTGACAACTTCACCGATTCCTCCGTTGATTCCTATCCCGAGGATTTATCATTCCGCCTGGATAAAAGCATACTATCGGTTACGAACAAGGACAGCCTAACCCTGAATCTGGGCTTCTGGGACAATCTGCTCTCCCTCTCCCACAAGGAAGCCTACAGCATCAGCCATCGTAAGTATGTCGACCTGACCGGGTCCGAAACGGATCTTACCGCCACAGAACTTAAGGATCAGTACAGTTTCGATGCGGTTAAGTGGGACAACAGCTCGGAAGTGAAAACCATGCCCTTCTCCCATTATTCTCTGGATGAAAGCTATGCCAGCTATTCCCTGGGAATGGTGCTGTACAAGAAAAGCTTTGAAACCATGGATGATACGTCCCCCCTCTATGAGGAACTCTGGCTGAACGGTAATGCGGACGGCATCAGCAAAAGCGAGCTCGAATGCTACCTTAAGTACAAACCGGGTTCCCTCTTCTCCGCTTCCAGCCGCTACAAGACTTCCCTCTACACGGACGACCGGGCCAGCTCCTCCTCCCTGGCGAATAATCTGACCCTTACCCTGGGACCCTTTACGCAAAGCCTGAGCCAGTCCCTGGCCGAGGACGACGGGGATTGGACGTTCAAGCCGATAGAGTATACGGGAACTCTCGACCTGGATCCCCTAGATCTTGTTCTGAAAGACGCTCTGGTTTATGACACGGAGAATGAAAGACTGAAATCGAATCAGGCCTCTCTGAACGGATACGGGTTTTCCTCCACACTCAGGAGCGCCTATACTCACGACTATACCTGGAACACCGGCACCTATCTGTGGGAAGAGGGGGATGAATCCTTTCAGCTCTCCTCTCTCTCCCTGGGATATTCCCGGAATTGGGATATCTCACCCCTGTGGAAAGACAGGATTAAGAGCTCACTTAAGGTGGGGACAAGCTGGAATCAGAACCTCATAAAAATCAGCGATTCCGTTCTCGATTTCAATACGGGCCTTACCTTCTCGATCCATGAGTTCATGGACCTGAGCTTCAGTATGGTCTCCAGTAATAAGAACATGTACCTCTATATCCCCTCCTATCGGGAGACCCTGGGCATCACACAGGAATACAGCCTGTGGGAGGATCTCTTCAAATCCTTTAATTTCTTCAATCCCCAGGACAGGGTGGATTCCTTCTTCAACCTCAGCTCCCTTGATCTGGATCTCACCCATTATCTGGGAAACTGGAATTTTATTCTGAACTACTCCGGTTCGCCCAAGCTGCAGGATAATAAGTACCAGTGGCAGTCGGTCTTCTCCTTCTACTTGAAATGGGATCCCGTCCCCACCCTGAATATTGATATTCAGAAAGATAAGGAGGAAAACTGGGATATCACCGCGGGAGAAACGGAATAGTCCTTTTTTTCTTGCCAGTAACCCGAACATGGTTTAGTCTTTAGGAGAGCCGCCCATGAATAGAGCAGACGAGAGAAAGCGAGTCCTTGTAGTCGATGATGTCAGAAGCAACATTCTCACTCTGAATGAATTTCTGAAGGACCGTTATATCGTCATGATGGCCACAAGCGGCGAAAAGGCCCTGGATCTGTGCTTCTCCCGGTTCAAGCCCAATGTCATACTCCTTGATGTGATCATGTCCGGCATGGACGGCTACGATGTCTGCCGGAAGCTCAAGGCCCATGAGGAAACAAGAGACATTCCGGTCATCTTTATTACCAGTATGAATGAAGTCGCCGATGAGCAGTACGGGCTGGAACTGGGTGCCAGCGATTACATCAGAAAACCGGTTAATCCGGATATCTGCCGCATCCGTATTGAGCATCAGATCAAGCTGCAGGAGGTACGGGCCCTTCTTGATAATGACAAGAATCATCTTGAGCAGCTCATAACGGAACGTTCGGAAGAACTGAACCAGACCCAGGATATCACCATACGCTGCATCGCTTCTCTGGCTGAAACAAGGGACAATGAGACGGGGAACCACATCCTCAGGACAAGGAGCTATGTCACGTTTCTAGCGGAGGAACTGGCCCGGAATCCTCTTCACAAGGATTTTCTGATTCCCGGGGTCATAGATATTCTGGCTAAATCCGCTCCTCTTCACGATGTGGGCAAGATTGGCATACCGGACAGTATTCTTCTCAAGCCGGGAAGGTTGACCGAAGGGGAATTCGAGAAGATGAAACTGCATACCCTCTATGGGGGTGAAGCACTTCTGAGTGCCGAAAAGAAGCTCGGCTCCAACTCTTTTCTGAAGTTTGCCCAGGAGATCGCCTATTCCCACCATGAACGCTGGGATGGGAGAGGCTATCCCCGTAGTCTTTCCCGAAACGAGATTCCCCTGACCGCGAGAATCATGGCCGTGGCGGATGTCTATGATGCTCTCATCAGTAACCGCTGTTATAAAAAGGCATTCTCCCATGCCCAGGCTGTGGATATAATTAATGAAGCCTCCGGGGCGCAGTTCGATCCCCTGATCGTATCCTGCTTCAATAATGTCAAAGAGGATATGCGGGTGAGAGCGAGAGAACTGAGCGACTAGGGCTCAGCTTTCCAGTGCCTGAAGTATGGACTCTTCCAGGACCACTTTCTCTATGGGCTTATGCAGAATCCCGGAAAGTCCCAAAGTATTGATTTCGTCGGTGGTGTCCGTATCCACCCAGCCCGAAAGGAGTATTCCCTTTATTAAGGGGTTGATGGCTTTCATAGAGAGAAACAGGTCCCTGCCGTTCATCTCGGGCATGATCATATCCAGGATGATAAGAGAGACCTTTTCGTGGTGCTTGGAGTAATATTCCAGAGCCTTGACACTACTGCTGAATGCCAGGGGCCGCAATCCCATTTTTGAAATAATCAGACAGGTCACCTGAAGGATCATCTCTTCGTCATCCACAATCATAATAGCCTGATTCTCTTCCGACGCATCTGTTTTCTTCAAGGCCGTATCTCCTTTGGGTAGAGGTAATGCCGTCTGGAGTAGTTTTTTTATGGAAATAGCATCCATCTCGGCCTGGAGAAGTTTTTCCGAATGAACCGAAGAATCAATCTCCCTGCGCACGTCATCAATTCCTTTTATAAGGCGATTCGTTTTCTCGTAGATTTTCGTAATCGTTTCATTGCGGCTGTTTCTTTTTTTCATCGTTGAATTTATAATATCGTAAATAGGGTCGTCTGTCACTATTGGGAATGAAGAATGAAGAATGAAGAATTGAGAATTGAGAATTGAGAATTGAGAATTGAGAATTGAGAATTGAGAATTGAGAATTGAGAATGGGATGGCAGGGTATATTCCAACTGTTATCCAAGCCGTTCTGCGTCAGCCCCGTCCCCCTT
>JAFGPQ010000358.1 GCA_016936115.1 Spirochaetales bacterium | reverse complement strand
CGCTGCGGGAGTTTTTCTTCTGGTAAGAAGGGATTGACCGGAATGTAGAAAATAGGTTGAAACATACATTAATGTCAGGTGTATGATTTTGTCCAGTTCTTTTTACTTTAATGAAGAAAGAATATTAAAACATTTTATGAAAACAAAATAATTGTAAAATAGTGCTACCTGTATTAAGGGAATATACCTATTGGTATAAATCTTGCACTTTTCGGGGCAGGAGGATTACTTCATGAGTATTGAACAGTTGACCGTGGGTCTTGATACGGTCTGGGTCTTACTGGCCGCTTTTCTTGTCTTTTTTATGCAGGCCGGATTCGGTATGGTGGAAGCCGGGTTCATCCGAGCCAAAAATACCACTAATATTCTTACTAAGAACTTTCTGGATTTCTGTATGGCTTCCATCGGTTTTTTTCTTTTCGGCTACGCCATTATGTTCGGAACCGGTAACGGTTTCATGGGGCTGACCGGCTGGTTTATGAAGGGAGCTGAGTCGGGCGCCGATGTTCCCGTCTACGCTTACTGGCTTTTCCAGGCCGCTTTCTGCGGAGCCGCAGCTACCATCGTAGCCGGCGGAATGGCCGAACGGATGAACTTCAAGGCCTACCTGGTTTACTCTTTCCTGATTTCCGCCTTTGTCTATCCCATCGTGGGACACTGGGGTTGGGGGGGAGGATGGCTCTCCGGCCTGGGATTTGCCGACTTCGCCGGTTCCGCCATTGTGCATACCACGGGCGGGGTGGCCGCTCTCGTCGGTACGATCGTGCTCAAGCCCCGTACGGGTAAATACCGCCCCGACGGTTCGGTGCGCATGATCGCCGGACATAATATCCCTCTGGCCTCTCTGGGTGTTTTCATCCTCTGGTTCGGATGGTACGGCTTTAATGCCGGTTCCACCCTGAGCGTGGGCGACGGGGAAGCTATCTCCCTGGTTGCCATGAACACATCCCTTGCCGCCGCTGCGGGTGGTATCCTGGCTATGACCACTGTCTGGTTCAAATCGGGCAAGCCCGATCTCTCCATGGCTCTTAACGGCGCTCTGGCTGGCCTGGTGGCCATCACCGCTCCCTGTGCCTTCGTAAGTCCCGGAGCGGCTATTCTAATAGGCGCCGTAGGGGGCGTTCTTGTTGTCATGGTGACTCTTCTTCTGGACAAGCTGCATATCGATGATCCGGTAGGTGCCTTTCCTGTGCACGGAGTCAACGGAATCTGGGGTACCCTCTCGGTTGGGCTCTTCGGTCAGAAGGCTCTGGGCCTTGCTAACGACGGTTTTCTCCTGGGCGGAGGAATCTCACAGCTGTGGGTACAGTTCTTAGGCGTAGCATCCATTGCTCTCTTCGTTGCCTTTACCATGGGGCTCGTTTTCCTTATTCTGGACAAGACTCTGGGACTGCGGGTCTCTGTGGAAGAGGAGTACCGGGGGCTGGATATTTTGGAACACGGACTGGAATCCTATTCCGGTTTCCAGATTATTGAGTAACAAGTATGGTGCGCTTCGCTATGCGAAGCCACACTTAGGAGTAAAAGATGTTTTTAATTACAGCTATGATACAGCCGAATAAATTCGAGGAAGTGAAGAAAGCACTTTTCGCAGCGGAAATTACGAAGATGACCGTTTCCTCCGTAAAGGGGTGCGGTCAGCAGATGGGGTATGAGGAGTCCTTCCGGGGTGTGGCTCAGGAAGTGAATCTTCTCAACAAGATTCGCCTCGACATCGCCGTCACCGAACCCTTCATAGAGAAGACCATCGACGCGATTGTTAATGCGGCTCACACCGATACCATCGGGGACGGTAAGATCTTCGTCACCGAACTGAAGGACTGCATCCGCATCAGAACCGGCGAACGGGGCGAGGCGGCTATCGGTTAAGCACTGAGTCCTTCGGGGCCCTTAACATATTTCCGGAGTTTTTCGCAGGTCCCGAGCATGGGGGGGATGTTCTCCCTTGTTATGGGATCGGGGCGGAAAATCTCCAGGGAGCAGAAGGACTGCTGATATTTATCAAGTCCGAGCAGCTCCTCTTTCAGGTCCTCTGAAAGGGGGATGACGCTGTCCAGCTTTTCGGTGATATCCTGGAAGGTATGCCCTTCCGGGAGAATTCCGTTCTTCATAAGATAGCCCATACTGTACTTCTCAATAGCCATGGCGGCCAGATTAAAAAGGGCATCCTCATTGAATTTCTCCGGTCTTTCATATCCCCCTTTCGCACAGAGGTAGAACTCCTCTCCATGCTCCAGATAGGTTTTCCATTCATCTAGTCCCATAGGTCTTCTCCTTTCATACAGATATTAATGCAAGGGGCATACCAAGCTGAATCGTTACGACATGAGTTTTTAATTACCTTTGGTAAAAGAAAATAAAGTGAATAAAGATTCGGGTGGGCAAAAAAGCCCCGGCGGAAAAATTCACCGGGGCGTAAAAAAACAGTAAAAACTACGGAATGGTAGCTTACGGAGCGGAAGACTCCATGATATCGTTAGCCTCTGTTTCCATATCGATCAGAGTTTTCTCGATATCCGCACCGTCAAGAATGGCGTTGAAGCCCGCATTAAGCATATCCCGAATCTCGTCCCAACCGATAAAGGGAGGTTCGGAAAATCCTTCAGAGTTCAGAAGAACATCAAAGGATTCGGCGTATTTGGGATTTTCGCTCAGGTAGGAGGTAAGATTCTCCTTGACCGACTTTCTCACGGGGTAGTAATTGGTTGCTTTAACCCACTCGGTCTGAGAGGCGGTGTTGGTGTAGTGCTTCAGGAAGAGCCAGGCGGCCAATTCCTTTTCCGGGGTTGACTGACAGATACTTACCGACGGTCCATACAGGTTGAGAGTCGGCTTTTTGGTGCTGTGGGGACCGGCGTAAAGACCCCATTCAAAGGGTTTCTCGCTGTTATCCACGGCCATGCCGTAGTAGGGAATGCCCGAGGAGGAGCTGGTGGTGAACATAACCTTGCCCACGCCGAAATCGGTCTGATCGCCGTACTTCTCGGCAATTTTCCGGCCGTAGCCGTCATCGTAAAGCTTCTTCATGAAGGTCATGGCATCCCGCATCTCCGGGGTGTTCAGGGTATAGGCGCTCTGGTCCTTGTTCAGAACCGATCCGCCCCGGGATACGACCATGGCGAAAATATTCGAAGCATCCGTATTAAGGGCATAGCCGTAGGTGTCTCCGGCGCTTTCCGTGGCCGCCTTACAGACAGCATAGAAATCGTCCCAGCTTTCGGGGGGAGCGGCGAAACCGAGCTCCTGCAGCCAGGTTTTGTTGTAGTAGGTCATCTGAACAGAACGGTTTGGGGGGAAACCCAGCCTCTGACCGCCGAACTGGGCGTTTACATCCTAATTCAGAAAATCCTGGATATAATCGGCATTGTCCTCCCTGGTGAGACCCCACTTCTTGTTATTCACCAGAGTATTCAGATCCACCAGAACCCCGCTGAGCTGAAAACTGGCGGCGCTGTTCTGATAACCTACAACCAGGTCGGGAGTGGAATTTCCCGCAATGGCCGTGGTCATTTTATTATAGATATCCGAGTAATATCCCGCGAATTCGGGAATCACCGTGATGCCCCACTCATTGGTGGCATTGAAATCCTCGATGATCTTATCAAGGGCTTCCCCATGCACTTTGGACGAGGCGTGCCAGAAGACAACGGTCTGTCCGCTGGGATCCACCGTGTCGTAGGCTTTGGTATCCGCGGCGGCCTCATTGCCGCCGCCCGCAAAAAGCATTCCCGCAAAGAGGAGTGCCATACTCATAAGGATGAGCGCTTTCTTCATTTCCTTTCCTCCAAGAAAAATATCGGCATAGGGTTATCCCTTCATACCCGTGTTGGTAATCGCCTCGGTAATCTGTTTCTGGGCGATGAGAAAGATGACAAGGATCGGCGCCAGAGCCACCATGGCCGATGCCATGCGCAGCTGGGTTTCCGGTCCCGCTTCGGTTACGTATTTGGCCACCGCCACCGATATGGGGCGCCATTTTTCCGACTGGGTGACCACCATGGGCCACTGCAGGGCGTTCCAACTGCCGTTGAACGCCAGGAAGAACACCGTGAAGAGGGGGGCTTTGATCAAGGGCACCATAATCCGCACCAGTATGGTGAAGTGGCTCGCCCCGTCGATTTTGGCCGCCTCCATGAGAGCGTCGGGAATCTGCTTGAAAAACTGGCGCAGAAAGAATATGAAAAAGGCGCTGCCCATAAAAGGGATTGTCAGTGCGTGAAGCTTATCCACCCATCTGAAACTGGATATGATCAGAAAATTGGGGATGAGCAGAACCGTTTCCGGTATCATCAGGGTTACCAGGAGAACCGTGAATATCCTGTCCCTGCCTGGAAAGCGCATTTTCGAGAATCCGTAAGCCGCCAGGGATGATGTGACGATGATCCCCGATACGGTGACTAAGGCGATGATCAGGCTGTTGAAGAAGTAACGGCCCATGCTGTCGTCCTTCAGAATGATCAGATAATTCCCCCACTGGAGTTTACGGGGCCAGAATCGGGGGGAGAAGGGATTGGAACTGACCCGGGTTACGGTCTCCCCGTAGGTTTTGAGGGAGTTGGAGATCATATAGAGAAAGGGCATGAGTGCCACAAAGGCTCCGAGTACAAGGACGGACAGAAAGAGGATTTCGGTGATTCTTCTTTTAGGCCTAATCTCCATAGTGAACATCCTTGGACATGAGGCGCCGCTGTAGAACCGTCAGGGCGAGAACGATGGTGAAGAGAATCAGGGCCATGGCCGATGCGTACCCGAAGCGGGACTTACGGAAAAAGGTGAAAAATATCTGAATGCTCAGGGGATCCGCAGCGCCCCGGGCCGCGGGATTTCGCAGGATGTAGATCTGATTGAACGCCTTGAAGGTTCCTATGATCCCCAGCATGGTCAGGAAGAAGGTGGTGGGGGAGAGCATGGGAATCGTCACCTTGCGAAGGGTGGTCCAGAATCCGGCTCCGTCCACTTTGGCCGCATCGTAGAGCTGGGTGGGAATCTGGGACAAGCCGTTGGAGAATATGAGGGCGTAATATCCGGCGAAGACCCACCAGTTAAAGATCATGATCGTGGCCAGAGCCAGACTGGGACCTTGCAGCCAGGACTGGATATACCCCTCTCCCGTGCCCCATCCGAACCAGAGGGTCAGAAGCCCCTTCGGTTCCTGAAGCCACTGCAGGGGGGCTTTGCCCAGGGATTGCATCACCTGATTGGCAAAGGATTCAGGCCGCAGGGAGAAAAGCCTCTCGAAGACTGTCGCCGCCGCCACGGAGGGAACCACATAGGGGAGAAGATAGATCACCCTAAAGACCTGCCGCCCCTTGAAATCCCGGTTCAGCATGATGGATAGGGTCAGCCCGAATAGAAGCTGAAAGGGTACAGTTCCCAGACTGTACCAGATGGTGACTCTCAGGGAATCGAGAAGCTTGTCATCTCCCCGGGAGTAGAAGAGGGGCAGAAGCAGCAGGAGACCGGCCCAACCGGCAATCTGAAGTACTCTTCCCCCCAGGGAAAGACCCGTTGAACCTGTCCCGGGATGCATCTCGTTGAGTTTCTCCCTTCTGTTCAGGAGAAGGGTGCCTCCGATGATGGCCAGCACCACCGCCAGAAGCAGCAGGAGCAGTCCGTAGGAGCCGAAAAGATCAGCGTAATTCCTGAGGCCCAGAAAGGAGCCTCTTTTAATCCGCCATTTGAACAGGCTGATGTAGAGAGTATAGAAAACGGGGAAAATCCCGAAAAGGAAAATCAGGAAACAGGCCGGGGCGATAAACAGATAGCCTTCGTAATCCCGGTTCAGACTTTTTTTGCGTTCCGTGCGTTTTCCCAAACTGTGCACCCTCCCGAACTTCCTACACCATCATATTAGATCATTGTAAGGATAATGTTAAGATGAACGGGAAATGTCTCAATAAAAACTTGACCCGTCGGAAGTGAGAAAACAGGGGGATGCGGAATCTTCCCGGCTGTGATATCCTAAGCATCATTCGGGAGAGAGGAAATGATACTTCTGCAGGAAAAACGCTACGCTCAGCCAGTGCCCTGCCCCTATCTGGAAGGGAGGGTTTTCGTCCAGGAATACTTCTTTGCCGAAGGACTCGACGAAGAGGAATTTGACTGGTTCCTGATCAGGGGATGGCGTCGATTCGGCCGGTTTTTCTTCCGCCCCGCCTGTCCCGGCTGCCGGGCCTGCACTCCGGTGAGACTCGACGTGCAGGGGATTGTCCCGACGCCGAGCCAGAAGAGGGTGATGCGGAAGAACCGGGAAACCCGTGTCGTATCCGCCCCCCTGCAGTACGATGACCGCCTTTTTGATCTCTACTCCCGGCACTCCCTGAAATTCGGGGATGATGATCGGGACAGGAGCGATTTTGAGGAGACCTATTTTCAGAGGGCGGTCCCTTCCTTTCAAACTGAGTACTACATCGGGGAACAACTGGGGGCGGTCGGTTTTATCGACGTCTCCTCAAGCGGCTTCAGCAGTGTATATTTCTCCTACGATCCCCGATTCTCCCCTCTGAGCCTGGGGACCTTCAGTATATTGAAAGAGTCCGAACTGGTTCGGGACGGGGGGCTCTCCTGGTATTATCTGGGATACTATATTGAAGAGTGCCCCCGCATGGCTTACAAGGGGAAGTTCCATCCCCGCCAGTTCTACAATTGGGACAGGGAGTGTTGGGAAGATGGATAAAAACCTGCTCAGGGAGAGTATACTCCGGGAAATGCGTCTCAGCTTCTCCCGTTCCGGCGGAGCGGGAGGACAGAACGTGAACAAGGTGAACAGCAAAGTGACACTGACCCTTCCCTTTGACCTGCTCGAAGGACTATCGGAAGGGGAAATGAGTCAGGTCCGGGGAAAACTGGCGGGAAGGATCAACGAGAAGGGGGAGCTGATTATTCAGGCCGAAGAGGACCGGAGCCAGCTGCGGAATCGGGCGATAGCCGTGGAAAGGCTGTTCTCCCTGATCTGCGATTCCGCCATTATTCCCCGTAAAAGGCGTCCCACCAGGCCGGGAAAAGCCGCCCGGGAAGAACGGCTTTCCCATAAAAGAAAACGGAAGGAAGTCAAACACCTGCGAAAACCGGTGACCCGGGACAGGTTTGATTAATCCTGTTCTTCCGGGATGTCGTTTTCTTCAGGGGAACGGGTATGGGTAAAGAATCCCGCTTCTTCGCGAACCCCCCGGATATGATCCCGGTTGGAGAGACTCAGATCGGTAATCGAACCCACCGCCGAATTGATCTCGTCAATCCCCGAACCGATCTCCGTAATGGACTTATGGACCTCCCCGGAAATACGGGAGAGATCGTCCACCGCTCTGCGGATGTCCTCGTTGGCGGTGGTCATGCTGCGGGAGCCTTCGCTGACGCTCCGTCCGGAGGATTTCAGTTCCTCCAGGGTGCTAAGGACCTGGGTGCTGCCCGCCACCTGTTCTTCCATGGATGAGTGGATCTCATTAGTGATAGTACTCATGGTGTTGATCTTGCTGTGGATGTCGGAGAAAGAGCCCCCGGTTCTTTCCGTTTCCCTGACAATCTGATCGATGCGGGAGTTGATCTCTTTGATCGTCAGCTTAACCTGCCCTGACTGTCCCGTGGACTGCTCTGCCAGTTTTCTGATCTCATCGGCTACAACGGCGAAACCCCGTCCGGCCTGACCCGCATGGGCCGCCTCGATGGCCGCATTCATGGCCAGCAGGTTCGTTCTGGCTGCAATGCCCGAAATGAGGGTATTCGCCTGCTCCAGGGCCTGGGACTGATCCTGGATATCCGCAATCATCCGGGTGACACCCTGGACATTTTCCTGTCCCTCCGCCGAAGCGCTCAGCAGGGTCGTCATGAGAGTCTCCGCCTCGCCAATGGAGGAGGAAACCCTTTTTATCTGGCCGATGAGTTCCTCTACGGCTTGAGATCCCTGCAGTATGTTCCCGTTCTGGTTGTCGATATTCCTGTCCAGAGACTGGATGTTCCGGGATATCTCCTCTACTCTCCTGACCGTCAGGGCGACACTCTGCTCCTGGTCGTCGATACGGGATAGGGAGCCCTTCACATTGCTGCGGATCTGAAGAACGGCCGCCATGGTCTCCTCCGTATTGGCGGAGAGGTCGCTCCCCACATTGTCCAGATCCTCCAGGCTCCTCGCTAAATGGCGGAAAAAGCCGGACAGGGTTTCGATCAGGCCGTTGAAATGGGAGGTCATGAGGGCGAGCTCATCCCGGCCGGTCTCTTTCCCGCGCATGGTCAGATCACCCCGGGATGCGGATGATATCACTCGACCCATTTCATCCAGACGTAGGACAAGCTTTCTTCTGATATAGATGAATATAACGATCCATACCACGCAGAAAAGCAGTACGCTTGAGCCGAACATGATATTCCTGAGTTTGTTCGCAGCGAAATAGGCCTCCTTCTCCTCGATAGAGAAGCAAACCGTCCAGCCCAGGCTGAAAATCTTCACAAAGGTGCCCTGAAAATTGACCCCATCCTTTTTAAAGGGTGTTGTCATTGTCTGCAGGGGGTTATCCAGGATCATCTGGAAGAAAGGGTCCTGTTCCTGAACTTTCCGGTAAACCAGATCCTTCTGGGGATGAACGAGAATCGTTCCGTTTTTATCAAGTAAAAAGGCTTCACCCGTTTTTCCGGTTTTTTTGCTGAGTATCACCTTGTGACCCAGTCGTCCCAGATCGAGGGTCGCGCCCAGAAACCCGGCAGTCAGGTCTCCCTCTCTCACAGCAGCCCCGTGGGCGATCAGGGGATTCCCCGTTGAAGCAGACTTCTCCGAGTGGGGCGTGGTGTATACTTCATTGCCCACGGAGACTACCGAAATAAAGCAGTCGTTCTGTGATATATCCTTCCCGATAAGTTTCTCGTCGGTGGATGCCCGGATAATGCCGTTCAGATCGGCCAGATAAACCGATTCATAAAAGGAATTCTCCTCCAGCAGCTTTTTCAAGATCCTCATTACATAGGGATCCCCGTTCAATGAGGACTGAACCGCATCGGGATCCCCGTCGAGTTTATCGGTCACGTCCTCTCTGCCCGAAAGGGCCAGAGCGAAACCTTCCAGGATATATTCATCGGATTGAAGTTCCGCTTCAAGTGATTCCGCAATCGATTGGGTCAGTTTTAAAAAGTTATTTTTCTGTATCGAACCGATTTCTTTGGCCATGCTCCCCGTAATGATGAGATTCAGCGGTACCAGGCTTATAAGAAGCACTACGAAAACCATGAGAATCATGGGGATAGAAAAGGATACTGTTTTCTTTTGAGTTACTAAATCTTTTCCCATTATTTATTACCTCAGGCCAAGATAGTAATATGTAACTGCATTTTTCGCAATAATAAAAACTTTTTCCTACGAGAAATAGAGAAATTGCCACAATATTCTAGAACGTAAAAAAAACAATGGGGTAGTATTTCTACAGGGACTCCAGAACCTTCATCACTTCCGGTACCGTATCCTTGGGGCTGACCTTATACCAGGTCCCGGCGATCTTTCCCTCTCCGTCAACAAGAAAGGCTGATCGTATGATACCCATGTAGGATTTTCCGTACATTTTCTTCTCTCCCCAGACACCGTAGGCTTCGGCCATGGCCGTTTCCGTATCACAGAGGAGGGGAAAACCCAGGCCGTGCTTCTCATCGAATTTTTTCTGAGCCCCCTCCTTGTCGGGACTGACACCCAGTACGGCGCATCCCAGGGAGGAGAAATCATCCCGGGCATCCCTGACATTACAGCTCTGGGTGGTACATCCCGGTGTGGAGGCCTTGGGGTAAAAATATATCATAAGGGGTTTGCCCCGGTAATCCTTGAGTGAGTGGGTTTTGCCGTCCTGGTCCTTAAGGGTGAAGTCCGGTGCCATATCTCCCGTATTCAGATGTAATTCCATTTTCAGCTCCTATCACTTAATATGTTCTAAAATAAATACGCTGAACGGTTCCGGTCAAGAAAATTTGCTTTCTTTTCCTATCTGAATTATTTTTGAGAAAAACAAATCAAGGAGAGAAGGGACATGAGAAAATTATACATATTGATTCTACTGATCCCCGTTGCGTACGCCCTGACCGCTGTCGACAAAATAAATTTCAATTTTTCTGCGGAAACGGGGTTCCTGAGTGTGATAGATCATAAAATCCAGTCCGGTACTAGCGGTGATAAGGGAGACGTTTTTGATTACCGGACACAGGGGAATCAGGACATTCTCTTTCTTTACTATCGCTTCCAGGGGGATATTTCCTATGATAAGCATCATGTGATTCTGCTGTATCAGCCCCTGACCATTGCCACGACCGCAGATATTGACGAAGACTTTCGTTACAATCAAGTGGATTTCACCACCTCCGACGGATTTATGAATCTTGTTTATGGATTTGACTTCTGGCGTTTCTCCTACCTCTACGACTTTGTGGTACCGTCCGATTATTTTTTAAGCGCCGGACTCTCCTTGCAGATTCGGAATGCCTCTATTGTGTTTCAGAGCAGTGAGAACGGTAAATCCATAATCACGGATAATGTAGGACCAGTACCAATTGTCAAGCTTAAGGCGGGATATCAATGGAAGGCAGGCCCCTACATTCTCTTTGAAGGGGATGGATTCTACGCCTCCAATGCCATCTTTAACGGTGCGGAATATCCCTTCATGGGATACATCTACGATTTGTCCCTGCGTGCCGGTTTTCCCCTGGATGGGAATCTCTCAGCCTATGTGAACGGCCGCTTTCTGGGAGGCGGAGCGGAAGGTACCAACGACGAAGGACAGTATACCTACAACTCCCTTCATACCTTCGCTTTTACCCTGGGGGGGATCTGGGAACTCTAAAAAAGGGGCTGCTGTGCAGCCCCTCGAATTACTTCTTAACCGGTCCCATGGGAAGGACCGTCTTGCCGTAGATCTCATTCAGAATCTGGGCGATAGCCGCATAGAAAGCGGAGCCGCCGCAGAAGATCCCTTCCCAACCGGCAATACGGGTAATGGTATGATTACCCGTGAAATCACCGATCGCCAGAAGAAGGAAGAGGATTGTCAGGGAGCCGAAAATCACCTGATGGGCCTTTGTAATCCTAAGGGTTCCGATATACATGCAGCCGGTGAAAATACCCCATACCAGCAGGTAGAGTCCTTTGGAAAAGGCATCCGCCGCTTCTGCCCCGCTTCCGGGCAGCAGAACCATGGCCACGAAGGAGAGCCAGAAAAATCCGTAAAGGGAGAAAGCCGCCGTACCGAAGGTATTGCCCTGCTTCCACTCATAGACCCCGGCGAAGACCTGGGCCAGACCGCCCACGAAAATCCCCATGCCCAGAATCATGCTGTTGACGGGAAAGAAACCGGCATTGTGAAAATTCAAAAGAATCGTGGTCATGCCGAATCCCAGAAGCCCCAGGGGCGCCGGATTGGCTGTGCTGTTGCTGTCGGACATAAAAAAACTCCTAAAATATTATATATTCAGAAAAAAAAGGATGATCCCCTCGCAAGAGGATCATCCCATCGATGATATCCACGAATATCCGCGTTATCAATAACTCAAATCAATGCTATTCGTTGCTTAGGCGCCGAATACGGGAACCAGAGCAAGCAAAACACCTGCCGCTACGGCAGAACCGATAACTCCCGCCACATTGGGGCCCATGGCGTGCATGAGCAGGAAGTTTTCATGATCGTACTCCAGACCGACCTTATTGGAAACACGGGCCGCCATGGGTACGGCGGAAACACCGGCGGATCCGATAAGGGGGTTGATGGGGTGCTTTTTGCTCAGAGCGTTCATCAGCTTGGCCAGAAGAACACCCATGGTGGTACCGATGGCAAAAGCGATAAGACCCAGCGCCAGAATACCCAGGGTGGTCACATTCAGGAACTTCTCCGCCTGCATCTTGGAACCTACGGAAAGACCCAGCATGATGGTGACGATGTTCATCAGAGCATTCTCCATAGTGTTGGAGAGTCTGTCAACAACTCCGGACTGCTTACACAGGTTACCGAACATCAGGGCACCCAGAAGGGGAGTCGCACTGGGAAGAAGAAGGATACACAGGAACAGAACGGCAACGGGGAAAATGATTTTCTCCGTCTTGGTAACGTGTCTCAGCTGTTCCATCTTGATCTTTCTTTCGTGCTCCGTGGTCAGAGCCTTCATGATGGGAGGCTGGATGATGGGAACAAGAGCCATATAGGAGTAGGCCGCTACCGCGATGGCACCCAGGTAGTTGGGAGCCAGACGGCTGGTCACGTAAATAGCCGTAGGGCCGTCCGCCCCGCCGATGATACCGATGGAACCGGCCACGTGCAGGATGGACTGGGCCATGCCGCCTTCTACGAAGCTGAATCCGGGAATCATCTCAAGGGCAACCGTACCGAGCAGAGCGATAAAGATACCGAACTGTGCGGCCGCACCCAGAAGGAGGGTCTTGGGGTTTGCCAGGAGGGGACCGAAGTCGGTCATGGCGCCTACGCCCATGAAGATGATCAGCGGGAAAAGACCCGAAGAAACACCAAAATCATAAAACATACCGATGAAGCCGCCGGACACCTCATGCAGATGAAAAGCGTGGTCCACCATTTCTCCAGTCAGGGTGGTATGAGCGGCGATTTCCGCAAAGGGAATATTACTTAATATACATCCGAATCCGATGGGAACCAGAAGCAGGGGCTCGAATTCCTTGTTGATTGCCAGGTAGAGCAGAAGAAGCCCTACGGCGATCATGACGAAATTACCCCATCCGCCGGGAAGCAGAAAACCGTAAATCCCGGTGGAGCGCCAAAGTTCTACTAAAGAATCACTTAACATTTAATTTCTCCTTGCCGGGTTTCTCAGCCGATTTCAGCCAGAACCTGACCGGCCTTGACCTGGTCGCCCTGGTTAACGTTGATGGCCTTGATCACACCGGCGACGGAAGCCTTTACGGGCTGTTCCATCTTCATGGCTTCCAGAACGATGACCTCATCACCCACTTCTACCTCATCGCCTACGGCGAGGGGCAGTCTCAGTACGAGACCGGGCATGGGAGCCTTAACGGGCTGACCGGCTCCGCCGGCGGATGCGGCGGGAGCGGCAATGGCAGCTTCGTCGATACCTTCGGCAACGTCAATGTCATAGGTTTTCCCGTTGACAACAGCCTTGTTGCCCTCGATCTGTACGCCGTACTTCTTGCCGTTAACAGAAACGGTGTAACGCCCTTCCGAGTCTCCGGCGGCAGCGGCGCTCTTGGCACCCTTTCTTACGCCGTTAACCTTAGCTTCGCCCTTGAGGAACATGATGCCCTTGTCCAGACAGGCGGCGGCGATGAAGATATTCTCATCGGACAGATCGGTGATGCCGTTGTCGGTGAGCATTTTCTTGGCCGCGTCGATACCCAGGGCGGGATTCCTGTCGTTGATGTCCACAACCAGTTCGTCGGTGGGTTCCAGACCCATCTTCTCCTGGCAGAGTTTCTTTATTTCCGCATCGGGCTCAACGGGAGTCTTTCCGAAGTAACCGAGAACCATCTTGCCGTAACCGTCGGCGATCTTTTCCCAGGGTCCGAACATGACGTTGTTGAAGGCCTGCTGAAAGTAGAACTGGGATACGGGAGTAACGGAAGTACCGTAACCGCCCTTCATGACAACTTCGCCCATGGCTTTGGTAATGTCGTGATATTTGTCCATCAGACCGTTGTCCCGCAGCATCTGGGTATTGGCCGTCAGCGCTCCGCCGGGGAGGGGGGAGAAGGGGATGATGGGGTTGACCTGGGTGGCTTCGGGGGGCAGGAAGTAATCCTCCATGCACTCCTTGAACACTTCTTCCGCTTCCATAACTTTGTCCGGATCAATGCCCAGATCGTAGTCGGTGCCTCTCAGGGCGTGCCACATGGTCATGATGTCGGGCTGGCAGGTACCGCCGGAAGCGGGAACCATGGAGAGGTCTACCTGAGTAGCGCCTGCCTCGATGGCGGACATGTACTGCTGGATGGATACACCGGCGGTCTCATGGCTGTGGAAGGTCAGGTTCATATCGGGACCGAGAAGTTTTCTGGCCCGTTTGATAGTTTCGTAAACAACAGCGGGAGTGGAAGTCCCGGAGGCGTCCTTGAAACAGACGGAGTCATAGGGAATGCCCGCATCGAGAATCTTCTTGAGAACCCCTTCGTAGAATTCGGGATCGTGAGCTCCGGAGGCTCCGGGAGGAAGGGCCATCATGGTAACGACAACTTCATGTCTCAGGCCGGCGTCGTGGATGCACTGGCCGGAGTAGATCAGGTTGTTAACGTCGTTCAGGGCGTCGAAGTTTCTGATCGTGCTGATTCCGTGCTTCTTGAACATTTTGGCATGGAGATCGATGATGTCCCGGCTCTGGGAGGAGAGGCCTACCACGTTGACACCTCTGGCGAGGGTCTGCAGGTCCGCATCGGGACCGGCCGCTTTGCGGAACTGGTCCATCATATCGAAGGCACTCTGGTTACAGTAGAAAATGGGAGCCTGAAAACGGGCGCCGCCGCCGGCTTCGAAGTGATTGATTCCAGCTGCTACGGCAGCTTCCACGGCGGGAATGAAATCCTCGGTCAATACTCTGGCTCCGTAAACGGACTGGAATCCGTCACGGAAAGCGGTACACATAAAATTAATCTTTTTCTTGCTCATAAATTCCTCTTTAAGATTTTGTAAAAGCCTTGACAGCTGCGATGGCTACCGCAACGTCCGTATCCGCACTTCCTACGGTTCTTCTTACCGGCTTCTCCGGTTCTTCCGCTTCGGGGAAGAACTTGACGATAATCACAGACATGAGTCTGGAGAATACGACGAGAAGAGCCAGGAAAGAGAATACAACCAGCATCCCTACAACGGTAATGGTTAATCCAACTCCCATATGTCACTCCTGAAATGAATTAATTCAAAAAATTGAGATTCGTACGCCAATGAACAATTTATATTGTCTGAATATCTGCTAATTTCTCTCTGCTCTTCGGAGAAGAATCCCGATCATGCACAATAATAGGGAAAATCCGGCCCCGTTACAAGGGCCGGAAAGAGGTTTCAGGATATTTTTTTAACGAATCTATACCGTCCGTTTACAAAAAGGACCGGATCAATTCTCCGGTTTGAGAATGATCTTCTCCATTCTTTCCGTATCCAGATAACGCAGAGCCGTATCCCGTATCTGTTCATCGGTAAGATCCCGGGCAAATTCTTTACCCTTAAGGAACAGGGTAGGATCCTCATTGCGGGAAAGAAGGTAGCTCAGATTGTAGAGATACCACCCGTTGTTTTCCCGGTTCTCCTCAAAACTCCGGAGACGGGCTTCCTTCGTGTCGTTAACGTAGGAGGAGATATCCCCCCCGCTTCTGAAGAACTCCATCTCATCGGTGACGAGGCTGATCAGTTCGTCGGTCCGATCCGGGTCGCAGGAGAACTGCACCGTGAAAATGTACTCCGGAACGGGGACCTTGTGCATGCGCGGAGAGACCGTTACCGTATAAGCCCCGCCGTATTCCTCACGCAGCGTTTCCAGGAGCCGGTTTTCCAGGCAGTCGCCCAGGGCGGACAGGAGATAGGCCTCCCCGTAGGACCAGTCCGCGTCACCGCTTATAACCAGGGATACGAAACCCCTCTCCTCCGTTCCGGCTTCGAGTATTCGCTCCATGGCGCTCTGGTTGTACCGGAGTCCCACATCCTGCCAGTTCTCATTCCCCTCCACCGTGACGAGGGACGCAGCATAACGTGAGAGCAGATCCTCCATGATGGAGAGGTCCAGATTCCCTACGAAATAGAAGGCGAAATCGTCCCCATCGAAGAAGCGCTGCCGGAAGATCCCGTAGGCCCGGTCATAGTCCATCTCTTTCAGGGATTCGAAGGTGAGCATCCGGGACCGGGGGTGGCCCATGAATACGGTCTGGTTCAGCATGCGTCCGTACTGGACCATGGGATCCTTCTCCTGCTGTTCCAGATAGGCGGCCAGTCGGCTCCTGTAGGCTTCCCATCCGCCGGGACGGTAGAGGGGAGCCGAGAAGTAGAGACTGGTCAGCTGCATCAGGTATTCAAGATCTTCTGGAGTGGAGAAGCCGTTGAGACTCTCCCAGTAGTCATCTATGGAAGGCTGAAGTGAGAGGGTTTTTCCCGCCAGGAACTGCTCCAGTTCGGTGGAAGTCATCAGGCCCAGGCCGGATTCACTCACCGCAGCGGGAGCCAGAGCCGCCGAAATAAGGTCGCTCTCCGGAACGAGGGATGCCCCTCCCGGGCTGATCGCCTTGAAAAGAATTTCGTTCTGCTTGAAATCGGTCTGCTTCAGGTAGACTTTGAGTCCGTTGGACAGGGTCCATATATGAAGGTCCAGGTCCTCCCGGTACTCCTTCTGTGCTACCGTTCCCGGTCGGGGAAGCTGATCCATAAGGGTGGAGAACACCTTCCCTTCTTCGTAGGGTGTCAGTTCCGTCTCCTTTACCTCAATCATGACCTGCCGGATCTGCTCTTTCCGGGGGGCCTTGGGACCCATGAAGGAAATGACCCGGTTATTGTCGGTGAACCATTTGTCACCTGTCCGGCGCACCTCCTCCGGTGTAATCCTGCTCAAAAGATCTATCAGTCTTTCCCGTTCCCATTCAAGGGAGGTCAGGCTGTCCCCGGTGGTAATCGCGGACAGGATAATCGATGAGAGAGAGGAGGAGGGGAGTTTCTCCTTGATCATATAGTCGTAGCCCGACATAATCTGTTCCCCTGCCCGCTGGAGTTCCCCCTCGGTGAAACCGAACCGTCTGACCCTTTCCACTTCGGTCCAGAAGGCGCGGAATCCCCGCTGCAGTTCTCCCGGATTGGTCATGACGCCCCACTGGAAGAGGTGCTTCTCCCGGCTGATGGCGGTGCTGCCCCCATAACCGTTGATGAAGGGGGGTGTTCCCTGTCCCAGCAGTTCTGAAATTCGGTTGTTAAACATGGCAATGAAGAGCTGTTCCGTGAAAAAACGGTCCCATCCCTGTGGCGAATCGGTTATGGCCGGTTCGAATTTATTGGTAATCTCCAGGGACGCTACGGTGGCCTCATCATCGCTCTGCAGGCTATAAAGGGGGCCCTCGTGGTCGGGAATGGGATATTCCGGTCTTTCCGGAGCATCGGCGGGGTTGGTGTAACGTGAAAAGTGATTCCTGATCAGGTTCGCCGTTTCTTCGCCGTCACTATCTCCCACCACAACAACCGTCATGAGATCCGGCCGGTACCAGTTGCGGTAGAACTGTTCCAGCTCCTCCGCGGAGGCGTTCTGAACCACCTCTTCCCGGCCAATGGGCAGACGGACTCCGTAACGGGAATCGGGGTAGAGGAGGGGATAGCTTTTTTCTGTCATCCGTCCCGTGGCATCCCGGCCCATCCGCCTTTCCTCCAGAATAACCGGCTTCTCCCGGTCAACTTCTTCCTGGGTCAGGTCTATATGAAAGGCCCACTCCTCCAGAACTGACAGGGCTTCCTCCAGCTCCCCTTCCCGGGACGTGTTGACTGTCAGCTTGTAGACCGTCTGATCAAAGGAGGTGGACGCGTTGATTTCCGGCCCGAATTCCATTCCCAGGGATTGAAGATAATCCACCAGCTCGTTGCGGGGATATTTATCCGTTCCGTTAAAGGCCATATGCTCCAGAAAATGGGCAAGACCCCGCTGATTCTCCTCTTCCAGAACCGATCCCGCTCTGATAACAAGGCGCAGTTCCGCCCGGTCAGCCGGCAGATCGTTCTCCTGAACGTACCAGGTCAGACCATTCTCCAGAGTCCCGGTTTTCACGGAAGGATCCAGCACTACGGAACTCTCCGGATCAGCCAGAGCCGTCAGAAGAAAGGTAGCCGACAGAAAGCAAAGGATGAATATCTTCTTTCGCATAGTACTACCGGTTGTCGATATCCAGGGCGTCCCAGGGATAACAAATCCATTCGTCTCCCAGTTCCTCTCCGCAAAAATAGTGGTCCACCATTTTGGGAAGCTCCGCCTTTTTCGGCTTGTCCTTGCGATGCAGAACAGCCAGTCCCACTTCGGCGGGTTTGTATTTCTCCAGCTGTTCCGTACAGAAAGCAATGGTCGTACCCGTATCATCAACTTCATCCACAATCAGAATTCGGCGGTTTTCAATCAGCTCATCCGGTTTATCGAGCCACTGGGTGATCTGGGGACCCCGCTCTCCCGTCTGCTTTCCCTCGTAAAGGGCGATGCTGACCGTATAGATGGGAATATCGAGGAAAGTCCTGAGAATGCGTGCGGGGATGAAGCCGCCCCCCCCGATGGCAACCATGATTTCCGGCTTGAGATGGCTGGCTTTGACCTTATCCGCCAGAACCTTAACCGTCCTGTGAATGTCGTTATATGAGTAGTATTTCTTTTCCATGGGCCCATTATAGATATTTTCATTCTGTCGTGCCAGAGGGCGTTCAGCCCATCCGCCGAAGAAAAATCTTGAAAAATGGTTTACATCATCTATACTGTAGGTAGGATTTACTCTTGGAGCGAAATATGAAAAAAATCTGGATTAAGCTGGCCCTTTCCGGGGCCGGGCTTGGATTAGCCATTCTTGCCGTAATGATGTTCTTTCTCATTGATGTGAATAATCAGATAAAGGATACTTCCCTTGAGATTATCGATTCCCTGTTGCGCGATTCCTTTGATATACAGATCAAGGATCAGGTCTCAACAGTGGTGACTATGATGGACTCACTGGAAAAACTGGTAAACGATCAGGTTATAACAAAGGACCAGTCCAAACTGATTGCCTATCATATGGTAAGGGAAGCCCGGTACGGGGTATCGGGATATTTCTGGGGAGATGATCCGGACGGGACAAACCGGATTCTCTACGGCAAGCCCACTGAGGGAACAAATCGGTTGGATTTGAAGGATGTGAACGGTTTCGAAATGATAAAGAGCCTCATACAGAAGGGGACAACGGGAGGTGGATTTACGGACTACTGGTTCCCCAAGGAGGGAGAGGGTGAACCCCAGCCTAAAAGAGGTTATACCCTTCAGTCCGGCTATTACGGGTTGATTGTGGGGACTGGCAATTATATTGATGATATCGATGACCGGGTCCTGGATTATTCGGGAATATTAAAGGGATATATCGGCAAAGCTGTTTTACGGCTTTCCATTATTGCCGTCGTTTTGGCAGTCGCCGTTTGTATTGCTGCCGGCATGATGGGATATCTGCTGAGCCGTGCTATCAAAGATACTGCAACGACCCTGGAGGATATTTCCAGCGGCGAAGGGGATCTTACAAGGGAAATGCAGGTGAAGGGAAGCGAGGAGATTATCCGACTCTCCCAGGCATTCAATACCTTTGTCCGCAAGCTGGCCCATATCGTCCGGTCCGCCCAGAACGCCCTTTCCTCGGCTCTGGGAAATAGCGAAGAACTTGTCAGCACATCGGAGGAGACAACAGCCTCGGTTCGTCAGATCGGGAAAAACTCTCAGATTATCAGAGATCTCACCGGGAATCTGGGTGAACACATCGGTGAAGTAAATCGGGGATTCGACAGTATTGAAAAGGATATCCGCTCCCTGGATGAACAGATCGGGGACCAGGTATCCGCCGTAGAGGAATCCACCGCGGCTATCATAGAAATGACAGCCAGTATCAGCACGGTCGCATCCAAGGCCAAGGGGAAACGGGAATCGGTCAGGGAGCTTCTGGATACGACCCATGAAGGGATCGAGGAAATCGTCCTGGCTAAACAGTCCGTAGATCATCTCACAAGTTCCATACAGGAGATACTTAACATAACAGGATTGATCAATGATATTGCCGATCAGACCAATCTGCTCTCCATGAATGCCTCGATTGAAGCTGCCCATGCGGGAGATCTGGGGAAAGGTTTCGGTGTGGTGGCAGGGGAAATCAGGAAGCTTGCCGAGTCATCCGCCGCCAATGCCGCCTCTATCGAAGCTACCCTTAAGAAGAATGTGGATCTCATCAAGCAGCTGGAAACCTCCACAGACAGAAGTTCCTCCATATTCAATAGAGCCGGGGATATCGCCAGAGAAACTGATCAGGTCTTTACGGAAATAACTCGAGCCATGGATGAGCTCTCAATCGGAGCCGGGGAAATCAACAAAGCCGTATCTACCCTGCAGGATATATCCGCGGGAGTTAGAGATAATTCACGAAATATGAACGGTCGCCTTGACGAGTTGAACAGGGCGTCTCTTTCTATGGGGAAGGTGGCGGATAATACGGTTGAGGCCGTAGAGGAAATACAGCAGGGGATTGATCAGATCAGTCTGGCTATGGAGAATCTGAACGGCTCCGTGAATCATATCGTGGATAACATCAAAGATGTGGAAGTTGAGATGAAGATTTTTAAGGTATAGTTCCTTATTAATGTGCGAAGGGGAGGGGATGAAGAATTGAGAATTGAGAATTGAGAATGGGATGGCAGGGTATATTCCAACTGTTATCCAAGCCGTTCTGCGTCAGCCCCGTCCCCCTT